>NZ_JBFTNK010000013.1:0-137649 GCF_056397445.1 Neorhizobium sp. 05N33 | reverse complement strand
TGACGCGATCCGTGCCATTCTCTCGGTGCTGCCGCTCGACACGCCGCTCCAGAATTCTGCCGGTCGCATGGAAGTCATGGGCGCGCCGGGCGAAATTCCGACCGTGCAAGGCGAGGTGCAGGCGGAGATCGACCGGGCGGAAGGCAGGCCTTCGCCCATGTACGGTATCGAGCGCTTCGCTTTCTACGATCTGGCCAAGAAGGCCTATTGCGTGATCTCGACCGGCGAAACCCGCTTCTATGGCTGCTTCCTGTTCACCAAGGGCGTCATCCCGCCTGCAGGCGTGTGAGGTTTTCGGCATGGGAACCGGAATTTCCATTCTCGGCATTTTCGTCTCCGACACGGCCCGTCTCCCGCCGAAGTGTCATCGGTTCGAATCCCTCACATCAGGATTTTTTGTCAATCAGTCATTCGAGTGGCATCGGATTTCTCCACTTTAGGCGGATCCACCGTCTGAGCCCATAGTCATTACCGGCCCGTTTGTGGGCCTCTACAACCGCACATTTGGTCGCCGTCCGTAGCGGCCGCACCATTATCCCGCTTTCGACGGGCACGGGCTCAGGAGAAGGGGCCAAACTCAAGATCGGCGCTTGAGAGCCAAAAGGATCCCGGTTCGTCCACCTGGATCCGTCAGGACTGATCAGGCCCTGAGGATTAGTTTTCTGATTAAGCGAGCTGCGTCTGCACTTCAGGCAGTTTTCATGATCGCACCTTCGATTACGACACCGGAGCTCACGTACTTCCAAAGTGCGACCAGTAATTTACGCGCCAGCGCCACGATCATAGGCGTTTTAAGGCGGCCGGCATTACGGTGCAATGCGCTCCTTGAACCATAACGTTAATGCCGATTTTGGTTGGTGCCGCAACCATAGCCAGGCAAGTTCGACCATTGTCGCTTGCAACCGCGGATTTCCCGCCTTCGAGACACTTTGCTCGCGATTGACGTTGCCGCTTTGCCACGGGGAGGGCGCTAGGCCCGCGTAAGAGGCAACTTGCCGCCGATTGTCGAAGTGTCTGAACAAACCTTCCGTGTAGAGTATCGTTGCGAACTCGAGACCAATTCCTCTGATCCCCAAAAGAGCAGTCGCTCTTGCCGGCGTTTCCGGCGCCTCGCGTACAGCCAAAGCATCTCGCTCTGCTTCCACGGCCTTGATTTGTGTGAGCAGCAATTCGAGACAGATCGAGTTCTGTGCAAATTTCGGCTTTGAGGTGTTTAGACAGAACCCTGCCATCTCCAGTTCCAAGCTCTTCCAGACGCTGTCGACGATCTCGATTTACAGGCTCGTAATCTCGTACACCTTGGGCGAAGAGTAGACCTTTGATGCGATTGACGTGGAAGACACGTTCAGCAATCAGGGTTTTCCGCTCTCGCCCGAGCCTGCGGATGTCTTCCTCATCCGGCGTGAGCAGTTTGACCATCGAGCAGGCCTGCGGCTCGCCACGTTTCCATGCGATCAGAGCGCGGATCAGCGTTTCGCCGTCGATGCGATCCGTCTTTGCCCGGCGGTGGCGGCGGGGCATGGCAATGGATGCAGCCTCGACAATATGGCTCTCGATCCAGGCTTCCTTGCTGAGCACCCGCCCCAACCAAAAGCCATCAAGCCCGACCTCTTGATTGACCACCAGCGGATAAAGCATGTTCTTGCGCCGCTGACTTTTCTGGCGGAGCGCAGCAAAACACGAAAATAGGCCAGCGATGTCACCTCCGGTAATCGTATGGCGTGACATCTTCTCGCTTCCGGGCGACAACGCCGTCACCAGCCATGCCGATTTACTGAGTTCCAACGAGACGAAAATTGTTCCAAGATCAATGAGGGTAGCGGTCTGTGCTTGAGTTTGATCTGCTGTCATCGGCATGATTGGCCTCCAGAGAGTTTTCTAGCGACCTCACTCTGCCACGGTGCAGGCCGCTACTCACCCCTGATGGGATATCAAGGCGGCCATTCAGGATCGGTGGCGGCTTCCGGTAAATGATCAGGTTAATGAGATAGGGGCGGATATTTTCCAGCACCCGCTTCGGTGCGATCGGCGCAATGCGCAGCTCGCGGAATTCAGAGATCTTTCGTTGAAAATGACGTGATGAATTATCCAGTTTGGGCATGCTCATTCCTTTTCTCTCAGGCACCGGTGCCGAGGGCGAGCGGGAATAGGAGGGCTTTAACAAAGCATGTAGCGGAATATATAATTTAGCGGTCGTGCTCGACCCCGCAGCGCCCATAAACTCTTTCGGAAAAGGCATTGAACAGATCATATTTCATAATATGATCTGCAAATAGATCAATTGTCTTGACTTTTTTGAAGGAACGAAGATATGTAAACGTAACATTCAGTCCGCAGTGATAGGTTTAGAGATCAAATGGTTGGGTCAGAGGCTTTGCTTGCGATCGGCCGGCGGTTGAAGACGGCACGTAAAGACTTGGGACTCACTCAAGAGCAGGTTGCCGACCTGGCAGGCATATCCCGTCCTCGCTATCGTGAGATCGAGGCTGGAAGCGCCGCTGCTCGCACAACGACCTTGATCAACATTTCGCGGGCGCTCGGTCTTGAGCTGATGCTCATCCCGCACGCTATGGTCCCGGCGGTTGATGCCCTGCTGCAGCCCGATGGTGCTGAAGACGACCTTCCTGCGTTCGCGGTCAGCGCAGACGGCAATGCCAATGCCTGAGGCTCCTCTCAATCCAAGATCCATATCATCACTTGAAGTGCTGCTGAATGACCTGAAGGTCGGCACGATCGTCAGAACGCCCGGCAATTTCAACGCGTTCAGCTTTGAGGAGAGCTATCGCGCGACGGGCGGCTTTCCTGTTTTGAGCTTGTCTTTCCGCGCGGTAAGCGGAGGTCTGCGCAAGGATCCCAAGCCTGTTGCTAGAGCGTTGCCGGCGTTCTTTGCCAATCTTCTTCCCGAGGACAAGCTGCGCGAGGCGATGGAAAAGCACCATACCGGCAGTGTTCGCGCAGGAAACGACTTTGATCTGCTGGTTGCACTCGGGTCGGATCTGCCGGGTGCCGTCCGCGTTGTGCCAAGCGCAGGAACCGTTGCTCGCGTTGACGATCCATCACCTCTCAAATCGAAGGTCCGGTTTTCGCTCGCTGGTGTGCAGATGAAGCTTTCCGTCATCAAGAACACGGGCAAGGGTGGGGGGCTGACGCTGCCACTAGGCGATGAGCAGGGATCCTATATTGCCAAGTTTCCGTCGACGTCGTTTCCCGGTGTCTCGGAAAACGAATATGCCAATCTCGCTTTGGCCGAAGCGATCGGCATGGACGTGCCGGAACGCGAGCTTGTCGAGCAATCCGAATTCGAGGGCATTCCTGAGGAGTTCGAGACACTGTCGGACGGTAAAGTCCTGCTCGTCAAACGCTTTGATCGCGGCATCGACGGCGAGCGGATCCACATCGAGGACTTTGCTCAGGTATTTGGCATATATCCCTCACGCAAATACGAAGGTGCCGCCTATCACGATATCGCCGTTGCTCTCGGCATCGCCGTATCGTCGGCGGCGCAGATTGAATTTGTCCGCCGGCTGGCTTTGGCCGCCATCACGGGCAATGGCGACATGCATCTCAAGAACTGGTCTCTGATCTATCCTGGTGCGGGCGATAAACCCGAGCTAGCTCCTGTATATGATGTACTCTCGACCATTCCCTACATTCCGGCGGATGCCATGGCGCTGTCGCTCGCCGGCGAGCGTTCCTTCAGGGCGATGGACGCACAGCGATGGAAAGTCTTCGCCAATCGTGCACGTTTGCCTGAAGCTGGTGTTCTCAAAGCGGTGATCGAGACAGTTGACCGCGTCAACGAGCTTTGGTGGTCCCTGCCAGAGCGTGAGGTCGTTCCGGCAAAGGTTCTTGAGAGGATCGATGCTCATGTGAAGTTGATGATGCCGATCCTCAGCACATGCGCGTAATAACTTGATAGTGTCGTCGGTCCGAGCCCGCACAAGGCTCCGTACTAGCCAGCACGCCAATTCTCCTGGCGTATTTCACTCGTTGCCAAAGCGCATCGTCGACGATCCCGAGCGACGGGACCTCCTGGATGACATGGAGCGCGGCGGAATTCCTTCGCGATAAAGCACGACGCGCTGAAGGCATGCATTGTGACCGATCTCCCTGTTTTGAATAGCGGTCACCATGGTGGAGATTGTATATGGGATTCGGGGTTTTCATTCACAGCCCAGATTCGATCTACGACGACAGCCCGGCTGAACAATATCAGTTCCCGACCCAATATCCGTCCATTGGATGTTTGATCGAGGCCTCATCGGCTTGTCGGATGATCTCGAAATCTTGGCTTGGCGCCATGCAAACGATCGTGCATCCAGTTCGTTTTTCGCCCCCACCAAACTGGATATATTCTGAGGCCGCTGAAATGGGGCACATGGCGAGCTTGACAAACGGAGAAAACCCAGCGACGCTAAATCTAGCGAGCGCTCGGTATAATTAGGCGCTTGATGACCGGAGGAGGCAGGCGCGTCGCGCCTGTTCGGTCGCACTCGGGAGGAAGATTGATGACCAACAGGATTTTGCCTGCAATTCGCCATGCCCGCCCCATCGGCGGGATGATTTTCTGGGCCGTTCTGGCCTTTGGTCTCTGTGCCGCCGTTCCGGCGAAAGCCCAAGATAGCAAGCCGGTTCGCAGGGGCGCGATCACTGTCTCGCAGACGGCGGATGCCCAGCCACGCAACATCCTGACACTGCGTGCCGGCAATTCGCCTTGGGTGAAGAACGTCTTCGAAACGCTGACCCAGACCGACCCCAAGACCTTCGAAGTCAAACCCCTGCTCGCCAAGTCCTGGAAAGTGGCCGCCGACGGACTCTCGATGGAAATCGTGCTGCGCGACGACGTGACCTTCCATACCGGCCGCAGGATGACGGCCGACGACGTGAAGTTCACGCTGGAGACCATGGCCCTGCCGGAAACCGCCGCCCAGGTCGGCTTCATCGCCAAGGAGTTCCAGAGCATCGATGTCACCAGTCCGACGACGCTGACGATCAAGTTCAAGAAGCCGCTCGCCAACATCTTTGACCTCTTCGAAGAGGCTAACGTCATCGACAAGGAAACCTATACCAAGCGCGAGGACGGCTCCCAGGTGATCGGCACCGGCCCGTTCAAGTTCGCCAAATGGACGCCGGGCGCCTCGATCATGCTGGAGCGCTATACCGGTTACCGCGACAGGAACCTGCCTTATCTCGACTCGATCGAATTCGCGATCATCACCGATAGCACCGCATCGGTTTCGGCGTTACGCAGCGGCCGTTCCGTCATGGCGACGGGACTTTCGCAGAACGACCTCGTCGAATTCGAGGGCAACCCGCAATACCAGTTCCTGAATTCAGGCGGGGCTATCTATCCGTTTGGCGTCAATGTTACCAAGGCGCCGTTCGATAAGAAGGAAGTGCGCCAGGCACTCGGTTATGCGATCGACCGCCAGCGTATCAACGAACAGGTATTTGGCGGTATCGGTACTCCGACCGATCTCTTCTGGGGTGTCGGCTCGCCGGGTTATGGTGAGGAGCAGGCGAACCGCTACAGCTATGATCCGACGAAGGCCAAGGCGCTGATCGAAAAGGCTGGCGCCACGGGTGCCAAGGTGCCAATCATCGTGCCCTCCATCCCGGCGAATCGGAGCATTTTCGAGATCGTTCAGAACAATCTCAAGGAAATCGGGCTTGCGCCGGAAGCAGTGGTCCTCGACGTTGCGGATTTCGACAAACGGCAGGTCGCCGGGGATCTCGGCCCCGCATTCCTGCTGATCCACGGCCAGGTCGGTTTCAGCACAGCGACGCTGCTTTCCTCGCTTCCCTCGCTCCGTCAGGGAAACCCGTCTGGCTTCTGGTCCGACCAGTATGTCACGCTGCGTAACGCGGTGACGGCGGCCAACTCGCCTGATGCAACCGACAAGGCAGTCAAGGCGCTCTCCGACTACATGCTCGATGAGGCCTTCAGCCTGTCGCTGTTGCAGACACCGGGCCAGACCATCCTCTCCGACACGCTAAAGGGCGTGAAGGCGACGCTCCGCTCGCAGATGCTCTACGGCGAAGCTTATCTGGCCGAGTGAGATGCTGACCTTCCTCCTCAAGAAACTCCCGTCGGTGGTGGTGGTGGCGATTGCGAGTTCTCTCATCGCCTTTATTCTGCCACGGATGGCGCCCGGCGATCCCGCCGTGGCACTGGCGGGATCGGATGCAAGCCCCGAACAGCTCGCCGCGGTGCGCGAACAGATCGGCCTCAACGGGCCGCTTCACGAGCAGTATTTCCATTGGATGTGGAACCTCCTGCATGGCGATCTCGGACGCTCATTTGCCATGCGCCGCCCGGTCTCGGCGCTGATCATGAGCAGGCTGGAAAGCACGGTCGAGCTTGCGGCGCTGGCGCTGATGCTGATGATCATCATCGGCTTCACGCTCGGCATCCTGTCGGCAACGTTGCGCCATCAGTCCGCCAGGGCAGGGCTCGACATTCTCAACACCATCTGTCTGGCGACGCCGCCTTTCCTCACCGGTCTGCTGCTGATCCTGCTGCTCGGCATCGCCTTTCCGATCCTGCCCGTCAGCGGCGAGATCGGCCTGCTGCGCGACCCGTTGAAGGGGCTGCAATTCCTCATCCTGCCGGCCTTCGCACTCGCGTTGCCGCAGGCGGCGGTTGTCGCCAGGCTTTTGACCACAGCGATCAATTCGGTGCGCGGTGAAGACTTCATCGATCTTGCCAAGGCAAAGGGTGTGCCGCCGGGCCGGCTAATGCGCCGCCATCTTTTGCGCAACAGCCTCGGCCCGGCGATCGTCGCAATCGGGCTTCGGGCCGGCGAGCTCCTGGGCGGCGCGATCGTCATCGAGGCAATCTTTGCCCGGAACGGGCTTGGCCAGCTTGCGGTCTCCAGCGTCCAAAACCGTGACTATCTGGTGCTGCAGGCGCTGATCCTCGGGGCGGTTCTGGTTGCAGTGCTGATACAGCTTTTGTCCGAAATCACTATCGCGGCGCTCGATCCGCGCATCCGGCTGGAGAGTTGACCATGGCCGCACCGCAATCGAAATTGATCCATCGCCATTGGTTCAATCCGTCGATCGCCGGCTACATGCAGGCGTTCACCACGACGCGCGGCATTGTGGCGCTGACGGTGATCATTCTCATCTCGGCGCTTGCCTTTCTGGCTCCGTTTATCTTTCCTCTCGGCTACGACATCCAGTCCCGGGAATCGTTGCGGGCACCGTCGCTCGTGCATTTCTTCGGCACCGACGAACTCGGCCGCGATCTTTTTGTGCGCAGCATCTACGGGCTAAGGTCGGACCTGACGCTTGTTTATTGTGCGGTGCCTGTCAGCATGGTGGCAGGCGCGCTGCTTGGGTTGATCGGGGCAGTTTCGCCAAGACTCGGCAATTTCGTGCAGCGTTGCCTCGATATCATCGTGGGCTTCCCGGGGCTCATCCTCGGCATCTGCGTCGTGCTGGTGCTCGGCGCCGGTTGGACGGCGCTGTTGGTGGCGATCGTCATTTCCGGTCTGCCAAGCTTCGGACGCCTTGCCCGCGCCACGCTGCTCGCCCAGCAACAGCGGGAATACGTCATCGCGGCTCGCACGCTGGGTGTCGGTAAATGGCAGATCATGGTCCGCCACATCTTGCCGAACGCCATCGACCCGATCATCGTACAAGGCGCCGTCTTTGTCGTTTCGGCGATCTTCATCGAGGCGGCGCTCAGCATCGTCGGGCTTGGATTGCAGCCGCCGGAACCGTCACTCGGAACGCTGCTCAACAACGGCATGCGTTATGTCAGCCGTGCGCCGACTTATGTGCTCGGTCCGACCGTCATCCTCATCCTCGTCGCGCTTGCCTTCAGCATGCTGGCCGACGCCTTGAACGATACGGTGAACCGCAAATGACCGACATTTCAGTCCAGTCCGTTGCGCCGCTGTTGAATGTCGAGGGCCTGTCCGCCTCCTTCGCCGGCCGGCATACGAATATCCGCATCATCGACAACGTCTCCTTCGAGGTGAAACCGCGCCGCGTGCTCGGCATCGTTGGCGAATCCGGTTCCGGCAAGTCGGTCACCGTACGCTCGGTCCTCGGCATGCTGCGCCATCCCGGCCGGATCGATACCGGCAAGGTGATGTTCAACGGCCGCGATCTCGTCGGCCTGCCGGAAACCGAGATGCGCAAGATTCGCGGCAAGGATATCGCCATGGTCTTCCAGGACCCGCAGGCGGCCCTGAACCCGGTGATGACCGTCGGTGAACAGATCGCCGAGGCGCTTGTGGTCCATGGCGCAGGCCGGGCGGCGGCGCGCGAACGGGCCCTCGAGCTGCTGCGGCAGGTCGGTATTCCGGATGTGGAGCACAATGTCGACCAGTACCCGCACCAGTTTTCCGGCGGCATGCGCCAGCGCGTGGTGATCGCCATCGCGCTTGCCAACAAACCTTTGCTGCTGATCGCCGACGAACCGACCACCGCGCTCGATGTGACGATCCAGGCGCAGATCCTGCGGCTTCTCTGCGACCTAAAGGACGAGCTCGGCCTGTCGATCATCATGATCACCCACGACATGGGCGTGGTGGCCGAACTCTGCGACGATCTCGTCGTCATGTATGGCGGCCGGGTCATGGAACGCGGCAGAGTAGCCGATGTCTTCTCCGCACCGCGGCACCCTTATACAGCGGCACTGTTGCATTCCGTGCCGCGCATCGACAGCGATACCGGCAGCCAGCTGCGCGCCATTCCCGGCTCGCCGCCGACGCCGGCGCGGCTGCCATCCGGCTGCGCCTTCCATCCGCGCTGCCGCTTCGCGATCGAGCGATGCCGCGCGGACGTGCCGAAGCTGGAGGTGCTAGTGCCCGGTCATTCCGCCGCCTGCTGGGTGAGCGCGGCCACTGGCATGCCTGTCGTGCCGGAAGAAGACGATCTTGTGCGCAAGGCCCGGCGGACTCTTTCGGTCGAGCCTGTCCTGCGGATCGAGAACCTCAGGACGGACGTCAACCGCGGTTCGGGGTCGTTCTTTTCCAAGGCCAAGCCGATCTTTGCGGTAGACGGCGTATCGCTCGAAATCCGGCCCGGAGAAACGCTCGGTCTTGTCGGTGAATCCGGCTGCGGCAAGTCCACGCTGTCGCGCACCATCGTCGGCATCAATCCGGTCGCCGAGGGCCGGATCACGGTCGCCGGCCGCGATGTCAGTGCGATGGATCAGGAGGATCGCGACACGATCACCAGAACCATCCAATATGTCTTCCAGGACCCGTTCGCCTCGCTCAATCCGCGCCGCAGTATCGCCCAGTCGCTCGGTGAAGCTCTGGGCGTCGCCGGCGTCCACGGCGAGAAGGCGCGGCAGCGCTCGGTCGAATTGCTGCTGCGGGTCGGGCTGAACGAGGATTTCCTCGAACGTTACCCTTACGAGCTTTCCGGCGGCCAGCGCCAGCGCGTCGGCATTGCGCGAGCGCTTGCCACCGAGCCGAAGCTTCTGATCTGCGACGAGCCGGTCTCGGCGCTCGACGTCTCGATCCAGGCCCAGATCATCAACCTCCTGGAGGAACTGCGCGACGAACTGGGGCTCGGATATCTGTTCATCGCCCACGACCTTTCGGTGGTGCGCCATATCAGCGACAATGTCGCGGTGATGTATCTCGGCAAGATCGTCGAGGTCGGCACGGCCGAACAGGTCTACGGCTCTCCGCAGCATCCCTATACTGCGGCGCTGATTTCCTCGACGCCGGAACCGGTGCTCGACGCGCCGCAGGAGAAGATCGTACTTGCCGGCGATATGCCGAGCCCCGCCAATCCGCCGAGCGGCTGCCGTTTCCGCACCCGCTGTCCGATTGGGCCGGAGTATTTTCCGGAGCGGGAAATCTGTTCCACCAGTTCGCCAAGCCTCCAGGAAACTGGTACCGGACAGAAGGCTGCCTGTCATTTTGCGGGCACGCCTTTGCAGATCCGGACGGGGAGATGAGCTCGAGCATGGAGAAGAAAGAGACGCGCAGAAGCCCAAAGGGAGACAGCAGGCGGCGGGCGATCCTGGATTCGGCGCTGCGGCTTTTCTCCGAGCGAGGCTTCAACTCCGCCAGCATTGCCGATATTGCCGCCGACGTCGGCATGACGCAGGCCGGCATGCTGCATCATTTTCCGTCGAAGGCCGCATTGCTTCTGGCAGTGCTGCAGGAGCGCGAGGAGCGAAACCAGAAGGCCAAATCGGAAAGTTTAGAGCGCGGTTTCGACTATTTAAGCACATTTCTACGAACGCTTCATACCAACGAACGAACACCAATTCTTGTACAGCTTTTTGCGATTCTATCCGCCGAAAGCATCGTTCAGGATCATCCGGCCCACGGCTGGTTTGTCGAGCGGTATCGAGAGGTGGCGGCTTCCATGACCAGTGAGTTGGCGGCGGTTTTCGATCAGAGTAAGCTTCCAACCGGAATGACTCTCGAGACGTTTGCACGTTGGATCATTGCGGTAGCTGACGGCGTGCGGCTCCAGTGGCTTCTGGATCCGACGGCTGTCAGCCGCGAGACGTCAATGATCCAGTTCTTCACCATCCTCCGCCCCTATATGCGAGACCCGGATATGCACATTTCGCTCGACGAACCGAGCCGAGAAAAACGCCGATGACCGACGTAGTTCCCGCTGGAAATGCCCGCTGCTGCTCCACTTCGCGCGAGCGGGAAGGGGAGGCCATGCCGGCCGAGGTAAACCCGCAGACTTCCGGCGCACGCCCGATTCACCGGGAAGCGGCGCTGCCCGGCGGTACCTTCCTGATGGGCGATCATTTCGGTGAAGGTTATGCGCCTGATGGCGAGGCGCCCGTTCACGGGGTGTCGCTTGGCCCGTTCGCCATGGACACGACATGCGTGACGGTCGCGCAGTTTTCGGCCTTCGCAAAGGCGAGGGGATATCGGACGGAGGCGGAGCGCTACGGCAATTCGAGCGTTTCCCGCCTCGCCGCCGCAGCCGACCGACCTGATATTCACCCGGTCGTGCATGTCAGCCATGCCGATGCGCTTGCCTATTGCGAATGGGCCGGGCGTCGTCTGCCGACCGAAGCGGAGTGGGAATATGCCGCTAGAGGCGGTCTCGCGGGGAGGCGTTTCCCGTGGGGCGACGGCTCCTATCTCTGTCACGCCACTTACTGCCACCGTTACCGGGTGGCGGCGCGCAGTTCCAATACGCTGGGCTCCTCAAACTGCAATCTCGGCTTTCGAACCATTTCCCGCCGATTTTCATAGCGCATAAGGACAGGACGTACCGATTTGAAAGCGATCATGATCATGTTCGACACCCTCAATCGCCGGTTCCTGCCTGCCTATGGTGCCGACTGGAATCACCTTCCCAATTTCCGCCGCCTGCAGGAGCGCACTGTCACCTTCGACAATTGTTATGGCGGCAGCATGCCCTGCATGCCGGCCCGCCGCGAACTCCATACCGGCCGATACAATTTCCTGCACCGCTCCTGGGGGCCGCTGGAGCCCTTCGACGATTCGATGCCGGAAATGCTGCGAACCAGCGGGGTCTATACCCATCTCGTCACTGATCATCAGCATTATTGGGAGGATGGCGGCGCCACCTATCACAATCGCTACAGCAGCTACGAATTCTGCCGCGGCCAGGAAGGCGATCGTTGGAAAGGCCATGTCGGCGAGCCGCTGATCCCTGCGACCGCAAGCTGGCGGTCCGGCAGTCTCTGGCGGCAGGACTGGGTAAACCGCCAGTACATGACCGACATCGCCGATCATCCGCAGACGAAGACCTTCGATGCGGGCGTCGAGTTCATCAAGGCTAATCACGCCGAGGATCGCTGGTTCCTGCAGGTTGAATGTTTCGATCCGCACGAACCCTTCTTCAGCTACGACCGCCACAAGGAACGGTATCCGCACGACTACGACGGCCCGCATTTCGACTGGCCGGACTACCGGGCCGTGACCGAAAAGCCGGGGGAAGTCGAACATGCGCGGATGGAATATGCAGCGCTGCTCAGCATGTGCGACGACAGCCTCGGCCGCGTGCTGGATGCGATGGACGAATATGGACTGTGGGACGATACGATGCTGATCGTCTGCACCGACCACGGACTGCTGCTCGGCGAGCGCGGGTGGTGGGGCAAGAACGTGCAGCCCTGGTATGAGGAAAACATCCACACGCCGCTGTTCGTCTGGGATCCGCGCCTGCATGTTAAGGACGAGCGGCGTTCGAGCCTGGTCCAGACGATCGATTTCGGTCCGACGCTTCTCGATTTCTTCGGGGTAACCCCGACGGAGGATATGCAGGGCAAGCCTCTGTCCGGCGTCATTTCTACCGACGAGCAGGTCCGTGAAGCCGGCCTGTTCGGCAGTCATGGCGGGCATGTCTGCATTACCGACGGGCGTTACGTCTATATGCGGGCCTGCGTGACCCCCGAAAACCAGCCGCTCGAGCAATATACGCTGATGCCGACCCATATGGACCACCGCTTCGCACCGGGCGAACTCAAGGATATCTCGCTTGCCGGACCGTTTCCCTTCACCAAGCAGGTGCAGGTCATGCGGCTTCCGGCCAAGGCGCTTGGCAATCCGTATATATTTGGAACGCTGCTCTTCGATCTCCAAACCGATCCCGAACAACAGAAACCTCTTCGCGATGAAGAGGTCGAAACGCGCATGGCGAACCTCCTCGTCGCAGCCATGCGCGCCAATCACACGCCGGCCTCGCAGTTCGAACGACTTGGCCTGCCCCTGGTGGGCGCCGTCGGTCCCGAGCATCTGCTGATCGACCGGCAATGGGCGCAGGTCAAGAATGGCGAGCGGCTGTCACAGCGCAACGATGACAGTTCAAGCTACCACCGTTGCGTCAGATTAACGCTAAACGAGGTTGTTAAGGACGCCCGGCTCTCGGCGGCGTTCAGGACGATTTTCGGATTGGATTTGTCATCTACAGTGCTCGATCGTTTCGGCCATCTGACCCCATGGCAGCTTTCGTTCTTGATGCCGAACGTCACTTCAGACATGCTCCGTGTTTTTGATGCCATCCCTGCCGAATGGTCGAGCGCTGGAGCTTTGCCATGATTGTTCCTGTTTGAGTCTTTGTGTCGCTTGGCGGCTAATCGTGAGAATGCGCCCGTTCGAGTGGTTCTTGGCATTTAATTTGAGATGTGCCGCCCGGGTTCCGCAGTGACCAATCCGTGGCCCGGTCGCATGATCGCGCCGATGCGCTGGGCAGGCACGGGATGCCAGCCTCGACACCATTTTTGATGGCACGCTGGTGTCGGTCCACCCTTACCCAACTCCGGGACTTGAGGATTGAATGTTCCAAAACGGATTAATCATCGCCGCTGATTGGCGCTGATTTCCAAACCGACAATGTATGCCGCCGTTAGAATCGGACCGAGCGAGCCACCGTGGCCGGGATATCCTTTTCCGAATATACTTGCTGCAACATTCCCGCACGCAAAAAGTCCTTCAATCGCGGATCCGTCATCACGAACGACGCTACCGCGAGATTTCGTCTTCAACCCGCCCTTTGTGCCATTGTTTCCTGGTAGAACTTCAACTGCGTAGAGGGGAGCAACATCGAGCTTCCCCAGGCATGGATTTGGGGCGTGGCCAGAATCTCCATAATAAAGACCATGAACGTCCTCACCGCGTGCGAAATCTGGATCATGGCCCTCGCGAGCATACTGATTGAATCGTTCGACTGTTGCGGTTAGGCCTTCAACCGAAACGCCAAGCTTCTGAGCGAGTTCGGCCACCGAACCCGCACTGATCATCCATTCCGGTGCGGTTTGTTGCGGGGAAACGGACGCGACGGGATAACGCGACTTGAAGGCGTCATCGAAAATAAGCCAGGCAGGCCTATTTGGGTAAGAAAACGAGCCGGGATCAAAAGCGTTGAACGCCATACCGAGGTCATTGTATGAGCTCGCTTCGTTCACGAAACGCTCGCCTTTCCGGTTGACCATAATGGAGCCTGGCAATGCCAGTTCACGCACCATGTTGCGTGTTAGTGGTTCTCCATCTAGGGCATCCCCCGGAATTCGATATGCAGCGGTCCACCATGCTTCAGTCATATTGGCCACTGCCGCGCCGGCCCGAAGACCAAACCGCAGGCCGTCTCCCTCATTACCAGGCGGTGTGGTCGGTGCACTTGAAAATCCAGGCAGGTAAGCCGAGACGAGGGACGAATTCCACTCGAACCCGCCTGTGGAGAGGACAACACCCAGCCGGGCAGATGTTGAACCCGAAACGGTTTCGACTCCTAGACAGCGCTCTCCGTCGAACGATAAACCCGCGGCGGCTTCATTAAGGTGAAATTGAACACCACGTTTGGCGCATGCCTGCGCAAGTCCGGCGACCAGGGCTGCTCCTTGCGTGCGCATTCGACGCTTCTGACGGTCTTCGATGATCTCTGATGGCAGACCTTTGCGGCTCTCGGACGATGTCACCGGCTGACGCAAGTGCGAAGACCGAAGCGTCTGAAATAGAGTCTCGTCCATTGCTGGCGCGAAAGGTAGCGGTTCGACCGATCGGCCGGAACGTGCGCCGGGCCAGCCGGGATGGTAGTCCGGGCGATCTACACTGAAGAAGCGCAGCTCCGAGTGTTTCTCCAGAAACAACAACATTTCAGGCCCGGTTTTTAGAAAATCGACCAGAAGGCTCTTGTCGATCTCGCCAAGGGTCAGTCGCGTCAGATAGGTGATACCGTCTGTCTCCAGGTCCTCAAAACCGGACTTTTGCATCACGTGGTTTTTTGGAATCCAGATGCCACCACCGGAAATCGCGGTGGTGCCACCGATTAGATGGGACTTTTCGAAAACACCGACTGACAGGCCCTGAATTGCAGCTGAAAGCGCCGTGAGTAGACCTGCACCACCGCTACCAAGGACGACAACATCATATTCCGACGGTTGCATATGACTATCCCTGCGATCTGCTTACTCGCCGATCATGGTTGTTGACCAGATTGCGGTGCGTTTCTGTGGTGAGCAGAATGATATTCGAGCGAACATGCGCTTCGATCTCGGCGGGAGATTTTTTGGCGATATAGGCCGCAATGATCCACTCGTGCCCTTGAAGCGTCGATTTCCCGCTATCCTTTCCAAGAGTATGCAAGATGGTCGCTTCCGTCCGAGGCTGGATGAAGCGATTGATCATCGCAATTCGCGATCTCAATTGCGCGATCTGCTCGACGATTGTTTCGTTCGGGCACCTCCGATTTATCACGGAGTGGAAGTCCAGGTTGCCCTGAGTCCATCCCGAAAGGTCGAAGGAAGCCAGCGCCTGTTCCATGCCCTCGTTGATTTTCTGAAGCTGCTTGATATCGCTGGCAGTAATCCTCGGCGCGGCGGCGCCGGTTACGTAGCCCTCAAGCAATGCCAGAAGTTCCATCTGCTCAGCCCAGAGATCCGGATCGGCTCCAGCCACGATTGCGCCGGAGTTTTTGCTGAATATGATCAGGCCTTCTGCTTCCAACCGACGGATCGCCTCGCGCACCGGTACAGGGCTGATCGATAGCTCCTTCGCGAGTGTGTCAATTACAAGCCGCTGTTTGGGTGCATAGAGGCCGCGATCTATCCCAGCCTTGAGATAATCGTAAGCAAGTTGCTGTTTGCTTCTAGCTTCTGTGACGGGTGCCACCACCTTTGCCATGCGTCACTCTCCAACGGTGATCAAATTGAAAATCAGATTTGATTTCCTTTTCGACCTAATGACTTCGGGTGGTTTCGGCAAGTGCTAGTGCTTCCAGGCCAGTCGCTGCTCAAGGCTCATACTCAACCGCGACAGGACGAAGACAATCAGGATGAAGATCACCCCAACCGCCGTCAGATACTCGAACTGCTTGTAGGTGATCGATGCCTGGGCATTCGCCACATAGAGGATGTCTTTGACACCAATCACGCCCACGATCGCGGAATCCTTCAAGATGACGATGAATTGGTTCAGAAGGAGTGGAATTGCAGTCCGTAGCGCCTGCGGCCAGATAATGATCGAGTTTGTTTTCCAGGGTGACAGACCCATTGCGGCGGCCGCTTCCCATTGCCCGCCATCAATGGTGAGCAACACGGACCGATAGATTTCTGCAACGTAAGCGGTATTCAGAAGCGTCAAGGATATGATAGCGGCTGTGATCGGATCCATTTTCCAGCCTGTTGCTCCGGCGAGGGCAAAATAGACGAGCAGAACGTAAACATATGGCGATAGCGAGCGGAAGACCTGGATGTAGAGAAACCCCATCGCTCGGATGGCAGCAGATTTGCTCCTGAGAAGGGATATCACTAGCCCTCCGAAGACCATTGAGAGTGCGAGCGAGACGATTGCGATCAGGAATGTGTAACGAAGCCCGTAGAGCATGTCGGGCAGGTGGTTGAGGACAACGTACCAGCTATTCATGAACTTCAAGCCCCTTTGCCGTCATTGAGACGGTCTTCGACGACTTTGACCAGCAAAGATAAAACCAGCATCGTCGCGATGAGTAGGACGGCGACCGAGATATAGGCTTCGAACGGCCTATATTGGTTGAGACTGATGTCCTGGGCCGTGAAGACGAGTTCCGGGACAGCGACCACTGCCGCGTAAGTCGCCGCTTTGAAGCAGATCACGAAGACGTTCAGCAGGGGCGGGATCACGACCCGAATGACCTGTGGAAAAAGGATAGTGCGATTGATCCGGAGGTCGGAAAGACCGAGTGCCTTGCCGGCTTCAATCTGACCGACGTCAATAGAATTATAACCGGTCCTGAAAATCTCGGAAGCAAATGCCGAGCTCATGATGGCGATGGCGATGATGATCGCCTGCGGCCCGGTCAAGGCCAGGCCGAACTTTGTTGCAAGTCCAAAGTAGATCCACAAAAGCAACAGATACATCGGCAGGCCCCGAACGATCTGCACGTACGTATAAGACACTGCGCGGGCGATTTTCGAGCGGGAGGCCGAGCCAAGATAGGAGATAAACCCGATAACACAGCCGAGCGCGAATCCCGCGAATGCGAAATAGAGATCATACCCTAATCCCCATAGGAACCGGGGCCATTGCGTCAGGATGATCGAGAAATCGAGGTTCATGACGTTCCCTTTTTCTTTACTCGGCTTCTTCTCCGGTACTGACTCAATCGATAAACCCGAGCGCCAGCTTCGTCAACATCATATATGATTTCATATTGCAAGACAGATAGATTCAAGTCATAGATGTCAAAAAGCGGTCCCAAGCGGTCGCGAAAAAGCAAATAATGGGAAGTCAGACATGCGGTTTTCAGGAAAAACGGTCCTCGTAACGGGGGTCGCAAGTGGGCTCGGGCGCGCCGTTGCGCAGGCACTGGCGAATGAAGGTGCGAGGCTTGTTCTCGTTGATCGCGCAAAAGATCAGCTGGAAAACTTGGTGCTGCTTCTACGCGGAGAGGGAGCGGACGTCGTCGAACTCGTTGGCGATGTTTCACAGGAGGAAACCTCACAGCAAGCAGTCGAACTGGCCCGGTCACGCTTCTCATCCCTGGACATCTTGATCAACAATGCCGGTATCAACCCTACAGGCACGATTTCGCAGACCGATCCCGCGATGTGGCAGCAGGCTTTGGACGTGAACCTAAAGTCGGCTTATCTCTTCTGCAGGCAAGCGATCCCGCACATGGTGGAGGCGGGCAAGGGTGTGATCGTCAACACGGCCTCTATCGCGGGTCAGCGGGCCTCGACAGCCGAGGCGGTATACGGCGTCTCGAAGGCCGGGTTGATCATGCTGACGCGTACCATCGCCCGGGACTACGGAGCAAAAGGGATTCGCGCAAATGCGATCTGCCCCGGCGTCCTTGAAAGTGTCATGGCAGACAGATTGACCCGAATGTCGGCCGAACAGGTCGCAGCTCGTGACCAGCGCTTTGCGCCGACGGTCCCTCTCGGTCGCCTTGGGACATACGAAGAAATCGCCAAAGCCACGCTATTCTTGGCGAGTGATGATGCCAGCTACGTGAATGGTGCGCAGCTGACAGTCGATGGCGGTCTTACCGCCTAGCAAAAGCTGTACCCCACGGATCGTGGGTTCCAGGCCGAAAATTTCATCGTGGAAACAACAAGGGGAATGCTCATGGATACGAAGCAAGATAATGGAATGCAGGCAAACCGCCGTTCGCTACTGACAGCAGGTTTGTTCGTGGGCGGCGCAGCTGCTGTTGCACTCGGTGCAACGACACCGGCCGCCGCGCAGGATGCCGCGAAGGAATCCGTCCTGGACAAAGCGATCCGCACCAAAAAAATCGTGGTCGCGGCGAGCCTCAAATATCCGCCAAACCTGTACATCAACGACAAGGGTGAGCCGGACGGCTACGAGATCGCTCTCATCCGTCGAATGATGAAAGATGTCTCGCCTGATATCCAGGTAGAATTCGCAGACATGGATTTCGGTCAGATGTTTGCAGCCGTCGAATCCGGCCGTGCCGATATCATGACAACGGGAACGATCTTGCCATCACGTTCGCTACGTGGCTGGTTTGCCGGCTGTGCCGTGACGTTTCAACCGGTCTACGTCGTTGGACGCGACGCGTCAGACTTGACTTTCGAACAGATGAACTCGCCGGAGTTCAAGTTCGCCGCTCTTCAGGGAAGCTCGCAGGAAGCGAAGATCCGGGCGCTCTACCCGAAGGCAAACGTCTCGGTATTCCCTGACCAGACGGGCGCCATCGGTCAGGTCATGTCAGGACGTGCGAACGCAACCTTGCAGTCGCTGTTCACGATCGTGAACACCAAGAAACAGGGTGTCGCGCTTCAGATAATCGGCAAGGAACCGGCTTATGTCGATCACAACACCTTCTTCATGCCGACGGGAGACATGAAGATGTACATGTTCGTGACCAACTGGTTGCTTTTCAATGCAGCAGGCGGAATCCTCAACTCCGTATTCCGCGAGTATGTCGGCAAAGATGCGATCGCCGCAGGCCTTCCTTACCTTGCGGTTGGTCCGGGCGGCAGCCCTCTCAAAGTGGACGCGTGAGATTCGTGTCGGGGCGGCCGAGTGGCCGCCCCGCTTCTTCGAGGGAGCGGAACATGGAAAATTCAGAAGAAAGAAAAACAGTCATCTCACTGCGGAATGCTAGCAAGTGGTTCCCCAGTCGCGACCTTCCCAATGTGAGGGGGCTGAATTCGGTATCGCTTGACGTTCTTGAAGGCGATGTCGTCGTCTTGCTTGGACCAAGTGGCTCAGGCAAAAGCACACTTTTGAGGTGTTTGAACCTGCTCAATATTCCTGACGTGGGCCAACTACGGGTCGGCTCCGTAGAATGGGATGCCAAAGCCTATTTTTCGGCACGCTCAAGAGAGCGCCGTTACAGCCGTGATTTTCAGCGGCTTCGTCGCGAGACGGGCATGGTCTTTCAGCACTTCAATCTCTTCCCGCACATGACCGTTTTAGAGAACGTGATGTGTGGGTTGGTCCACAGCAAGGGCATGTCGAAAGACGAAGCGCGTGAGATCGCGCGCGAGGAGATCGTAAAAGTCGGTCTGGCCGACAGAGAAGGACATTACCCTGGGCAACTGTCGGGCGGTCAAAAGCAGCGGGTTGCCATTGCCCGCGCCATCGCCACCAAACCGCTGGCGATGTTGTTCGACGAACCCACGTCAGCCCTTGATCCTGAGCTGCGAGGAAGTGTTTTGGCGGTGATGCAAGATCTCGCCAAGGAAGGCATGACTATGGTCGTGGTCACGCACGAGATGGGTTTTGCGCGGGCAGTCGGCAACCACATCGTGTTTCTCGAAAGCGGTGAAATCATCGAGGAGGGACTTTCGAACGATTTCCTCGACAACCCAAAGACTGAACGTGCTCAACGGTTCCTATCTGAGATCGCTTGAAGTCTTAGGGCGCGCACGGTCACTCTGTCGGCAGAATTCGGAGGCTTCGATCCCGGAACAACATAAGAAAAGGGACGCCGGCGAACCCGGCGTCCCTTTCTTTTCTCGCGATCCAGGCTCTTACTGAAAAATGACCTGGATCGTCGTGTATTCCACCAGGCCCTCTTCAGCAAATTCTACGCCCAGACCGGAACCCTTCACGCCACCGAACGGCACGTTCGGCTGGATAGCTCCGTGCTTGTTGATCCATACGGATCCACATTCCAGCTGGCTTGCCACTTTCTTTGCTTTCGCAAGGTCTCTGCCCCAGACGGAACCACCAAGACCGTTCGGGTTGTCATTCGCGCGCCTGATGACTTCGTCGAGATCAGAATACTTGATGATCGGGAGAGCCGGCCCAAACTGTTCCTCGTCCACCAGACGATCGCCGTTATTAAGGTCCGCGACCAGCGTCACGGGATAGAAATTCCCAGGAGCGTTGTCGTCAGAATCCCCTCCAATGAGAATGCGCCCGCCACGCCGCTTCGCATCTTCCACCAGATCTTTGACCTTCTGGTACTGCATGCGGTTCTGGACCGGACCCAGGACACTATCTTCCGAAAGTCCATCACCGACTTTGACTGTCGCTGCAAAGCTTGTCAGCTCACGGCAAACGTCCTCGTAGATGTCCTCGTGAACATAAAGTCTCTTCAATGCCGCACAGGTTTGCCCGCCATTGATGAAAGCGCCCCAGAACAGTCCCTCGGCAATCTGGCGGGGATCGCAATCGGGCAGGACAATGCCGGCATCATTACCACCGAGTTCAAGAGTCAGGCGTTTCAATGTCGCCGCAGCGCCTGCCATGATTTTTTTGCCGGTCTCGGTCGAGCCCGTGAAAACGATCTTGGCAATACCAGGGTGGGAGGATATTGCGGCCCCGATGTCGTTTTCACCCGTCACACAATTCAACACACCTGTCGGCAGAACTGTGTTGAGCAGTTCGATCATCCGGATGGTGGACAGCGGGGTGAGCGGGGAGGGCTTGATCACAACAGTGTTCCCGGTTCGTATGGCCGGTACAATGTGCCAGATCGCAATCATCAACGGCCAGTTCCAGGGCGTAATTGATCCTACAACGCCCACCGGTTTGCGGTGCAGTTCCACCCGGCCCTGATTGTCATCCTGCAAAACCTTGACCGGCAGCTCCAGACCGGCAGTGTATCGCGCCCAAGCTTCGGCCCCTCCGAGCTCATACCGGGAGCCCATCCCATTCAGGGGTTTTCCCTGTTCCAGGGTGAGAAGCTGGGCCAGCTCCTCCGCATGATCGCGCAAGGTGTCAGCGATTGCGACACAGGCCTTCTGGCGCGTCGCGTCGTCAGCTTTGCTCCACTTTTCGTAAGCTGTTTGCGCCGCGGAAACCGCCTGGTCCAACTGGGCTACGGTTGCCTTTGGCGCTGCCCCCACGACTTGACCATCTGAGGGATTTAGCACGTCGAATGTTCCTTCAGTTGCGATCGACTGGCCGTCGATGACAAGCCTGTATTGCTGGTTCACCATGGGAAAACTCCTCCTATTTCCGTCGCTGAATTACTAAACATGTTAAGTAAATTAGCGAAAGAACGCAAGGGCGCAAACTCGACTAACGCGTCGTCGCCTTGTCCGTGACCTCGTTAAGCAATGCAACCAGGGCTTCGATCTTGTCGTGGCCAATGCGAAGCTCAAGCTCTTCATAAATTTTAAGACTTTCGGGCCGTACTTCTTCGAGGAGCTTAGCGCCTGCGTCATCAATCCGGACAAGCAGACGTCGGCCATCCGCAGCATCCTTCGTCGTCCTGATCAGCTTACGGTCCTCAAGCGCCTTGATCATCCTTGTCAGGCTGGGGGCAAGGAGAGCTGCACCTTGCGCCAATTCGGTGGCATCGATCTGCCCGCGTTCACTCAAGAGCCGCAGCACACGCCATTGCTGCTCCGTCACATTGTGCTGCGCAAGCATCGGTCGAAAATGGCCCATCACTGCTTCTCGCGCCTTCAACAGTGCGATTGGGAGTGCCTGGCGGGTGCTACGCAGAAGGCGAGGGTGATTTTTATCCTGATCCATATGAGGTGAATAAGTGAGAATTTACCGGCCCGTCAATATTCGATCAGGCCGAGATCACCCGACAGTGGGTTGACAAACACTCAATAATTGTTAACGTGTTAAGTATCTGAGGAGCGATAAATGCCACATTTCGTCATTGAAGGATCCGCGAACCTGAAACCGCGCGTCGATTTCAAATCGCTGTGTGAGGTCGTTCATAAAGCGATCCTCGACAGTGGGTTGTTCGAACGTGGCGCGGTTCGCGTCCGAGTTCTGCTTAGCGATGACTACGCGATCGCTGACCTCGACGAGCGCAATTCTTTCATCGACATGAGCTTTCGCATTGGCGCGGGCAGATCTGCCGAAGAAAAGAAGCGTGTTGGCAACGCGATCATGTCAGTCGTCAAGGCCGAGCTGCTGGACCTTTTCAGCGAGCCACATTTTGCTCTCTCCCTTGAGGTGCGCGAGATCGATCCAGCCCTGAGCTGGAAAGACAATGCGATCCATGCGCGCCTTCGGGCAGGAACTTAGAAAACACCATTGAACATTGGCTGAGCGAATGCTGCTGCATTCGAGATGGAGATCTCATGACGAATTTTGAAGACAACAAGAAAAAGGCCGAGGCCTATCTTGCCCGGTTTCGGACCGACGGCGTCCTCAATCACATTGCCGGAGAAGCTGTCCCTGCTTTAGATCGTGCAACGTTCAAGACAATCTCGCCCGTCGACTTGCAGCCTCTGGCGCAAGTCGCCCATGGCAAAGCGGCAGACGTCGATCGTGCTGCCAAAGCCGCATCCGAGGCATTTCCCGCCTGGGCGGCAATGCCTGGTGACGCTCGCAAGGCGCTCCTGCACAAAATCGCTGACGCGATCGTTGCCCGCGCCGAGGAGATCGCGTTCATTGAGTGCATGGACACCGGACAGTCGCTGAAATTCATGGCGAAGGCAGCGCTACGTGGCGCGGAGAATTTTCGGTTCTTCGCAGACCGAGCACCAGAAGCAAGAGACGGCAAATCGATCCGTATTCCTGGCCAGATTAACCTGACAACGCGGAACCCAATTGGACCGGTCGGTGTGATCACTCCATGGAACACGCCATTCATGCTGTCGACCTGGAAGATTGCACCGGCCTTGGCGGCCGGTTGCACGATCGTCCATAAGCCGGCTGAATTCTCGCCGCTTACAGCACGCCTGCTGGTCGAGATTGCCGAAAGCGCCGGCCTTCCCAAAGGTGTTTGGAACCTCGTCAATGGTTTGGGAGAGGACGCCGGTAAAGCGCTGACAGAACATCCATTGATCAAGGCGATCGGTTTTGTTGGCGAAAGCCGGACGGGCTCAATGATCATGAAGCAGGGTGCCGACACGCTCAAGCGCGTCCACTTCGAGCTCGGTGGCAAAAACCCGGTCATTGTTTTCGCTGACGCTGACCTGGAGCGAGCGGCGGATGCTGCCGTATTCATGATCTATTCGCTCAACGGCGAACGATGCACGTCCTCATCCCGATTGTTGGTCGAAGAAAGCATCTACGGCAAGTTCACGGAAATGGTTGCCGAGAGGGCAAAACGTATCAAGGTCGGCCACCCGCTCGATCCGCAGACGGTCGTCGGACCTCTGATTCACCCTGTCCACGAACGGAAGGTATTGGAATACGTCGAGATCGGCAAAGCCGAAGGCGCAACTGTCGCCGCTGGTGGCCACAAGGTCGAAGGACCAGGTGGCGGATGCTACGTCGCTCCAACACTCTTTACCGGTGCCAACAATGAAATGCGGATCGCCCAGGAAGAGATCTTTGGTCCGGTTCTGACCGCAATCCCGTTCAAAGACGAAGCGGATGCTTTGAAGATCGCCAACGATGTGCAGTACGGTTTGACCGGTTATCTTTGGACTTCCGACGTGACGCGGGCTTTCAGGCTGACCGACCAACTTGAGGCTGGCATGATCTGGGTCAATTCAGAGAATGTCCGCCACCTGCCGACCCCGTTCGGCGGCGTCAAGAATTCCGGTATCGGCCGCGACGGTGGAGACTGGTCGTTCGATTTCTACATGGAAACCAAGAACATCGCTTTCGCCACGACTGCCCATGCGATCCAGAAATTGGGCGGCTGACAGGATTTCGCGACACTCTGGCTGCGTCAACAAAAGACGCGGCCGCTTCGTAACAACAAAGCGCCGAACACGGGCTGTTTCGGCCCCGAGGAGGAAACCATGCCGCTCCCGCAATTCAATCTCTATCCAGCGTTCAACACGGTTCGGCTTAGCCATGTCGAATTCCTTGTTAAGAATCTTGCTGCCAGCCGTGCCTTCTATGTGGACATGCTCGGCCTTCAGGTAACAGACGAAGACTCTGATACTGTCTACCTGCGTGCCATGGAAGAACGCGGCCATCACTGCATGGTGCTCAAGAAGAGCGATACTTCGGCAATCAGCTACCTCGCCTTGAAGGTCTATTCCGAGGAAGATCTCGACAAAGCCAAGGTCTATTTCGATACAAAAAGTCACAAGACGGAATGGGTGGAGCGCCCTTTCCAGGGACGCACCCTGCGCACCCATGACAACTTCGGCATCCCGCTTGAATTTTACTTCAAAATGGATCGCCTGACGCCTATCCATCAAAAGTACGCGCTTTATCACGGGGTCAAACCACTCCGGATCGACCACTTCAACTGCTTCACGCCAGACGTTGACGCATCCGTGGCCTTTTACAACGACATTGGTTTCCGTGTTACGGAATACACTGAGGATGCAGAAAGCAAAAAACTGTTTGCCGCCTGGTTGCATCGCAAGGGTGGCGTCCACGACATGGCGTTCACAAACGGCGTCGGCCCGCGACTGCATCACACAGCATTCTGGGTTCCAACACCTTTGAACATCATCGATCTCCTCGATCTTATGTCAACCACTGGATACCTCGCAAACATCGAACGGGGTCCAGGCCGTCACGGCATCTCTAATGCATTTTTCCTCTACATCCTTGATCCGGACGGCCACCGCATCGAGATTTACTGCTCGGACTACCAGACTGTCGATCCCGATCTCGAGCCGATCAAATGGGACCTGAAGGATCCACAGCGTCAGACATTGTGGGGGGCACCTGCGCCGAGGTCTTGGTTCGAACACGGCAGTTTGTTCACCGACCTTCCAACCCAGGAGCCACTTCTAAAGGCTCAACCGATCATCGCGCCCTGATCTCGTTGCGAACACAGACGGCGAGGGACATTGGCAAGTCCCTGTGTCCCTTTTCTCTTAGCCCACACGGAGTGACCAAGCGATGCACCCGAAAGACCCAACGTTATTCCGCCAGGCCGCTTACATTGGTGGCGACTGGATCGAAGCAAACGATACGGATGCCATTGCGGTCACAAACCCCGCAACTGGTGAGAAGATCGGCTCCGTTCCCAAGCTGGGGGCGGCAGAAGCACGTGCGGCGATCGCGCATGCCGAAGAAACGCAGAAGGAATGGGCAGCGCGAACCGCGAAGGAGCGTAGCGTAATCCTGCGCAAGTGGTTTGAGTTGATAATGTCCAACCAGGATGACTTGGCGCACATTCTCACACTCGAACAGGGAAAGCCGCTCCTCGAAGCAAAGGGTGAGATCGCCTATGGGGCAAGTTTCATCGAGTGGTTCGCCGAAGAAGCCAGACGCATCAACGGCGACATTATATCCGGCCATCAGCGAGACAAACGCATTCTGGTGATGAAGCAGCCGATTGGCGTCGTCGCGGCCATCACGCCGTGGAATTTTCCGAACGCGATGATTACACGAAAAGCTGGCCCGGCGCTCGCAGCCGGATGTGCAATGGTATTGAAACCCGCTGCTCAGACGCCATTTTCCGCGATCGCTTTGGCGGTACTGGGGGAGCGGGCAGGATTGCCGGCAGGATTGTTCAGCGTGATTACCGGTTCATCTCGCGAAATCGGCGCCGAGATGACCTCAAATCCCATCGTACGTAAACTCACATTCACTGGGTCGACGGAAGTTGGTGCCGAACTTTACCGTCAGTCTGCTCCCACGATCAAAAAACTTGGTCTGGAGCTGGGCGGCAATGCGCCCTTCATCGTGTTCGATGATGCAGATCTCGACGCAGCCGTCGAAGGCGCCTTGATCGCGAAGTTCAGGAACAATGGTCAGACCTGCGTTTGCGCCAATCGCCTGTACGTCCAGGATACGGTCTATGACGCGTTCGCTGAAAAGCTGGCCAAAGCCGTTAGTAAGCTTCGGACCGGAAACGGGTTCGAGGAGGGCGTTGCGCTCGGACCCTTGATCGATGAAGCGGCTCTCAAGAAAGTCGAAGAGCACGTTCAGGATGCCGTATCGAAGGGCGCAATCGTCATTCAAGGCGGAAAAGCGCATGAACTTGGCGGCACCTTCTACGAAGCGACTGTTCTCACAGGCGTCACGCAAGACATGGCCGTGGCATCCGAAGAAACCTTCGGGCCTATCGCGCCGCTCTTTCGCTTCGAGAACGAGACTGATGTGGTTGAAAAGGCGAACGACACGGAATTCGGTCTCGCTTCCTATTTCTACGCGAAGGATCTGTCGCGGGTGTTTCGAGTTGCCGAGGCCCTCGAATATGGAATGGTTGGCGTGAATACCGGCCTGATATCCACTGCTGAAGCACCGTTCGGCGGCGTAAAGTCGTCCGGGCTAGGCCGTGAAGGCTCCAAATACGGCATCGATGACTACCTCGAGCTCAAATACGTATGCCTTGGTGGCATCACAACAAAAGAACAATAAAGGAAAGTCCGTATGCATCCCCGTTTTGCATCTTTTTCCAATTCCGGTCGCCAGGGTTACGGCCTAATCCGCGAAGATGGCGTGGTGGACCTGTCCGTCAGGTTCCGCCCGCGTTTTCCGACCCTGCGCGAAGTTATCGCCGCAGGTGCTTTGGACATGCTGGCCGAGAAAGGTCAATCGGCCCCCGTCGACTATCCCCTGGCTGCGGTTACATTGGACATTCCAATCCCGTCGCCGGAAAAGATCATCTGCGTCGGCGTCAATTTTCCGGACCGTAACGAGGAATACAAAGATGGGCAGACAGCGCCCACCAATCCGTCGCTGTTTATCCGCTTCCCGCGATCCTTCACGGGTCACGATCAGCCGCTGATCCGGCCACCGGAGAGCCCTCAACTCGATTATGAGGGGGAAATAGTTGTCGTCATCGGAAAAGAAGGCCGACGCATTCCAGAAAGCGAGGCTCTCTCACACATAGCGGCTCTGTCGCTCTGCAACGAAGGGACGCTGCGGGATTGGGTCCGGCACGCCAAGTTCAACGTTACCCAAGGCAAGAATTTCGATGCCTCGGGCTCGATTGGGCCATGGATAGTTCCTTATACTGACGAAAGTCAGCTAGCGGACATCAAGCTGGAGACGCGGGTCAATGGCGAGGTCCGCCAGAGTGATCGGACCAGTCGAATGATTTTCTCATTCCGGAAGATCATCAATTACGTCTCAACCTTTACGACACTCGTGCCAGGCGACGTGATCGTCTGCGGAACACCTACTGGCGCTGGAGCACGCTTCGATCCGCCAATTTGGTTGAAGCCGGGCGATATCGTTGAGGTCGAGGCCGACGGTATCGGTCTGTTGCGCAACACCATTGCCGACGAGAGGATCTGAGATGCTGTCCACCGCAGACATAGAAACAGCTGTTGCCGCGCTGGACGAAGCCGAACGGACTCGCGTTCAGACCGGGCTTTTGTCACTTCAGCATCCGGACATGGTGATGGATGATGCCTATGCGATCCAGTCTGCGTGGGTGAAAAAGAAAGTTTCCGACGGACGTCAGGTGGTGGGCTGGAAAATTGGTCTCACATCCAAGGCGATGCAATATGCCCTCAACATCAACATTCCAGACTCAGGGGTCTTGCTGGACGACATGGTCTTTGAGGACAGTTCGGTCGTTCCAAAAGACCGGTTTATTCAGCCGAGGATCGAAGCTGAAATCGCCTTCATCATGAAAGCGCCCCTAAAGGGGCCGAACGTGACCGTCGTCGATGTGCTCAATGCCACCGATTATGTCACTCCAGCCCTCGAAATTCTCGACACGCGGATTCTTCGGGTGGATCCCCAGACGAAGAAAAACCGTAACGTCCTCGATACGATCTCTGACAATGCTGCGAACGCCGGCATCGTAACGGGCGGCCGCGCTGTGCGCCCGGATCAACTGGATATGCGTTGGATGGGTGCCATAGTGTCTCGCAACGCGGAGGTCGAAGAGACTGGGCTTGGCGCGGGCGTCCTCAATCAACCTGCTCGTGGTGTTGCGTGGCTTGCCAATCGGCTGTCGCAATATGGAGACGGAATAGAAGCAGGGCAGGTCGTTCTTGCCGGGTCGTTCATTCGACCGATTGAGGCACGTCATGGAGACACGATCGTAGGCGATTTCGGGCCCTACGGAACTGTAAGCCTGTATTTCGAATAGGGGAAAACCATGCCAGCTCCAACCAACACCTTCAAAAGGGCGCTTCAGGAAAAGCGGCTTCAAACCGGATTTTGGCAAGCTCTGGCAAATCCTTACACGGTCGAAATATCAGCGGACGCCGGCTTCGACTGGCTCCTTCTCGATGCCGAACATGCGCCAAACGACATCCCGCTCCTGGTCGCCCAGTTACAGGCGATGAAAGGTTCAGCCAGTCACGCGGTTATCAGGCCGCCAATCGGCGAGACATACATCATAAAACAGCTGCTCGACATCGGCGCGCAAACACTCCTGATCCCGATGGTTGACAGCAAAGAGGTCGCCGAGAATTTGGTAAAGGCCGTGTCTTATCCCCCGCGCGGGGTCCGGGGCGTTGGTGCAGCGCTGGCTCGTGCCTCACGCTTCAACCGGATTCCGGACTACCTCCAGACGGCAAACGACGAAATCTGTCTCTTGCTTCAGATCGAAAGCCGCGCAGGTTTGGCCGCGCTAGATGAAATCGCATCGATCGACGGCGTCGATGGCGTGTTCATCGGCCCGGCTGATCTCGCAGCTGACATGGGCTATCTTGGTAAGCCGGGAGCCCCGGAAGTCCAAGAAGAAGTTGAGAAGGCTCTCTTGCGCATCCAGTCCCATGGAAAAGCTGCAGGAATCTTGACCGCCGATCTGTCGCTTGCCAGGCGCTACGTCGATCTCGGTGCAACATTCGTTGCCATTGGAAATGATGTCACTTTATTTGCGAACGCCACGACACGGCTGATTGAGGAATTCGGTCGTACCGCTTCCAGCCCCGGTACTGCGAGCTCAGGCAGCGTATACTGATGTCATATCTGGGAAAAACCAGGGCAGACCGTGTACGCGCCCGGCAAGACTGGTGGGTATGTTACTTTCTGGCGGTCCTCGGGTCGGTCACCCTTACGATATGCTCGCTCATCCTGGCCTATCGTCCGGATGCTTTATCCGTAGCGACCGCTCCCGCGGTCGTTGGGATGATTTTTGTAGCGAGTGCGTTCACCAAATTCGAGCTTGAAGCGTCGGTTTGGTGGAGAAGTCGCTATATTCGTCTGACAGCCTCAGTTGGAGGAATGGTCATAGCCTCAGGTTCCGTCATTGCAATCGTCGACCGAGCCGCGATATCGAAGGTAGCCGATAGCCTGCTTTTGGCGTTGTAGTTAATCCCGCTAGGTCTGAATAATCTGCAACGGGAGTTCGGTACTCTTCTTAAGGGTCCGTAGCACGATGCTGGAGGTGACCGACGCCAGTCCACCCGTCACCTTGATCATACGCTCCAAAAAGATGCTGAGGTGGTCAAGATCGCTGGCCACAATCTTCATCAGGAAATCCGCATCGCCCGTCTGGGAGTAGCATTCCAGGATCTCTGGCGCCGTTTCGATGAAGCGGTGCAGTTGAGCATTCCCTTCCTCTGTGTGGGACCGAAGGCTAACCAGCGTGTGCGCAACAACGGAAAAGCCGAGTTTTTCCGGGTTCAAAATCGCTACAACGTTCTGGATCAGACCCTCGCTTCTCAGCCGGTCAAGCCGCCGCGAGCATTGAGCTGCTGACAGATTGACGACTTGCGACAGTTCAGTCTGCGTCAGCTCAGCATTGCTTTGAATAGCCGCGAGAAGACGGATATCGAATTGATCTAGGGTATGTAATTTTGAGGTCATGTCAAAATATCTGCATAATTTGCGGAAAGTTGGTGATTTTCATGTAAGATAATATCTCTATATGCTGAAAATTGCAAACATGCCTCACTAAAGCGCCTGTAGGCTTACGCCACGTTCTTAGGAGGTAGACAACATGTTTGAGAAACTCACTGCGCAACCAGCCGACAGCCTACTTGCGCTCATCAAAGCGTTTCAGGCCGATCCCAGAGGCTACAAAGTCGACCTCGGCGTCGGCGTCTACAGAGACGAACAAGGGCGAACACCGGTCATGCGGGCCGTCAAGCTCGCTGAAAGGCAGCTGCTCGAGACCCAGGACAGCAAGCGCTATCTCGGGCCGGAAGGGGACCTGAATTTCGTCAATCTCCTGAAACCGATTATTTTCGGCGCAAATCATTATGCCGGCAAGGTTGTAGGCATTCAGACGCCAGGTGGAAGCGGCGCTCTGCGACTGGGCGCTGAACTTATCGCCTCAGCCACACCCGGTGCGAAGGTCTGGCTTGGCACACCCAGCTGGCCCAATCATGCTCCGATTTTCGAGTCGGCGCGCTTGACCGTCAAAGACTATCGTTTCGTCGACCTTGCCAAGCAGCAAATCGACTTCGATCGTGTTCTGGAGGCTCTCGACGCGGCCGAGACTGGTGATGTGATCCTGCTACACGGCTGCTGCCACAACCCAACTGGCATTGATTTTGATATCGGCCAGTGGGAGCAGATCGCTGCAAAGCTCGTCGAGCGCAAGCTCCTTCCCTTTATCGATCTTGCCTACCAAGGTCTGGGCAACGGCCTCGAAGCGGACGCGGAGCCAACCCGCCTTATCCTCGAGGCAGTAGACGAAGCGCTTGTTGCCTACTCGTGTGACAAGAATTTTGGTCTTTATCGCGAGCGTGTTGGTGCCCTTTACCTTGTGAGCCGCAATGCAGAGCAGCTCAAAATCGCCGATGGCAACATGGCGTCGTTGGCACGTGTCAACTGGTCGATGCCCCCGGACCACGGCGCTGCCATCGTACGCGTGATTCTGGAGAGCATGGAGCTTACCCAAATCTGGAAGCAGGAGCTGGTTGAAATGTGTGCTCGGGTCAATGGTAACCGCGCCGCCCTTGCAGCTGCCCATCCGGAACTGAGCTTTATCGCAAACCAGCGAGGGCTCTTCTCGAACCTGGCGATGTCGAAAGACACGGCAGTCGCATTGCGCCACAAACACGGGATCTACATGGCCGATTCCGGTCGCATGAATTTGGCGGGGATGCAGCCTTCTGATGCGGGCGTGATCGTCAAGGCTCTGTCGGCGGAAGGCACGCTGAGCGCCCGCTCGGCGGCCTGAGCATCCCCAAAAGCCAGGTTTGGACATCATCATGAAAAACAAAGAGACCACAGGGCAGGCCATCGCTCGTTCACTCGTCGAAAACGGTGTGGACACTGTCTTCGGCATCCCCGGCGCCCATATGTACGACTTCAACGATGCTCTCTATGAAAAGCGCGACGAGATCCGTTTTATCCATACCCGCCACGAGCAGGGTGCGGGCTACATGGCATACGGTTACGCGAAGTCCACTGGACGCATTGGCGCCTATACGGTTGTGCCTGGTCCAGGTGTGCTCAATTCCGGCGCCGCCCTCTGCACTGCCTATGGAGCGAATTCCCCTGTCTTGTGTTTGACGGGCAATATCATGTCGCACTTGATCGGTCAGGGTCGGGGCCAGCTCCACGAGCTGCCCGACCAGCTGGCGACCATGCGTGGGATCACGAAGGTCGCAGAGCGGATTGATCATCAGTCCCAGACCGGAACGGTCGTGGCCGAGGTGATCGGAAAAATGCTTTCCGGACGTCAGGGACCCGGAGCGGTCGAGGCGCCTTGGGATGTCTTTGGAATGACAGGCCCGGAGCTCGATCTTCCTGAAACCAGACGCGCCGCGGACCCCCAAGTCAATCCTGACAGTATTCAGGCTGCGGCTGCTATCCTGGCAAACGCCAAGAACCCTCTGATTATGGTGGGCGGCGGCGCTGTTGATGCGGGTGCGGAAGTTGCTGAATTGGCCAAAGCGCTTAAAGCGCCGGTTACGTCCCATCGATCGGGAAAGGGCGTCGTAAGCGACGAGCATCCCAACTATCTGAATTTTGTCGCCGCGTTCGATTACTGGAAAGATACCGATGTGCTCATCGGTATCGGGAGCCGTCTTGAACTCGAATTCATGCGGTGGAAGTGGCTTCCCAAGGGACTCAAGGTTATTCGGATCGATATCGATCCAACGGAAATGGTCCGGTTGAAGCCGGACGTTGGAATTGTCGCGGACGCAAAGGCCGGCACTGCAGCTTTGACCAAAGCAGTGGGAACACCAGGCAGAGCGTCGCGTACTGATGAGTTCGCGGCCCTGAATCGCAACGCGAAAGAGCGGTTCTCGGCCGTTCAGCCTCAGGTCGATTATTTGAATGCGATCCGGGAGGCACTGCCGCGCGATGGTTTCTTCGTCGAAGAGGTCAGTCAAATGGGCTTCACCGCCCGGTTTGCCTTCCCCGTCTACGGCCCCCGACAGTATGTGACTTGCGGCTATCAAGACAACCTCGGGTTCGGCTTCAATACCGCCCTCGGTGTCAAGGTCGGCAATCCGGATAAGGCAGTCGTTTCAGTGTCGGGCGATGGTGGTTTCATGTTCGGTGTGCAGGAGCTGGCTACAGCCGTGCAGCATAATATCGCGGTCGTCGCAATCGTGTTCAACAACAATGCCTACGGAAACGTATTGCGCGATCAGAAGCAAGTCTATTCCGGCCGGTACATTGGCTCAGACCTCACCAATCCTGATTTCGTAAAACTCGGCGAGAGTTTTGGCGTGAAAACATATCGCGTGTCGTCCCCAGGTGAACTGAAATCGGCTGTCAGCGAGGCTCTGGAACTGAACGCTCCCGTTCTCATTGAAGTGCCAATCGAGAAGGGATCCGAAGCAAGCCCCTGGCCCTTCATCCATCCCGCACCGCCTACTGCATAAGAAGTCATCCAACTGGATTTCAAAATGACAGACATCTATCCGGGGCCTGTCTTTGAGATGGCGACGACCCGGTTTGGCGCGGCCAAATGTAGTTCTCTGCGTTCCATTGGCGTTACGCCTCAAAGCCGTTTTTCCAACAGGTTAAGCCAACATGTGAGGTGCTGCCGAGCCGGCTCCCTTCAGGGCGGCCGGAGCGCGGATGCGAAAGGGCTCTTCCATGCGGTTCGCTGACGCGCAAACGCATCGAGGCCGCTGGCGAACGCAAAAGTAACCGAAGGCGGCAGGGCGCAGCCCTACGAAGCGCGGCTCTTGGCTGTCGACGGTCGGAACCTTGCAGCATTCCCGGAAGAGCAGACGCAGATGATTTATCATCTGTAACGCCTGGTTAAGTATAAGCCGTCCTGAGATCTCGCCGGTGGAACGGCGGCGACCGTGCATCGTTTGGCCCCGGTAGGACGGAGGCGCATATTGGACATGTTGTGTTTTTGGGCAACTGCAGCGCTGCAGCTTCGGTTCTTTTCTAATCCGCATTCATTTCCATGCCGGGCGACGCGATGAGTTGCGAGCCGCCTGGAATGCCTCGGCTATTTCCCCCCCGAGATGGGAGCACGAAAATACAGCGTGAAAGGAGAAACGCTGCACATGCTCTATTTTTTGACCAGAAGATCCGCCTGCGCCAACCCTTTCCCCGCACCTGTCGCCGAGGCTTCCTGCCAATCGCACCTGAAACTCAGTTTAGGGTGCGATTGGTTAGTTGCTTGGGTGGCAACGCGGTGACCTACTGAGCCGCGAGTGCTTCGCCTAAGGGCGGGCCTTCGGGCAGGGGTGGGGCCAGTTTGCTGCGCCCTTCGAGGTCGTCCAACAGCGCGATCCATAGGGAGATGCACAACCCGACCATAACGACGAGGAAGGGTGCTGCCGCGATGATCGACGCGGTCTGCAGGCCTTGCAAACCTCCCATCACCAGCAACACGCAGGCCGACGCGCCGGCAAGGACGCCCCAGAGGACGACGACGCCGCGTGCGGGCTCAAGTGTGCCGTGAGACGACAGCATGCCCATCACAATCGAGGCGGCATCCGCTCCCGAGATGAAGAAGATCGCAACAAGGAATATCGCGAGGAACGAAGTGACCGCGGTTCCCGGATATTGTTCGAGTAGCGCAAACAGTGAGATGGCGGCACCCTGATTGTTGACCGCCTCGACAAGACCACCAGCCCCCATCAATTCCGAATGCAGCGCCGTACCACCCATGATGGTGAACCAAAGGAAGGTTACGCCGCTCGGAATGAGCAGAACGCCAATGACAAATTCGCGGATGGTGCGCCCTTTTGAGATGCGCGCGATAAAGACGCCGACGAAAGGCGCCCAGGACACCCACCAGGCCCAGTAGAAGATCGTCCAACTCCCCAGCCACTTGCCGTCGCTGAAGGCGGCGGTGCGGAACGACATTGTGACGAGATCGGCCAGGTAGTCGCCGAGCGCTTCGGTGAAGGTGTTGAGGATGAAGATGGTCGGTCCAACGATAGCCAGGAACGCCAGCAACGCGGCGGCTACCACCATATTCATATTGCTCAGGAATTGTACGCCCCTGCCCACCCCGGACACTGCCGACAGGATAAACAGCATCGACAGCACCGCGATGATCGCAAGGGCAATGCCTGTCCCTTCACCAGTTCCCCAGAGGAAATTCAGACCGCTGTTGATCTGCTGTGCACCAAGTCCAAGCGACGTCGCCGTGCCGAACAGTGTGGCGATGACGGCGAGAATATCAATCGTTTTACCGATCGGTCCATTCACCGCCTTGCCCAGCAGGGGGGTAAACGCGCTTGAAATCAGGATGGGCAAGCCCTTGCGGTAGGTAAAGTAGGCGATCGCCAGACCGACAATCGCATAGATGGCCCAAGGGTGCAGGGCCCAGTGAAAATAGGAATATTTCATCGCGAGCAGAGCGGCTTCCTTGGATTGCGCGACCGCCAGCCCGTGAGGCGGGGCGCCAAAATGGAAAACCGGCTCGGCAACGCCCCAGAACATCAGGCCGATGCCCATGCCGACACTGAACATCATGCATACCCACGAAACCGTCCGGAATTCCGGAAGCTCGTCATCCGCCCCAAGCCTGATCTTGCCAAAACGGCTGATCGCCAGGAAGCCGGCAAAGACCAGGAACAACGCCGTCGAGACAACAAAGCCCCATCCGAAACCGTTGATGATCGCCGAAAGCGTGGCTTGTGTGACCGAGGCGAGGCTATCCGGGGCCAATGCTCCCCATGAGATGAACCCGGCCGTTATTGCTAGGGCCGGCCAGAATACCGCCGGATCTATGCTTCGCAGTCTGTCTGTAGTCGACATGCTTTATCCCTCCAGATTTATGTAGTGACGTTCCCTTGAATTTTCCGGATACTGCGACGGGGCCGACTTCTTGAGAGAGGCCAGGTCGTGGGCTGATAATGCTGTTGAGGTAGCGACGCCGGACGCGCCTTTGTGTTTGTGCGGATCTACGGCCGCTTTCCTTAGGTGATTAACAGATCACTCGCTTGCACTCGGGTCAGTTGCGACCATGAGCTTGTCCAAAACCGAATTCTCGTAGGCAAATTTCCTGGCTTTAAAACAGCAATTTCGTCCCCTGACGATCGAGCGATCGACAATGTTGTGACCCGCCATCCCGGCGCTGAGATTTCTGACGCGGTTGGCGCAATCAAGGAGCGAGAGATTGGCTACAGCTGGAGGCCGCTCTATCGAGCTATCGGAGGACGGATCAAGCCCTCGAGACGCTGTCCCAGAGCCGTTGGTGTGGAACTTTCTTTCATCCCTCTGGTGTTGCCTTTGCACGAGAACATGTTGTTGCGTGACCAAAGGGCAGGCACTCTCACTCACCGCGCGTCCGGAGTTTTTATGTGCGCGGTTGCTTTTTTTGCCCTCGACCTAAGTTCAAACGATAATTTATCCCGCTGATTCAAAAGGGTGAACTCGATGGCGTCTCGACGGCCGTCGGTCTCGCCGAGACGCTCGTCAGGTGCGGGCTGACCACATCCAAGTCCGGCGTCTGGGCATCGCCGACGCGTCTGCACGTGCTCGAAAAATTTTCCTGACCGAAGCCCGCCTTTGCCGGCCCACCGGCCGATACTGGTCTGGGGGGCGATACGTCGTCGAGCAGTTTCACCAGTCGGTCGATCTTTTCGAACCGGGCAAGGCTTGCCTCGCCCATCGCCGTCGATACGCTCCAGGCGAGATAATTGATGATGGTGACGGCGGCGACGAGGGAATTGAAGGGTGAGGGCGACCGGCAGCGGCATCGCAGCACATGGTTGGTGGCCTTGGCGCTTGCCGCGGCGCTGAGATCGGTAATCAGCGCCGTTATCGCTCCTGCGGCACGCGCCTCCTTGATGATCGTCGGCAGCAATCTGGGGCGCCGACGATTGCCTGGCTTACCTCGCTCAGCGTGGCTTCGGACAGGCTTTCGGCGGTGGTTCGAATATTGTCGAGGTCCATCTGGACCGTGCTGCTCAGCGAGACTTTGCCTGACGGCGCGCGATCGGGGTCTTCCAGACCTGCCCGGGGCGATCCCCCGTGCTGGTCGGCCCGGATCTGCCGCTTGGCATCGGGATAGGTCGCATAGCCCAGCAAGCGGATCAGCCGTGCCGCCGTCGCTTTCGACACCTGCGCCTTTTCTGCAAGCTCGCCCGCCGTATAGCTCTAGCTCGGCAGGTCTATCTGGTATTGCAGCAGGATGTCGGCAAGCCGCTTTTCAGCCGGCGAGAGCATGGAATAAATCGCGTAGACGCGTGCCTCCAGTAGCGTGTCTGCTGCTGGGTCGTCGGTTTGGGTGGTGGACTCACGGGGTAGCCTTCGTCTGCATGCGATTGAAGCGGACGTTAGGCCCGCCCTGATCTCTTGTACGCGTGTGGACGGTCAAATCCATCAGGACCGTCGTTAGATCAACCGCCTCAAGATGCTGAGGCGATCAATGTACGGCGGCCCAGAACTGATGAGGGCGAGAACGCTGGTGCTAAAGCACCGAAATTGAGGATGAACCCGGTTAAATCCAAGACGACATAAGCGGTTTCCAATTCAGATAGATTGGAAAGGATGTGGCGACGGATGTCCTACGCGCAGCCGGCGGCACGTCCCGGCCTTCTGCTAATGCAGAATCTGGCTCAGGAAGAGCCTCGTGCGCTCGTGCTGCGGGTTGTCGAAGAATTCCGCCGGCGAGTTCTGTTCGACGATCTGGCCCTGGTCCATGAAGATCACCCGGTGGGCGACCTGGCGGGCAAAGCCCATTTCATGGGTGACGCACAGCATGGTCATGCCTTCTTCCGCAAGGCTCACCATCGTATCCAGCACTTCCTTGACCATTTCCGGGTCGAGCGCCGAGGTCGGCTCGTCGAACAGCATGATCTTCGGTTTCATGCAGAGCGAGCGGGCGATCGCCACGCGCTGCTGCTGGCCGCCCGAAAGCTGGCCCGGATATTTATGGGCCTGTTCCGGGATTTTGACGCGGGCGAGATAATGCATGGCGATCTCTTCCGCCTGCTTCTTCGGCATCTTGCGGACCCAGATCGGCGCGAGCGTGCAGTTTTCCAGGATCGTCAGGTGCGGGAAGAGGTTGAAGTGCTGGAACACCATGCCGACTTCTCGGCGCACTTCGTCGATTTTCTTCAGGTCGTTGGTAAGCTCGATGCCGTCGACGATGATGTTGCCGGCCTGGTGTTCCTCAAGGCGATTGATGCAGCGGATCATCGTCGATTTGCCGGAGCCGGACGGGCCGGCGATGACGATGCGTTCGCCCTTCATCACCTTCAGATTGATGTCGCGCAGCACGTGGAAATCGCCGTACCACTTGTTCATGCCGATGATTTCGACGGCAACGTCGGTAGCCGAGACGGTCATTTTTTTGGGTTGGGCGTCATGCGGGTAGTCTAAAATTGGTCCGGTTCCCAAAATCACGTTCTCTCCTTGCGAAAGGGCTTGTACAGGGTTTTCGCGGCGAGACCGCTGCCAGAAGAACTGGCGGCGACTCAAGACGTCAGCGCGCGATGATCGCTTCGATTTCGACCTGCGCACCCTTGGGAAGGGCCGACACCTGGTAACAAGCGCGAGCGGGTTTGTGGGTTTTGAAGATCTTGGCATATTCCGCGTTCAGCTCGTCAAACCGCTTCAGGTCGGTAACGAGGATGGTCGTCTTGACGGTTCTCTGAATCGAGCTTCCAGCCGCGTCAGCTATCGCCGAGATGTTGGCGAGGCACTGAGCAAGCTGCTCGATCGGATCATCCGAGTTAAAGGCGCCAGACTTTGGATCGAACGGAAGCTGGCCCGAAACGAATATAAAGTCACCTTGAACGATGGCCTGCGAATAAGGTCCGACCGCCTGCGGCGCGTTGTCGGTGCTAATGACTTCCATCAAAGCTCTCCTATTGTTGCTAGTTTAGTTAATCGAGAATGAGCTGGCACCGGTCGCATCGAAGGACCGTGTGGCCGTATTCATAGGGATCGCCATCTGAGCCGTATGAGGTGCGCGTCACGGAAATCAACGGCGCTCCGGAAAATGTATCGAAGCGGATAGCGTGCCGGGCATCTGCTGTTATTGCGCTCACGCGAATATCGGTTCGCGCCACCAACCTGTTCAGCCGCTGGGAGATACGCTTCGAGATCGACGGCGCAATCATGTCGTCGCCGGAGAGGAGCTTCTCGTTGTCTGCAGCCAGATAGACCTGCTCGCCTCCGACGGGTTCGCCATTCAGGTTGAACACCCGCAGAAAGAAGAACACCTTTGAGCCGGACGCGACCTTCAGCGCTGTCTGGACATCGCCCCTTGCCGTATAGAAACCCGTCCGGGGCGCCTGGATCTCGAAGCCTCGCATGTCGAGTAGATCCGCGCGGGTAACGTCGATCAACCCTCGGCGAACCTGCTCCAGGGTCGGGTTTACAAACGTTCCCCGAGGTACTGCCTTGTGAATGAGGTTCTCCTGCTCCAGGATCTTCAGCGCCTGTCTTACCGTGGCTCTACTCACGGCAAACCGCCGACACAGTTCCTCCTCGGTCGGCAACTGATCGCCGGGGCCGAGTTCTCCAAGCCAGATCTGATCGCGGAGGATGGCTTCGACCTGGCGGTATCTTGGCAACACGTCGCTTCTCAACGGAGTGACGTCCGGTTGGACCGCAGCCTGCTTTTGTTTAGTCATTTCCGAGCCTTGCTTGAAATCGGCACTCACCGCTTGACCTATTGTATGATTATGCGTACAAAAAGACAATGACGGTCACAAAAAACAATAAGTCCGTCAGTGGAACGCTAACGACGCTAGTCGGCGACATTTGGCCGTAGCATACTGGGAGTTTTCTTATGGTCACTAGACGTTTTCTCATGCTGTCGGCATCGGCGATGAGCCTCCTTCTCACGCCTCTTGCCGCGCATTCCCAGACTGTTTTGAACGTAGGCGCCTATCCGGCCAACCCCCCCTTCGAATACAAGAATGCCGATGGGAGCTTCGAGGGATTCGAAATCGACCTCATCACGGATATCGCCAAGCGTGTCGGGGCAAAGCTGGAAATTTCGGACTACGGCTTCCAGGCATTGTTTGCTGCGACCACCTCGAAGCGCATCGACGTAGCGGTTTCGTCCATCACCATCACCAGTGAGCGTTTGAAATCGCAGTCTTTCACTCAGCCTTATTATGATCCGACAACCGATATCGCGGCCAGAAAAGACAGCCCCATCAAAACCGACGCGGACCTCAAGGGTAAAACCATCGGGGTGATCTCCGGCACTGTCGGGGAGAAGTGGGCCAATGCCAATAGATCCCAATACGGGATTACAGACATAAGGTCATATAACGCCAAGCAGGATATGCTGCTCGATCTGATCGCCGGCCGGGTTGATGCCGTGGTGAATGACAGCATGCGTTTCGGACTGGCAAAAAATCCCGACCTCGAAGTGAAGTACAGCATGAAGTCGGCGGATCGGCTGGGAATGATGATGACGAAGGATCATCCGATGCTGGGACCTATCAACGATGCCATTGGAGCAATCAAGAAGGACGGCACCATGGCGGCGCTTTACAGGAAGTGGTTCAACCAGGACCCGTCCCCGGACTCGACGACCGTGAACGTGGTGCCGCTTCCCACACCCTGACGCCTTTGCAGGGCATCACCTAGCAAACCTTTCCGGCCTCGCATCTCTCGAGTTGGTATCGAGAGCGGTGCGAGGCCAGTCAGATGATTTTCCGGCTGCCGCGCTATCGAACCTTGCGGGACTTTGGGGTGTCTGTTCCACCCCTTGCGTCGCTACCTGATCTGAGGAGCCGTTGTGGGCCTGTTTGAAACCTTCTTCAGTCCTGAAGTTCTCGCGGCAAGCCTTCCGGCCCTCATGCGCGGCTTCATCAATACCTTGCTACTGGGCATACTCAGCATTCTTATCGGCATTCCACTTGGCCTGGTGATCAGTCTGCTGCGTCTTTACGCGCCGATCCCGTTGCGTCTGCTCGCGATCGGATTCATCGACATCTTTCGATCCATACCTGCGCTGGTTGTCCTTATCCTGATCTATTACGCCCTGCCGTTTGTGGGGATAAGGTTGACGTCGTGGTCTTCCGCCATTCTCGCGTTTTCGTTCGTGTTCGGAGCCTATTCTGCAGAAGTGTTCCGCTCCGGCATCGAAAGTGTCCCGAAAGGTCAATTCGAAGCTGCCTCCGCTCTCGGCCTTCCGTTCCTTCTGACGTTGCGCAAGGTGGTGCTGCCGCAAGCGATCAGGATCGTCATTCCGCCCATCACAAGCAACTGCGTTTCAATGTTCAAGGAAACCGCTTTGGCGTCAACCGTCGCCTTGCCGGAATTGTTGAAAGCGGCAACCGACGCGCAAGCCTTCTATGCGAACCCGTCGCCGCTGATCGGCGCCGCGATCGTCTACCTTCTGTTTCTCTGGCCAATGGTCCGCCTCGTCGCGCTTCTTGAGCGCCGCTTCAAGGCCGAGAGAGTTCATTAGAAGCACGCTTATCCACACCGAGGAGAATCAGGTGTCTGCTTACAGCCAAACCCGCTCAAACGAGATGATGTCATCACAACCGGCTTTGGACATGCCCGCCAAAGGTATCACCGATGACATGATCCTGATGGGAATGGAAGACGTTACCAACACCTTCTCCCTTGACGAGGAAAACCGGGGCTTCCGCATGGCGTTCGATGAGCGCAACGAACTCGGACCTGTTCATGGCCGCAGGATTGTCTGGAAAGGATACACGCGATCGGGCGGCGGAGATGCCGAAGCGGCGGTTGCGAACGCGAAGAAGCTAGTCCTTCTCGACAATGTATTTGCACTCGTCAATTTCGGCGGCCCGGAGGCGATGTCAATCGCCGACCTCGCGGAGACCCACCGCGTACCATTTCTCTTTCCCCATACGACCCTGTTCGCCAGCCAAGACAGCCGCTACGTCTTCACCTCGCTTCCTCACTACATCGGCGAACTACGGAAAATCAGTGAATATGCCGGAAAAGAACGTGGTTTCAAACGTATAGCGTTGATACGCGATCAAAACGAGTACGGCGACCTGTATCAGGAGTTCATGGAGCACCATGGCCCGGAGTTCGGTTATTCTCTCAGCGGGACCGCCACCGTAAAAACCCGTGATCCTTCCGATCTGACGCAGGAATTCGAGTCGGTTGCGCATGACGCGGATGCGGTGTTCATGGCGCTGTATCCGGTCCAGGCGAAGGCTGCCATGGTCGCGAAAGCAAAATCCGGTTGGTCGGGCCATATGATTGCCTCCGGTCCGCTGGCCGACGAGCAATATCTCGGCGGTGGCGGTGCCTCGGCGGAAGGCACCATCGGTCTCTGCCATTTTCCCGACCCCGAGTTTAGCGAAGAGCCTGGCATGCGGGACTACCGGGCGGTACTCGCCAGGCATCATCCGGGTGGTCAGCCGAACCGATATACGTTGTACGGATATGTATACGGCAAGCTGATTTTGGATGCGCTCGAGCGGGCGGGGCGGTACCTTACCCGCGAAACTTTCATAGCGGCGATGGAAGCCACAACGCACTGGCAATCGGGCGGCATCATTCCTCCGGTTTCGCTGTCGAAAAGCGACCATCACGCGCAACGCGCCGGCCTGGTCTCTGAGATCAGAAACGGCCGTTTCGTGCCCCTAAGCGGCTGGGTCGAATAGCATCCATTGGAAGCACGACGCGTTCTCCAGGAGCAAAGTTGGAACATGGGTTTAACAGAAAAATTCGCCGCCACCCGAACGAAGTTCGATCTTCCCCCAGGCCTTATCTATCTGGACGGCAACTCGCTCGGGCCAATGGCTTTCGGCTCGGCGGAGCGGGTGCTCGATGTCATGAAGCAGCAGTGGGGCACACAGCTGATACGAGCTTGGAATACCTCTGGATGGATGGATATGCCCCGCCGGGTCGGCGACCGCATCGGCAAGCTGGTGGGCGCCCCAGCCGGCACTGTCGTGACCGGTGACACTCTTTCGATCAAGGTCTATCAGGCTCTGGCGTCCGCGCTCGAACTGCAAGGTGAGCGGAAGGTCGTTCTTACAGATAGTGGCAATTTCCCGTCCGATATCTATATGGCCCAGGGCCTGATCGGAATGCTGGGCCAGGGACACCGGCTCCGGATCGTTGCCCCGGAAGAGGTCGAAGACGCCATCAATCAGGATGTCGCGGTGGTGATGCTGACCGAGGTCGATTATCGCACGGGCCGCCTTCACGACATGCGCCGGCTGACTGCCAAGGCGCATGAAGCCGGCGCGCTGGTCATTTGGGACCTAGCGCATTCTGCCGGGGCGCTTCCTGTGCATCTGGCTTGCGCTGACGTGGATTTTGCAGTCGGATGCACCTACAAGTATTTAAACGGCGGCCCCGGTTCCCCAGCCTTCATCTACCTAGCGCCCAGACTGGTCGACCGTGCACGCCCGGCTCTCTCGGGTTGGTTGGGTCACGAAACGCCGTTCGAATTCCGGCAGGACTATCGGCCCGGAGCGGGTATAGACCGTATGAGGGTCGGCACTCCGCCGATCGTCGCACTGGCGGCCTTGGATGCGGCGCTGGACGTGTGGGACGGCATCGCGTTGGAAGACGTCCGCGCCATGTCCATCCAGCTTTCGGAACGCTTTATCGAAGAAGTCGAGCGACGATGCCCCGATCTGACCCTGCTTTCCCCACGTGACCCGCAATCCCGGGGCAGTCAGGTGTCGTTCGGTCATCCGGAAGGCTATGCAATCATGCAGGCATTGATCGATCGCGACGTGATCGGGGATTTCCGGGCTCCCGAGGCAATCCGGTTCGGGTTCACGCCGCTTTATATCGGTCATGAGGATGTTTTGGGTGCGGTTGCCATCCTCGAAGACGTGATGCGCAAGCAGTTGTGGCTCGATCCTCGGTACCAGAAAAAGGCAGCAGTAACGTGACGACATCTTACGATCCCTCCAGCGAGGGGGCTCATATGGCTTTCGAGTCGCGGATGTCGTACAGCGACTATCTGCATTTGGAGCGTATACTTGATGCCCAGGTGCCGCTTTCCTCCGCACACGACGAGATGCTGTTCATCGTGCAGCACCAGGTGTCGGAACTTTGGATGAAGCTCGCGATCATAGAGATCCGGTCGACGCTCGCTTGCATCCGCTCCGATGAAGTGCAATTGGCGTTCAAGATGCTGACACGGGTGTCGAGGATATTCGAGCAGCTTAACAGCGCATGGGATGTCCTCCGCACGATGACGCCCAGCGAATATACTCAATTCCGCAGCGCCCTTGGCCAGTCGTCTGGCTTTCAGTCGTATCAATATCGGGCGATCGAGTATCTTGTCGGCAACCGCAATCTGGCAATGCTGCGCCCGCATAGCCATCGCGAGGATATCAGCACGCTGCTCGAAACAATTCTGACTGAACCCAGCCTCTACGACGAGTCTCTGATGTTGCTCGCGCGCCACGGCTTCGACCTCGGCGATGAGGCCGACCGCCGAGACTGGCGCACCACGCGGAGTTCTAATGCTAAGGTGATCGAAGCATGGCGTCAGATCTACCAAGAGCCGGAGCGATATTGGTCTCTTTATCAACTCGGGGAAAAGCTCGTCGATTTCGAAGATTACTTTCGCCGTTGGCGCTTTAATCACGTCACGACGGTTGAACGGGTGATTGGCCTGAAACGCGGTACCGGTGGAACCGGTGGCGCATCCTATTTACGCAAGATGCTGGATGTCGTGTTGTTTCCCGAGTTGTGGGAAGTCCGGACGGTTCTCTAAGCGGTTCCCATCCGCCTGTGTTCCGCACGGATCAACACCAGCTTAAATTGCCGGAAATATCGAAGTTTGCTGGCGGCGGCCTGGCGGCGAGCGTTCGCGTGAAAGCTGCCGAAGATGCGGGCATCCTTGGCTCAGCGTCCGCCAGCTTTCGCCTCCATCAGTCAATCCTCATGCTAGGAGGTGGTTGCTACCATGGTCTCCAACATCAAGCGGGGATGTCAAACCGGCAGTCATCAGCCAAACATTAAACGTTTTGGCGTGATAAGGCTCTGGAATGAACCGAGAAAGACGACAAGAGCGGTTGGCTCAAGCATTGGGCCGAATGCTTCATAAGGCCGAGGAGGCGCTGGAATCTGCGGCTCGCCAAGGCAAGATGCATCCGACAGATCTGCGGTGCATCTCGCTGCTTGCCTCTTCATCGGTCCCCATGAGCCCCAAGGAGATTACTAAGACACTCGGTCTGACCTCTGGTTCCGGGACAGCGCTGTTCGATCGGTTGGAACGACTAGGTTTCACCGAAAGGATCCCGAACAGTGAAGACCGACGGAGCGTCCTGATCCAGCTCGACCGTGCTGCTGCGAGCGGCCCGTTGGCCCTGTTAGGCGAGTTGCGCGGCAGCTACCAACAAGTGACCGAAAGGTTTTCAGATCAAGAGCTCGACGTAATCTCGGAATATTTAGAGGCAGTCTCCCAGCTCAAGCCGTCAGCGGACTTCGACCAGTGCTGAGGTGTCCCCCGGTGTATAGTCTCCGGGCGTCGATCAAACAGCGTCACGCACCCCGCCGATCCTTGCCTGCGGGATGCGTTTCGAGGACTTCTAGCTGGTCAGCCATTTGCCGTTGATGGTGTCCGAGAACGCCACCTTGTCGACCTCGTGCCCGAACTTGAGCATGAACTCGACATTCTGCTTGAACTGCCCCTCCGACAGGGTCGGAGGAGATGCCACCGTCGTCGCTTGATCCTTGACGGTGTCAATGACGAGTTGACCGTCGGTCTGGGCAAAGAACTCCTTCTGCATGAGAGCACCCGCCTTGGCGGCGTCCGAACGGATCAGCTTCGCGCCCTTGACCAGACCGTTCACCAGCTTCCTGGGGACGTCCGGATTGGCGGCGAGATACTCGGGCTTGGCACCCAGAACCGTGTAGAGAAAGTTCTCAAGGCCTGGTACTTCGCCCTGGGAGGGCCTGGCGACCCAGATCGCCCGCCCTTCTTCAACGGCGCGGTTGTTTGAAGGCGCCGTGGTGTTGAAGCCGTCGATTTGCCCGGAGATCAATGCCGGGTACATCTGATCGAGCTTGACTACAGTCAGGGTCACGTCCTTATCCGGATCCAGGCCGCCGAGGCCGATGAGATAGCGCCAGAGCTTATCGATGCCGCTACCACGGCTGGAGATTGCGAGCGTCATTCCCCTGAGGCGCGCCATCCGCTCCGTCAAAGGCATGTCGGAGGTGATGCCTGCCTTTTGTGCCGCGGCAGTGCTGATTATCGCATCGCTGGCATACTGTGACATCAGAGGCGCGAAGGCGTGCAGTTTCTGTTTTTTGGCCGAGGCCAGGATGATGTCGCTCATCACGAGGCCGCATATGTCGACGCTGCCGCCAAGGGCGGCGGCGAGGGCGTTGGCCCCACCGTTTGCGTTCACGAAGGTGAGGTCCAGGCCTTCCTCTTCGAAAAAGCCGGCTGCCTTCGCCACGAGAAGAGGCAGGTAGGCAAAAGTGATTCCGCCGACCCCGACATTGAGCTTCATAAGGTCCTTTTCCTGGGCAGCGGCGCGTCCGGGCAGGACCAGTTGCGGTGCTACCGCGGCACCGAGGCCCACCGCCCCCATCATGCGAAACAGGTGTCGTCTATCGATCATGTCATCCTCCCAGATTGAACCGCTACGGGTTGTCAAGTTCCGCCCTACTTCCAGCGGAAGATCCATTTCTCGAGGTGCCCGAGCCCTTCGTTGAGAAGGGAGGTCACAACCATCAAGGCGAAGAGTGCCGAGAAAACTCCGGCCGAGTTCAGCTGTCCCGCAGCATCCTGAGTGAGGAAGCCGATCCCCGCGTTCGACGCCATCATCTCAGCAGCGACTGCGCCGACGAAGCCGTAGGGAAGGCCGAGCTTGAGGCCAGTGAAGATCCAGGGCAGCGACGCGGGGAAGACCACCTTTCGCTGAACGACGATCGGGCTCGCTCCCATTATCCGCAGCCCGTCGACCATCCTTCTATCGACCTGGGCGATGCCGCTAATTGTGCTGAAGAACACGAGGAAAAAGACGCTGACTGCTGCAAGGACGATCTTGGGTGCCAACCCGATGCCAAACCACATGATGAACAGCGGGGCCAGGGCGACCTTCGGAACGCCGTAGACGGCCGTAAGAAAGGGATCGACGGTCCGGCGAAGCATATCGTTGGAACCAACGATCAGCGCGGATATGACGCCAAACGTTGATCCGATGCAGAAGCCTATAATCGTTTCCTGGAAAGTCACGAAAAGATGACGCTGCAGGAGGCCGGAACTGCTCCATTGGAACAGGGTAAGTCCGATATCCGAAGGGCTACTGATCCAGAAGGGATCGACAAGTCGTCCGGACGCAAGCTGCCAGAGGCCAAGGAATCCTGCGAGAAACAGGGCTCGGTACAGCCATACGGGATCAAGCTTTCGTTTGGCGACAGTAGGGACCAATGTGGCGACGGTGGTTTCAGGCATGGTCACTGGTCTGTCCCTCCGGCTCCGTGAATTTCGATTGCGGCCCAGAGCCGTCGGTAATGCTCCTCGAAACCGGGAGTGAAGCGAACGTCGTGGACCTCGCGCGGGCGTCCGATCGTGATGTGCTCCTCAAGCTTGATCCTGGACGGCCTGTGGGAAAGAACCACCACCCGGTCGGCGAGCGTGATCGCCTCTACGATGTCGTGCGTCACGAACACGACCGTCTTTCCGGTTGCACTCCAAAGTTTGAGAAGCTCTGCTTGGAGCACGACCTTGAGCTGGGCGTCGAGTGGGCCGAACGGTTCGTCCATCAGAATGATCTGCGGATCGTAAACGAGGGTGCGCGCCAGCATCGCGCGCTTGCGCATCCCACCCGAAAGCTTGCTAGGATGATGATGCTCAAATCCTTTGAGCCCCACCTTGGCGATCATCGCGGCAACTCGGTCCGCCCGCTCGGCTGGTGCGACCCCTCTTATTTCGAGGGAGATAGAGATGTTCTGCTGCACCGTCAGCCACGGGAGAAGGTTATCCTGCTGCGTGATATATCCGACATGGGTATTGATCCCATCGACGATCCTGCCGTTACAGACCACTGTTCCGGCACTCGCGTCATCAAGCCCGGAAAGTAGGTTCAGAAGTGTCGATTTTCCGCTGCCGCTTGGGCCGACGACCGCCAAAAACTCGCCCTCTCGAACTGTGAGGTCGAAACCCCTGAGAACCTCGAAGCGCTGTCCTCGTGACTCGAATACCTTGTCCACGCTGTTGAATTGTGCAGCCACGAAATTGGCCGCTGTGACGTTGACCGATGTCATGTTCATTCTTGCTCCTCCCAAAGCAGACTTCTACGTCCAGCTTGCTGGCACGCCTGGAATAGTTCGGCAGGTGGCGTGACCACGCCGCCACCTGCCGAGGCTGCCATCCGAGGGATGATCAGGACGCCTATTGATCTCGCCCGGACAGAAGCGCAGCGTTTTCAACGCGCGACGGCGAGCCTCTCAATCTTGGTGTTCCATAGATCGCCGTCGTCGCTCGCGTCGCTCACGGCGCCAACTGCGAGAAGTTCGGCGATCGCCTCTTCGGAGTAGCCGGATTGACGGAGCAGCGTTACGGTGTGCTCCCCGAGCAACGGAGGCGGCGCCTCGCGTCCCTCCGGGGAGGCCGCTGCCGACACGGGAAAATCAGGCGCGTCGAACGTGAAGGACGCGAATGGAACCTTCGTGTATTTGGGGGGATTCTGTGCTTGCTCGACATCAAGCACCTTGTCGCCCGAAAGCACCTCCGTAAAGCCTACGCCGGCTGCTGCCAGCGTGGCACTGAGCGCCTCGTAAGATCTATCCTTTACCGCGCCCGCAACGATGTCCTCGACAACAGGTCTGTGCTTCCGCCGTTGTCGGAGCGTGGCCAGTTCGGGATCGAGTTCGATCCTTGCGGCGAGGCAGAATTTTCGCCAGTGTTCGTCCGTGAGCATGACCAAATAGATCCATCGATCGTCGGAAGTCTCGTACGCCCCATATCCGGGCATACTGAATTCAGGAGATGGTTCCTGCTCAGGATTCCCGGTGATCTGGGATTTGAGCTGGACGCCAACAAGTTCCCTGGCAGCGATATGAAGCCCGGTTTCGTATAGACCGAGCTGGATGTTCCGACGCTCCGCTGATGCGTCGGGATCGAGGAGAGCGGACAGAACGCCGATGACTGCATAACACCCGGCGAACTGGTCGTGGTAAGACGGCCCCAGTCGCGATGGCTTTCCTGTCGAGCGGTTGGCGAACATGACCCCTGTCGCGGCTTCCGCTATAGGATTCGATGCGATTTCCTCGGATTGCGGGCCGGGGCCATAGCCTTTGATGTGGCAGAAGACGATCCCGGGCCTGATGGCTTCGCAATCCTCGAAGGTCACCTTCATCTTGCGGGCCGCGCTCGGGGAAAGGTTGTGCAGAACGATGTCCGCTCCGGCAACGAGATTACTGAAAATGCGGGACCCGTCCTCCGTCTGCAGATTGAGACAGATGCTGCTCTTTCCTCTGTTGTACGCGATGTAAGTCCCACTCGGGCCACCTCGCACCAACCTGCGCGTGGTCTCTCCTCCAGGTGGTTCGATCTTGATAACCTTCGCGCCCAATTGTTGAAGAATATGCGTCGCGAAGGGTGCTGCGATCATACTTCCCAGTTCGAGTACAGTCCTGCCTGCCAATACGCCGTTCATAATACCCTCCGAGGTTCGGAGAGATGATAATGCATTTTATATCGCGTACAAGCTGTTTATCTCATAAACCATCACTTGACTGCGGGTGACTGCCTAATTCTCTGTTATTTTACATATAAATGCCATCCGAACAGCCAGAATTCGGCGGAGGCGAGCGGGATTTATCTTGATCATCAAGGGAATGCTGCACTGCATAATGCATTTTATGTTGACCCCGTTTTGTCTCTGACATACGGTCCCGATTGAAATGATAATGGTCGAATTCGATGGGAGGATCGAGATGTTGCCAGATATCGCAAGACTGGTCGGAATTACCGCGGGCGCCGTTACGATGGCGCTGGTCGGGTCCGCCACAGCCCTCGCGCAGACGAAGGGAATAGATACAGAAAAGAAGATTGTGACAGTTGGGGCATTCACCCCGGTAACGGGTCCTGTTCCATTCTATTCGGTGCTTACTCATGCCGCCGACGCTTACTTCAAGCACATCAACGAGAACGGCGGCATCAAGGGTTGGAAAGTCAACTACATCACCTACGACGACGGTTACGATCCCGCGCGCAGCGTCGCAGTCAGCCGCAAGCTGGTCGAAGAGGACGGTGCCTTCGCGCTGGCGGCGCCGGTCGGCACCGCGACCAACGTCGCCGCAATTCCCTATGCAAAAGAAAAGAAGGTTCCGATGATCGGCCCGATCGGCGGTGCTAGCGCCTTCTTCGTACAGCCGAACGTGTTTCCGCTTCTTCCCGACTACGGCTGGTCGGCGGCCGCGAACGTCGACTATGCCGTGAAGGATCTCGGTCTCAAGAAGATCGCGCTCCTCTGGGAGAACGACGAGCTGGGCAAATCGGCGAAGCGCGGCTTTGACCTTTACATGAAGGAACTGGGTCTGGAACCCGCGGAGTCGGTGCCCTTCGATGTTAAGACGACGAGCTTCAGTCCCCATATCCGTCGCGTTGCGAATTCCGGTGCGGAGGCTGTGATCCTGTTCGGGTCGAACGCCAATCTCGCCGCGGCGCTCAAGGCCGCAGATCTTCAGGCTCTCAAGGTGAAATGGTTCGCGCCGTTCTTCACAGCAGATCCATCGACGGTCAAGCTGGCGGGGGATCTCCTGAACGGAACATACTTCTCGTCCTGGCTGCTGCCAGTGAGCAGCAACGAACCGGACGTAAAGGCCTATCGCGATTCCGTCGCGAAACACTATCCAAGCGATCCGGTCGGCGTTTTCGGCCTCAACGGCTGGAGCAATGCAGCACTGTTTGCAAAGGGCTTCGAAGCGTTGTTGGATAGCGGTAAGCCGTTGACCGGAGAAAATCTGATCGCGGCGCTTGAGACCTTGAACAACGCCTCGGTGGGAGGAGCGCAGGGCGTATCGTTCAAGTCAGGGGATCACCGCGGAACGCGCAAGGAAGGCATCATCCAGGCGAGGGATGGCAAGTTCGAGCTCATCCGTGAATTCCGCCCCTATCCGCCGGCCGTCTTCGACGCGCCTGCTCAATAAGCTCCTCGTCCTCGAGCCACTCCCGCCCGTTTTGGGCGGGAGGAACCGACATGCCTTAAGGAGCCTTTGATGAACATACCGATCAGTACCTCCGCTCGTCTCGACGGACGCATCGCCCTCATAACGGGCGCCACCGGGGGAATTGGCAAGGCAACAGCTCTCGCACTCGCAGAAGCAGGCGCCACGGTGATTGCGACTGATATCGCCGATCATGCAGAGTTCGGAAACCCTGCCATTCGGTACGCGAAATATGACGTCACCTCATCCGCGCAGACCAAGGCGGTCATCGCCGACATCATTCAACGTCACGGCCAACTCGACGTACTGGTCCTATGCGCGGGCACGATCACCCATCGATCGCTGAGTGAATCGACCGACGATGAATGGCGCGCGATGCTCGACGTCAATCTCATGGGCGTCGTCAACCCTGTCCGGGAAATCTATCCGATCATGGCGGAGAACGGCGGCGGCAAGATTGTCGCGGTTGGCTCTATCGCGGCGAAGATCGGTGGCGTTGCGTCCGGACCTGCCTATGTCGCTGCGAAATCCGCCGTCCATGGTCTGATTAAATGGGTCGCCAAGGCTGGGGCAGCGAAGGGGGTCTATGCCAGCGTTATCGCGCCGGGTCCGGTCGAGACACCGATGTGGAACACTGTCACCCAGCGCGCGCCGCCCTCCGCAAATGGCAATGTTCCGCTCGGCAGGTACGGTCAGCCGGAAGACATCGCCCAGGCTATTCTTTTCCTCTGCTCGCCGGCATCGAACTGGATCACCGGAACGGTGCTCGATGTGAACGGCGGCATGCTGATGGATTGAACCAATGACAAACACATCCACGATCGGTTTCATCGGGCTCGGCGTCATGGGAGGCCCCATGTGCCACAACGTCGCTCTCAAACATCAAGGTCGCGTCATCGCCTACGACATGAACGGACAGGCGTTCTCCATTCTCGACGACACGAAGGGCGAACGGGCCACGTCCTTGGCGGCGCTTTCCGCGGTTGCTGACTTCGTACTACTCTCGCTGCCCGGAGGCCCACAGGTGAAGGCCGTCGCGGCCGAGATCGCCCTGCACGCGAGACCGGGAGCCACGATCGTAGATCTCTCGACCACGCCCGTCGCGCTGGCGCGCGAGGTCGCGACGGCCCTCGATCCGCAAGGAATCAAGTTCTCAGACGCTCCGGTCGCACGCACCCGCGAGGCGGCACAGCGCGGCGAACTCAGCATCATGGTCGGAGCAACTCAGCCGGTCTTCGACAGCATCAGGCCCATCCTCGACTACATGGCGACCGACGTCACCCATGGCGGCGATGTCGGCGCGGGCCAGGTGCTCAAGTTGATCAACAACATGCTCGTGTTCGAACATGTTGTGACGCTTGCCGAGATGATCGTGCTCGGCGAGCGGGCAGGGGTGAAGGGCGAAACCCTGCTCGATGCTGTCTCGAAGGGGTCCGGCGACAGCTTCGTGTTGCGCAATCACGGTCGCAAGGCCATGCTTCCACGGGACTTCCCTGAACGGTCGTTTCCGCCGGAATATGTCCTCAAGGACATCGACTACGTATTCCAGCTCGCGGCCGAGACTGGGGTCCCTCTCAAGGCTGCGGAAACGGTGCGCCGCTACTACGAGATGGCGGTGGAGAAGGGACTTGGTGGAGAATACTTCCCAGGCGTCATCCGCCTCGTCGAGGACGGCAGCATGGCGGAGGCGTCGACATGAGCGGGCTATACGACGTTACCCTCGATCTCTTTCCCCTCATGTGGTCGGGCATCGTCACCGGCTGTCTCTACGCGCTGGGCGCACTCGGTCTCGTGATGATCTTCAAGAGTTCGCGTGTCGTGAACTTCTCGCACGGCAATGTGGCCGGGCTGGCCGCCTTCCTGATCTACGGTTTCTCCAGCGGTACACTCCTGAGCCTGTCATGGGGAAGCGCCGTCCTTCTTTCCGTGCTAATCGTCGTGGCCATCGCGTTCCTCAGCTACGCAATCATCGCGCCCATCATGGTCGCCTCCGAACTGACCGCGACGATCACTACGCTCGGTATCGGCCTCATCGCCCAGGGTGCCACGCTTCTCGTGTTCGGAGCCGACATTGTACCGCTCGATCTGCCGCTGCCGCGATTCAGCGCCTCGATCCTCGGCTTGCGCATCACGGGCTATGATCTCACCGTTCTAGCGGTCGCTGTCGTGACGATCGTCGCACTCTTTCTGGTGATCGATTACACCAAACTCGGCGTGGCTTTCCGGGCCATATCAGCCAATTCCATCGCCGCGGAAATCTGCGGGCTGAACCTTCGCTCCATCCACTTGTTCGCCTGGATCGTTTCGGCCGTGCTAGGCGTAGTCGGTGCCCTGCTGATTGTGCCGACGACATTCCTCAGTTCGACCACTGTGGCGACCTTCATGCTGCAGGCGTTCGCTGCAGCAGTGCTGGGAGGTTTCGGCAGTCTGCCCGGAGCGCTCGTGGGAGGCATCCTCATCGGCATCCTCATGAACCTGTTCACATTTTATGTGTCGCCGGAGTTCACCAACACGTTCCTGCTCGTCGTCATCCTTCTTGCATTAAACATTTTCCCGAATGGGCTCTTCGCCCGGGCAGGAGGCACCCGTGTCTGACAGCGCTATGACTCTCCACGTGCAACGGTCCAGTCCGACAGCGCTTCGGTCGATGATGACCGAGGGCAGAATCGACTTCGTCGTCCTGATGGTGCTCCTGGTCCTGCCGCTCGTCATCTCCGGGTCCTGGAATTATGCGCTCGGGCTCTGCTTCGCCAACAGCCTCGGCGTGCTCGCCGTGAGCTTGCTTGTCCGCTACGGCGGAGAGGTATCCATCGGTCACAGCTTCTTTGCCGCCATCGGCGCGTATTCGGTGGCGATACTGGAATCGCATCTCGATGTGCCGCTCGTTATTTCTCTTCCGGTCGCCGTGGTTGCTGGCACCGTGTTCGGCATTCTCTTCGCCTGGCCGTCCCGCCGCCTTTCCGGCATCTATCTTGCGGTCTCGACCATGGCACTCGCCCTTGCCCTGCCGGAGATCATCATTTGTGCAGACCGATGGACAGGAGGCTTCGAAGGTCTCTACGTGTCGAAGCCGCTTATTCCCGGTCTGCCGATCGAACCGCAACGGTACTATGTAACGCTGATCGCTCTGGCTACCGTCGTCTACGCGCTCGTCCAACTCCGCCATTCGAGACAGGGACGCGCTCTGCTGCTCGCCCGGACTCATCCGGCCGCTGCCGAGGCCTTCGGCACCCGTCGCGCCTGGGCGCGAGTGAGCGTCATGGGGATCAGCGGCGGGATCGCCGCAATCTCCGGTGCAATGCTCGCCTTCGCAAGCTCCGCCGTCTCGCCTACGGGATACACGTTTTGGTCGTCAATCTTCCTTCTCGTCGGATCCGTAGTTAGCTTCTACGGGCTGACGCTGACACGAGCGCTGATCGGCGGTGCCTTCCTCACCCTCGTCCCGCAGCTTCTGTCGGGGTCAGGCGCCTGGATCCCGGTGTTCTACGGAGTCGCACTCGTCGCCGTCGTACTGATCGGGCATTTTTCGCCGAGGATCGCCGAACTGGCCGCCAGACGGCGGGAGGCGAAATGATGGACGCGCGCAGCAGATCGCTCAAGGGGGAACGGATTGCTCTATCTTTCGGTGGGATCAAAGTCCTCCGAGGACTGGATGTCGAGTTCAGATCAGGCGAAATCACAGGTCTGATCGGGCCAAACGGCGCAGGCAAGACCAGCCTGTTCAACTGCTTGACGGGAGCATACCAGCCTCAGGGTGGCTCGATCACGTATGATGGCAGTCCGCTCGATGGGTTGTCACCGGCGGCGCGGGCGGCGCGCGGTGTCGTGCGCAGTTTTCAGACGGTGGCGTTGTGTCCGGACCTGACGGTCGTCGAAAACACCATGATGGGGCTCGCCCGCAATTATCGCGCCGGCTGGGCCAGCGCTTTTTTGCCCTTGGCACGCGGCCGCCGCGAAACCGCCGAGATGAGACAGGCCGCACTTGGGGCGTTGTCCAATCTGGGGCTTGCCGATGCGGCAGATCTGTTCCCGCAACAACTGCCTCCGGGCATGCAGCGGCTGATCGAGATTGCCCGGGCCATCGTCGGAAAGCCCTCGGTTTTGCTGCTCGACGAACCCGCCGCAGGGCTCAACAATGCCGAGACGCGGGACCTGACGCATACATTGCGGACCATTGCCTCTCCGGATCTGGTTATGGTTGTCGTCGAGCACGACATGGATCTCGTCATGTCGCTCTGCGATCGGATCTACGTGATCAACTTCGGTGAGGTGATCACTTGCGGACCGCCCGACGCTGTGCGCAGCGATGAAAGGGTGGTTTCCGTGTATCTGGGGAGCGACGATGACTAGCCTCCTTTCCGTCAAGAACCTTTCGGTCTTCTATGGCGCGGGAGCGCAGGCCGTTGAAAATGTCAGCTTCGACGTGGAGCCCGCTAAGGTCACGGCTCTCCTGGGCGCGAATGGGGCTGGCAAATCTTCCATCATGCAGGCGGTGGCTGGGCTGACCAAATCCAAGGGACAGATCGTCTTCGAGGGTGAGGAAATCAGCAACCTGCCGACGCGTGAGCGGGTCAGGCGAGGCATCGTCTATGTTCCGGAGCGGCGCGAAGTCGTCGGCGATCTCAGTGTCCGGGAAAATCTCGTGCTCGGGGGCTATCAGGCTTCCGCCGGCGAACGTCGAACCCGAATGGATGCGATCCTCGAGCTTTTCCCCGAAATCGCCAACAAGGTGAACGGAGGCGCATGGCGACTGAGCGGTGGAGAGCAGCAAATGTTGGCGATCGGACGCGGATTGATGTCGGGTCCGAGGCTTTTGCTTCTGGATGAGCCGTCGCTCGGCCTTGCACCGCTTCTCGTCCGGCGTGTGTTCGAAAGGCTGGGGGCGATTCGAGGCGACGGCGATCTCGCCATCGTTCTCGTCGAACAGAACCTCAGAATGACGATGCGTCTCTGCGACGAACTACACTTCCTAAGGGGCGGCCGGATCGTCGGATACCGTCGCGCCGAAGAACTCAAAGACGACGCTGCCCGACAGCAGGCTATCGACGCCTATCTCGGCGCGACATCGGTCTCTGAGGTCAACGCTGCCAGGGCACATGCCTTACACGACGTCGATGACGAGACAATTGCGGGAGACTAGAGCCATGACAGAGACAACCGCGCTCTGGGAGATCCACGCGATCCGCTACGGCACCAACCAGAACCGCACGCGGGGCGACAATTTCATCCTTGAGAAACGTCCCGCCGAGACGATGCCAATGGATTTTTATTGCTGGGTCCTGCGGGCGTCTGATCAGGTAATCGTCGTGGACACCGGGATGGACGCCGGGAAAGCCGCGCGGCACGGCCATCACATCGAGCATAGCCCAGTCGCAATCTGGCGCTCGCTTGGGATCGATCCGGCAGCGGTCACTACTGTGATCCTTACCCACGCCCACTATGACCATCTCGGTCATCTGGATGCGCTCGAGAACGCGCATTTTCACATGCAGGCAGAGGAGATGGGTTATGTTACGGGACGATGGATGCAGAGGGCATGGTTCCGCCGCGCCTATGAACCCGACGAAATCTCGCGTCTGGTGCACCTTCTACATTCTGGGCGTCTGACCCTGCATGGCCGCGATCAGGAAATCGCGGACGGCGTCTCGGTGCATTGGGTGGGCGGCCACTGTGCGGGCCAGGAGATTGTCCGCGTCCGGACAGCGCGGGGTTGGGTGGTGCTGGCCTCCGACGCACTGCACTACTACGAGGAATACGAGCGGGGCATTCCCTTCGCCGTCGCTTTCAATCTTTCCGACATGATTGCCGGGCACGAACGCATCCGCGAACTTGCCGACAGCGACGACCATGTCGTCCCCGCTCACGATCCCCGTATAGCACGGATCTACCCGGCCTCGCACGATTACCCACCTGGATCGGTGTATCGCGTCGACCTGCCGCCCACGGCCGGGAGGACACTTCCATGATTGGATATTGCATTGTGCACCATCTCCGAGGTAATCCGGAAGTGGGACTCGGTCATGAAAGGCCTGCGCGTGAAACATCGTACGAAAGAAGAATTCGTTGCCGACTTCCTGAGGGAAGGGATCATCTCGGGCCGTTTCGCGCGTGGATCCAAGCTCAAGCAGGCGGAACTGGCCCAGATGATTGGGACGAGCATCACCCCGGTCCGGGAGGCGATAAAGCTACTCGAAGCGGAGGGCTTCGTACTTGGCGATTCTCATCGTGGTGCGGTCGTCGCGCCGTTCGACATGGATGCCACCGACGAGATCGTCGACCTGCGTGTGACGCTGGAATCGAAGCTCGCTCTCGCCGCCATCAAACGCTTGACGCCGCAGACCGTCGAGGAGTTGCGCGACCTGCAGCGGCAGATCGAAAAGGCGGCGGCGGACGGAGACCGGGAGGCGGTTCGCCTCATCAACTACCGTTTCCACGAGACGATCTACATGACGTCGGAACTGCCGCAGACACTGCAGTTCGTTCGAATTCTTTGGGCGCGTTACCCGTTCGACCTAATCAACAAGCTCGAGAACCGCATCGAGCGGGCGTCGGCCGAGCATCGCGAGATGCTCAGTGCCATCATCGTCCGCGACGAAGCGGCGATGCTCTCCGCGTTGCGCATGCACATCCGCGCCGGGTGGGACGAGTTCAAGGCTGGCTACACCTCGTAAGGCTCTCTGCCGGTACGCCAGCGCCCGCTCTCCCGGCCCTGACCAATCCCATCACCGGAAAGTCAATCCAGGAGTATTGCAATGGCCGCTGACACGATTCTGCTCGTCATGGATATGATCAACGACCTCGTCCATCCCGATGGGATGGGTGCCAAGACCTATGTGGTCAAATGCCACGAGAGGAACGTATACGAAAACACGAAGTCGATAATAGAGCGCGCCCGTAGCTCCGGTGTGCCGATCGGCTATGTCAGGGTGGGCTTTTCCCCGGATTATCGGGAATGCCCGCCGAATTCCCCCGTCTTCTCAAAGGCAAGAGACAATGGATTCTTCAAGCTGGGGCAGTGGGGCACAGAAATCTACGGGGGGTTCGCGCCGCGGGACGGAGACATCGACATCATCAAACATCGCGTCAGCCCCTTCTATGGCACGAAGCTGATGCCTTTGCTGAGTGCCATAGGCGCGAAACGGCTTCTTCTCGCGGGTGTATCAACCAATGGCGTGGTACAGGCCGCCGCCCGTGAAGGACACGATAGAGATTTCGAATGCGTGGTGCTTGAAGACTGCTGTGCGGGGGCGACCGACGAGGAGCATGAATATGCGGTGGCCGGTGTCCGCCGCTTTGCCACGGTTTCACGCGCCGTAGACGTCGCCCTGTAGGAAAATGCATTAAATCCATCCTTGGCATCGCCCGGCTCTTTTCGGGAGGCGTACCTGCGTCTATGAAATGGTGCGTCGAATCAACAAATTAAGCCGTTTCCGCTTCTGAACGATATTGACCGCGATAATATAAAATGCATTATCGGCGGTGGCGCCCACTCGATTGGCGCAGCGTCGACATAAGTTGGAGGATGACATGAACGTTGAGGTTATCGACAAGTCCAAGCAGGATGTGGGTGGCGCACCTGCAGAGGGCCGCATCACGGATGAGGCTGTCGCAGCCGCCCGCAGCATGATCGGTCTTCAACTGCGGCCGGAGGGACCCTACCTTCAGGACGCGACGCCTGACACGCTCAGAAACTGGTGCAATGGTATCGGCGATCTCAACCCGCTCTATCGCGAGCAGGAATATGGCCGCAATTCGCGTTATGGCGGACAGATTGCGCATCCAATGTTTCCCATGGCATTCGGCTGGGTCGGCCGCACGCGCTGGGGCCTTCCGGGCGTTCACGGCTTCTATGCCGGCAATGACTGGGAGTTGTTTCGCCACATCCGCCCCGGCGACCGGATCAGCGCCATCGAACGCGTGGTCGGTGTGGAGGAGAAGGAAAGCAAGTTCTCCGGGCGTCTCGTGCTGCAATATGTCGAGGCGACCTACAGCAACCAGCGCGGCGAGATCGTTGCACGAGCACTGGGCACCTGCACCCGCCACGAGCGCAAGGCTGCCCGTGACGCTGGCAAGTACAAGGACATCGTAACCCACGAGTACACGCCCGAGGAATTCGAGAAGATCGATGAGGCTATCGTCCGCGAAGAATCTCGCATGCGCGGTGCCAATGTTCGCTACTGGGAAGACGTGACCGAAGGCGAAGAACTCGACCCGATCGTTCGCGGCCCTCTGTCCCTGATGGACACCATGGGCTTCCTGGTTGGTTGCGGCCGCGGCCACACCCACGGCGTAGTGTTCAAGGCGGCGATGAAGCATCCCGGCCATTTCTTCCGCAATCCGGAAGCTGGCGGCGGGATCGAATATACGGGCATCGGGCATCATCGCGAATCTACGGCGAAGGAAGTCGGCGTTCCTGGTGTCTACGATTACGGCCCCCAACGCTCTTCCTGGATGTGCTCGCTGGTGACGAACTGGATGGGCGACGCGGCCTTCCTCAAGCGTGTCCGGACCGAGATGCGTCGTTTCAACACCATGGGTGACTCTACATGGTGCAAGGGGAAGGTGGCCCGCAAGTACATCAAGGATCGCCACACTCTGGTAGACCTCGAGATCTGGGGCGAGAACCAGCGCGGTGAGATCACCACACCGGGCCTGGCGACCGTCATTCTCCCAAGCCGCGATCCGAACATTCCGGTTCATTTCGACGGCAGTAGTCTCGACCTCGATCTTTCGGTCGTCCGGTAAGGGCAGGGGCGCAATCATGGAAACGTCGCTGCCTCTTGCGGGAATTCGATGCGTCGAGTGCACGACCGGCGTCGCGGCGGCTTACGCCGGACGCCTTCTGGCTGCGATGGGCGCCGAGGTTATCCTGATCGAACCGACGGAAGGCTCTCCGCTCAGGCGGGAGCCTCCGTTCCTCGGGGCGGACAGCGACGAAAGCGCCCTGTTTGCATACGTTTCGGCAGGAAAGCGGTCTGTAGCCCTCGATCTCGACACGGATCACGGCAAGCTGGAGTTCAGGGCTCTGATCAAGGCGGCGCATATCCTGATCGAGGATACAGCTACGTCCGACAAGAAGCGGCTCGGGCTCGATCCGGACGAGATGTCCCACTCGTGGCCCGAGCTCATTCACCTGTCGGTCCTGCCATTCGGTTCCTATGGCCCTAAACGCGACTGGGTCGGCACCGAACTCAACCTCATCCATTCGGCGGGAGAAGGTTTCCTTCTTCCCAATGGCCTTTCGGCAACGCTCTTCCCGGACCGCCCGCCATTGAAGATCGCAGGACATTTCGCAGAGATGCAGGGCGGGGTCGCCGGCGCCCTGGGTGCGCTCGCCGCCCTCTGGACCGGGAAGGGCCAATATGTCGATGTGGCCGTTCAAGATGCCAATCTCGCGGTCGGCGCATTCACCGTGCAGCGCTATGGTGACGGATCACTCGAACACAGGCTGTCTCGCTCGTTCCGGTATGGTGGTGTAATTGAATGCCGTGATGGCTTCGTCGAACTCCTCACCCTGGAACAGCACCAGTGGCACGGTCTCGTGGAACTGATGGGATATCCCGAATGGGCGCGCGATGCTGCACTCGAGGACGCCGTCGTCCGCAGTCAGCGGGGGGACTTCATCAACGGGGAAATCCGTAAATGGGCCGCACGACATCCCGTCGAGGAGATTGTCGCGGCGGCGCAGCGCCTCGGCGTGCCGATGGCGCGCTACAACGGGCCGGAGCAGATCCTTTCCGGTCAGCACGAGCACGCACGCCACTTGTTCTCAGCCGTAGACCTCCGGGACGGTGGCACGTGCAGCATACAGTCGGCCCCATTTCGCTTCGACAACGAGCCCCTTCCTGCACGATCGTGGCCCTCTTTGCCCGAGACGTCTTCGAAGTTCGATGCTGGAAGCAAATGTGCAGAGCGGGAGATGGATTCATGGAAGGAGAGAGCATGAAACCTCTCGAAGGCGTGCGGATCGCGGACTTTACGGTGCATGCCGCAGGACCCTTCTGCACGCACATGCTTTCGCAACTGGGTGCCGAGTGCATCAAGGTCGAGAGCGCGCTCCGTCCTGACATCTTTCGAAAATCGCACGCGGTCTATGGGCGGAATGGGCCTGCGAGCTTCGATCAGGTTGCTTCCAATAAGCTCTCGATCCGCCTGAACATGAAGCATCCGCAGGGAGTGGCACTTGCGAAGCGGCTGGTGGCTGTCTCCGATGTTGCGGCGGAAAGCTTCCGGGCAGGCGTGATGAACAGGCTCGGGCTCGGGTATGCGTCCTTGAAGGAAGTGAAGTCCGACATCGTGATGGTGTCCGTCTCCTCGTCGGGGCAGACGGGTCCGGAATCCCACTTCGCAGGATATGCGCCCCTGTTCGGGGCATGGGGCGGCCTCGGTTTCCTGTCGGGCTACAGCGACGGTCCGCCGATGGAAATGCGGCATGTCATGGATCATTCGGTGGGGTTGCATGCCGCACTGGCGACAGTCGCCGCCCTTCACCGAAAGCGCCGGACCGGGCAGGGATCGCACGTCGACATCGCCGCGCGCGAAGTAGCCTCGTCGCTCATAGGAGATTCCCTGATGGCTGTGTCGGCAGGCGGACATGTGGAACGGTTGGGCAATGACGACTACCGGATGGCCCCCCACGGCCTTTATCCAACCGATAAGCCAGATCGGTGGCTCAGCATAGCGGTCGGCAGTGAAGAACAGTGGCGGACGTTTGTCGAATTTGCCGGGCTCTCGCCTTTGATATCGGATACGCGGTTCCGCAATGCGGAGGCACGTCATTCCAACAGGCGCGAACTCGATGGCGCAGTTTCCGCATGGAGCGTCCGGCAGAATGCCGAAGCGGCGGCCGAGTGCCTCCAAAATCTCGGCGTTCCGGCCCATGTATCCTTCAACACCTATGATCTCGTCCATGACGACCATCTGCGACAGCGAGGTGCCATCGTCGATGTGGATGACCACGAGGGCGGCCAGCGGGCTGCAGTCGGTTTTCCCGGGCGCTTTTCTGTGAGCGCAGCGCCGGCGATCGACAGGGGTACGCCGAAACTCGGCGAGCACGAGGGTTTCGTCTACGGCGAGCTTCTCAGGATGTCGCAACGTGAAATCGATGAACTCGTCGATCGGGAAGTCATCTTCTGAGTGTCAGGGAGGTTTTGATGTCAGCAGATCCGGCAATTGGAATTGCGGAGAACTATTCGGAATATGTGGGGCGCTCGGAGCGGCGCTCTGCCCTGATCCATCCTGATCGCGTGGCAGCCCTTGCCAGCACGCTCGACCTGCAATCCGCGCCGGGCGTAGGTGAAGCCCTCCCGGCGGCATGGCACTGGATCTTCTTCAATCCCTTCGTCCGCCGCAGCGAACTGGGGATCGATGGCCATCCCAAGAAAGGGGGCTTTCTGCCTGACGTCGGGCTCCCGCGACGCATGTGGGCAGGCGGCCGCTTGCGGTACCATACGCCGTTGTCGATCGGAGGCAAGGCAGAGCGCGTCAGCGAGATCCTGAGCGTGACATCCAAGTCCGGCAAGGCTGGGCGGCTGGTCTTCGTGACTGTTCGACATCGGGTGATGGCTGGCGAGAGTATCTGCATCGACGAAGAGCAGGACATCGTCTACCGCGAACCGCCGCAACCGGGTTCGGCTGCACCTGTCGCGCCACCCGCACCGCAGGATGCAGTTTGGTCCGAGATCGTAGCGCCCGATCCGGTTCTGCTCTTCAGGTACTCGGCGCTCACCTCCAATGGCCACAGGATCCATTACGACAGGCCCTATGCGCAGGTCGAAGAGGGGTACCCCGATCTCGTCGTCCATGGCCCTCTGATTTCGAGTCTCCTTCAAGGACTTGCTCAACGGGCCAAACCTGACAGTCGGCTGGTTCGCTTTGATTTCCGCGCTGTTTCTCCCCTGTTCGTGGACCGGCCGTTTTGTGTAGAGGGGTTGGAGGGCGATGCCCCGCGCGTGCTGCGGCTATGGGCGAAGGGGCCAGCGGGCAATCTTGCCATGACGGCGGAGGCCGAGTTCGAATGACCAACGGCGCTTCCGATGAAAACAAATACACGCAGGATGTCCGAAGCTACCTTTTTGTTCCAGGTAACCGCCCTGAGAGATTTCAAAAAGCGTTGGATTCGGGAGCCCATCGTATCATCATAGACCTTGAGGACGCAGTCGCTCCAGGTGAAAAAGAAGACGCTCGAAATGCTGCAGGCCGTTGGTTCAAAGCCGGCAATTCCGCCGTTTTGCGCATCAACGGGGCCGATAGCTTCTGGTTCGACGCCGACCTCGCTGTCGCCGCCACTTTTCCGGTTGCGGAGATAATGCTTCCCAAGGCCGATGTGGCTTCACTGGAACGCGTTCTACACTATCTCATCGATCGTCCGGTGATCGCGCTGATCGAGACTGTGGCTGGTCTCATGCAGGTGAACGAGATCGCGAGGATGAAGGGGGTCTCGCGGATCGCTTTTGGCAATATCGACTTCAGCACCGACGCCAGACTGCCTGTGGCCAGTGCGGCCCTGGACCAAGCAAGATTCCTGATTGCAATGGCATCGCGCGCCGCCTGCCTGCCATCGCCTATTGACGGCGTGACCGTCGCGTTTGACGACGATGCAGTCCTCGTCAGTGATGTCAAGCACGCCCGCGAGTTCGGGTTCGGTGGGAAACTGTGTATCCATCCAAAACAGGTCGCTACCGTCAATGCTTTTTTTGGCCCCAGTGACGAAGAGATCATTTGGGCCAAGGCCATACTCGCGGCCGTCGAGGCGGCGGGCAACAATGTAATTCAGTTCGAGGGCAAAATGATTGATCGGCCTGTGTTCCAGAGGGCGACATACATCTTGAGCCAGTACAAAGCCCCGATACCGCCTCCGTTTGAACGATCTGAGGGATAGAATCCAACAGAAAACTCGCGTGAACTCGCAATACTCAATGTAGGCGCGGATTCTTCACAATATAAATCCCATCGAGAGTTGTCGGTTCCCGCTGAGGAATTGCAAAAGCCTGGCGACCTCAGGCTGGTTCCGGGCATGCCCGCCGAGGCTCTTACCCAGACGGGCGAACGGGCAGCGCTTTCATATTTTGTGAAACCGTTTCCGACCAGATCAGCCATGGTTTTCGGGAAGAGTGATCGATGATCGAACCGAACCTATCATCGCCCACAATGCTGGTTTTCGACCGACCCCTCGGCGAGGTTTTCGACGGGTTTTGGACATACGTAGGTTGCCAATTCCGCCTTCTACAGTTGACGAAATGAATGGGTCGGTATCGAATTCTGCAGTCCGCGGGGTGAAGTGATGTCTATCCGGGCCGACGCCCGGCCGTTTCGCAGGGGATTCGCATGACAATGACGCGGGACGTACTCGGCCCGGTTAAAGACGATACTTTCGACAGGGCGATCTCACGCAGCTAAACTGAACGCCAATCTTGCTATTTGATGAGTGGGGTTACGGTTTAGCTAGCGATTTCAGATTGAAGCTCTCATCCGCCACCTGGGCCGGTGTCAGCATCTCGCCGCCTTCGAGGATCTTGCGGGCCATCATGTAGGCGGCACCATCGTTGAGGCAGTCGGCAGCGAGGAAGGTGCCGTCGCGAAAGTAGAAATGTGACTTGGCGCCCTCGCGCATGCCTTTGCGGGTCACCACGAGGTCGAACCCGGTATTGAGACCGGCGATCTGCAGCTTGAGCTCAAACTGATCCGACCAGAACCATGGCACCGGTTTGTAGGATCTGCCTTCGCCGAGGATGTTGTGGGCGACGATAATACCCATGTCATTGGCATTCTGCACAGATTCCAGCCGGATCATGCGGCCGTGATAGGGAAAGATCGCGCAATCACCGATGGCGTAGATGGCGGGATCGGAGGTCTCCAGCCGCTCGTTGACGACGACGCCGTTGTCGCAGGTCAGGCCCGCCGTGCTGGCCAGTTCGATATCGGGATAGACCCCGATGCCGGTGACGATGAAGTCGGCCGGGATGACGGTCTGGTCTGCGAGGATCACACCATCGGCCAGGCCGTTCATTTCATGGATCTCGTGGATTTGGGCGTTTTCGAGGATGGTGACTTTGTGGGCCTTGTGCAGCGTGCGAATGTCATCGGCTGTCTCGGCGCAGGCCACGCGCTTGAGGATGCGGTCGGCGGCCTCGATCACGGTGACCGTTACGCCCTTCTTGACGGCCTCCGAGGCGGCTTCGAGGCCGATATAGCCGCCGCCGATGACGACGAGCTTCTGGCCTTCCTTCATCTGCTCCATCAGCGCGAGCGCGTCGCTGTGATCGCGCATTACATAGACGTTCGGCAGATGGCCGCCGATCGTGGCCGGCAGGCGGCGCGGGCGGGCACCCGTGGCGAAGACCAGCTTATTGTAGGGGATCTTGCGGCCGTCGGTGACGGCGACGATTTTCTCGCAACAGTCCACGGCCTCGGCGCGAGTGTTCTTCAGCATTTCGATGCGGTTGGGCCCGTACCAGTCCTCGGGCCGCAGCACGACCTGGTCGAAGGTGACCTTGCCCGACATGTAGCCCTTGGACAGCGGTGGCCGCTGGTAGGGCGTTTCGGGATCAGCGCTGATGATGGTGATTTCGGACTTGGGCGACAAGTGACGAAGCTGGGCCGCAAGCGAAAGCGACGCGTGGCTGCCACCGATGATCACTGTCTTCATGCCGTGTTTCCGCTCAAGATATCGTTACGACGCCTTCGACTTTGCGCCGAGATAGGCCGACGTCACATGATCATCGGCCTGCAGCTTCGTCGCGCCCCCCTCCATCGCGACCGCGCCCGACTCCAGCACATAGCCATAGTCTGCGATGTTGAGCGCTGCGCGCGCGTTCTGCTCGATGATCAGGATAGAGACGCCTCGGTCCCGGAGCCGGCTCACGGTCTCTAGTACTTCCCGAACGACCAGCGGTGCCAGACCAAGGCTCGGCTCGTCGAGCATGAGAAGTTTCGGCCGGGACATCAGCGCCCGCGCGATCGCCAGCATCTGCCGCTCGCCGCCCGACAATGTCGCCGCCATCTGCAGCTTTCTCTCCCTCAGGCGGGGGAACAGCTGGAAGGCGGACGCCATGTCCTCCTTCTGGCTGCCGTCCCGCAACTTGCGTCTGATGTAGCCGCCCAGCAGCAGGTTGTCCTCCACGCTCATCTCGCCAAAGAGCTCGCGTTTTTCGGACACCAGACACAGTCCAGCACCGAGGCGATCTTCGACCGGCAGCCTGAGAACGTCCCTGCCGGCAAATCGCAGCACGCCCCGCGCGGGAAGCAGCCCCATCAGCCCGTTGAGAAGGGTGGTCTTGCCGGCGCCATTCGGACCGATGACCGTTACGATAGATCCCTCTCGTACTTTTAGGGTGAGATCGCGAACAACCTCTATTTTGCCGTAACCCGCGCAAAAGCCGCTGATTTCCAGGAGTTCGGTCATGCAGCGACTCCAAGATAAGCTTCCTGGACCTGGACATTCGCCTGCACCTGCGGCGCGGTGCCATCCGCGATCTTCTGGCCGAAATTCATCACCACCAGACGGTCGACGAGATTCATGACGAATTCCATGTCGTGCTCGACGAGAAGTATAGTCACGCCCTCGGCACGAAGCTGAGAGAGAACGGCCGCCAGTTTCTGTTTCTCGTGATAGCGCAACCCCGCAGCAGGCTCATCGAGAAGGAGAATCTGAGGATCTGCTGCGAGCGCGCGTGCAATCTCCAGCAGACGCTGTTGACCGAGCGCCAGGTTTCCGGCAGGCGCGAACAGTTCCCCACCGAGGCCGACGCGCTCCATCTGCCGCGCTGCCTCGGCGAGAATTATCCTGTCTTCGGCACGATCGAGTCGGAGAATCGAATGCAGCATTCCCTTGCAGCCTCTGAGATGGGCGCCGACGGCGACGTTCTCGATTGCCGTCATCGTGCTGCGCAGCATCGGATGTTGGAAGCTGCGTGCGATGCCCAAGGAAGCGATGCGACGCGAGGAACTGCCGCTGATCGTCTTGCCGGACAGCCTGATCTCGCCCTCGGAGACCGGCAGCACCCCGGTGAGCAGATTGAAGAGTGTGGACTTTCCGGCGCCGTTGGGACCAATCACGCCCAGAATTTCGCCTGCGGCGAGTTCGAACGAGACGCAGTTGACGGCGACCAGTCCGCCGAAGCGGCGAGTAGCGGCGGCGACCGAGAGCAGCGGCGTTCTGGCGGCGGGCATGGTCCGGCGTGGCAGGGGCTGCTCCACGCCCGGCGCCAAACGTCCTGTGTCGGGCACCAGGCGCGAAAGAAACGGCATCAGCCCACCGCTTGCTCTCTGCAGGATCAGCACCATGACGACGCCGAAGACGATGCTTTCAGCCGCTCCGCCCGAACCGACGAGGCCGGGAATGAGATCCTGTAGTCCATCGCGAATCGCGATCAGGATTGCAGAGCCGAGGATCGCGCCCCAGAGGCTTGAAACGCCGCCGATCACCGCCATGAACACGTATTCAATGCTGGCATTGAGTCCGAATGGTGTCGGGGCGATGAAACGCAGCAGATGCGCATAGAGCCAACCGGACATGCTTGCGAGCAAGGCGGCATGGATGAAGATTGCGATCTTCAGGCGGGCGGTGTCGACACCAAAGGCTTCCAGCATGATGCCCCGGCCCCGGAGGCATCGAACCGCGCGGCCGGTCCGGCTGTCGAGAAGATTTGCCACGCTGACGAAGGCGACGCCAACCAAGACCCAGATTAGCAGCGTATAGCCGGCACCCGTCACCTGCTGGCCAAAGACCGAAAGGCCCGGGATGTCGGGAATACCGTTGTGGCCGCCCAAGGCCGGAATATTGCCCACGAGAAAGAAAAGGCTGAGACTCCAAGCAATAGTCGACAGCGGCAGATAGTGCCCGGAAAGCCTCAGCGTCAGCAGGCCGATGACCAGGGACGCCGCACCCGCAACCAGTAGGCTAAAGAAGACGGAGAGCCAGGGCGAGACGCCGAGCTTGACCGTGGCCCAGGCCGTGGCATAGGCGCCCAAGCCGACGAAAGCCGCTTGACCGAAGGACGTAAGCCCTGCGATGCCCGTGATCAGAACCAGTCCGATCGCAACGAGGCTCGCCAAGCCGATGAAATTCATCAAAGTCAACTGGTAGGCCGGCAATACCAGCGGCAGCAGCGCGATGACGAACGGGAAAGCGATTACGATGGTTCGCCTCATTCTTCTTCCTCTTCACTGAACAGGGCATGGCCGATATTGCGCCAAAGCAGGACCGGAATGATCAGGGCAAAGACGATCGAGTCCTTGAAGGCGCTGGCCCAGAAGGACGAATACGATTCAATGATGCCGATCAGCACCGCACCCAGAGCGGCGAGGGGATAAGAACCGAGCCCGCCGACGATCGCCGCGATAAAGCCCTTGAGCCCGATCAGGAATCCGGTGTCAAAATAGACCGTGGTCACCGGGGCGATAAGGAGGCCCGAGGCGGTGCCGATCACGCCGGCCAGGATGAAGGCCAGCCCGCCGGACGATTGGGGGCGGATCCCGACCAGGCGGGCGCCAGTACGGTTGTACGCGGTGGCACGCAACGCCTTTCCCGCCAGCGTACGACCGAAGAACCAGGCCATGATACCGATCAGCACGATCGTGACAGCGATGACGAAAAGAGCCTGGGTCTTCAGCACGAAGCCCGCCATCCGCAGCGTGCCCGACACGATCGGTTCGGTGCGCACACCTTCTGCCCCGAACGCCATCAGACCAAATCCGAGCATGACGAAATGGATCGCCATCGCCACGATCAGCAGCACCAGGACCGAGGCATGGGCAAGCGGCCGAAAGGCTATCCGATACATGAAAAGCCCGAACGGTGCGACGATGAGGATGGACAGCAGGATCCTGATTGGGGCGGCCGAGGCGGCCGGCACAACAAGCAGCGTCGCTGCCGTCACCAGGGCAGCGTAGAGGACATATCCGGCGGCGCTCCTGAGCGCCATGGTCTGACGTGTCCGAACGAAGGTCCAGAGCTCGAGAAGCGCGCAAGCGCCACCGCCGGCGCAGAGCAGATAGATGGTCCCGGGCACCACGCCGGTTTCCATCGCAGCGAGGGTGAGTGCTGCAAGCGAGACGATTTCACCCTGCGGCAGGAGGATGACCCGTGTGACCGAGAACACCATCACCAGCGTCAGCGCAAGCAGGGCATAGATCGCGGCGTTGATCAGTGCGTCCTGCGCGAGAAGAACGGCAACCGTTGCATTCATAAGAGGAGCTCTCGGAGTTTCAGGGATGCGGCAAAGCGCGTGAACAGGTGAAAGGGGGCGAACTCACCCCATTTCGGTTCACTCGGCTTTGAGGGGGATATAAACCCATTTGCCGTTCTTGATCCGCACAAGCGTCTCGGCCCTGAGATCGGTGCCATTGTGGTTCGTCTTCGACAGGTTGAACACTCCCTGTGAGCCGACTAACTCCTTGGTTTCCTCGATAGCGTCGCGCAGCGCCGTGCGGAATTCAGGCGTGCCGGGTCTGGCCTTTTCCAGCGCAAACGGTACGGCATTGGCGGTAATCAGGAACGCGTCCCAGATCGTCGCGCCGAAGAGCGATCGGCTCTCGGGACCGTACTTGCCTTCGTAGGCGGTCACGTATTTCAGCGCCTCTGCCTTAATCGGATTGTCTGCGGGCAGTTGTTCGGCGATGAGGGCAGGCGGAACGGCAAACATCACGCCTTCGAGCCCAGCCTTGCCGACGCGCAGCACGTCGGGATTAGCCATTCCCTGGTTCATGTAGATCGGGCCGTCAAAGCCGACATTGCGTAGCTCGAGTATGGGTGCAACGCCCGGAGTGCCGGACGCGCCGATGATGACGGCATCGGGAGCCGCGCTCAGAACGGCAAGCGCCTGCGCGGTGACGCTCGTGTCCTTCGAATTGAAGCGCTCGTCGGCGACCACTTCCAGGCCCCTCTTTACCGCGACCTTCTTAAAAGCGCCGATGAAACTGTCGCCGAATGCGTCGTTGAAGCCGATAAAGGCGATCTTCTTGCCGTTGTCGTTCTCGATCTGCTTGAATACATAGGCGGCCATCGTCGGCTCTTCCGGCGTGATCTTAAAGGCCCATTTCTTGTTGCCTTCGACCGGGCTCGCGATCACGGCTGAGCCCGCAGCGGAGATCATGGCCGTCTGGTTGACGGCAACCGCTTCGATGACAGCAAGCGACGTCGGGGTGATCGAAGGCCCGAGGATGATGTCGACCTTGCCCTCGTCCATCAGCTTTTTGGCAGCGCGAACCGCCGCCGAGGGATCGCTGGCATCATCGAGGATGATGTAGCTGACATCCTCGTCGCCGATCTTCTTCGGCAGGATGTCGAGTGTGTTCTTCTCAGGAATACCGAGTGAGGCAGCTGGTCCGGTCAGCGATAGAATAGCCCCGATCTTGATTTCAGCCGACGCGGCCGTGGCAGTAAGGAGCGTGAATGCCAGCACGCCGGCACGATGGGTGAAACACGAAAAACGCATGAAAATCCTCCCGAAATGCGTCCATGGATTGTGAGGCCGGTAGCCCCGTTTTTAATTCGCGAAATGCCTAGCACCAGTATCTCCCCCGCGGGGCTAGCATTCGCTTCATTTACTTAACATGTTCATTTTCTACCGATGTGTCAACGACGGAAGCGGGCGTGGCTCAAACTTGCCGGTCGGGAAGCCGAAGCACGACGGTCTGATCGCCGTCGTCCGCGACGATCTGACAGCTCAGGCGCGAGCAGCTGTCACGGTCGCTCGCAGTACAATCCAGCATGTCGCTTTCGATGTCGCTGACGGGAGGCAGGGTGTCGGCGCCCTCCTCCACATAGACGTGGCATGTGGCGCACATCGCCGAACCGCCGCACTCTCCGATGATGCCAGGCACCTGATTGAGGATGGCCGCCTGCATGGCATTAAGGCCTTTTTTCGCATCGACAATGCGTTCTGACCCGTCAGGAAGACGGTAGGTGAAGATAGTCATGGCGATGTCCTTTATCCGGTCTCAGTCGTCCCAGGCGACGGGCAGGTGAACCGGCCCGCGGAAAACCCAGCCTGCCCATTGCGGCGTGCCGTTGAGCCGAAGATTCCTGAGACGGGAAAACAGCGTCGGCAGCGCGACTTCGCCGACCTGAACGCGCGCGGCCCAGGTGCCGAGACAGAAATGCGGTCCGCCACCAAATGCGATATGGGGTCTTTTCTCGCGATTGATATCGAACCGTTCGGCGTGGTCGAACACGGATTCGTCGCGGTTGCCCGAAGCGAGCACGACACCGAGGCGGGCTCCCTGAGGGAGCGTGACTCCGGCGATCTCGGTCTTGCAAGTCGTCTGGCGCGGATACATGCCGATCGGTGACACCCAACGAACGGCCTCCTCGAAGACTGATCGCCAGAGCGTCGGATCAGCTTCGACATCGGCGCGTTGCTCCGGATTCTCGAGCAGTCCGATGGCACCAGTGAGGATCGCGTCGCGTGGTTCGTTGAGGCCGCCGCCGATGATGACCTTGACGTTGGGAGCAATCTCTTCCGGGGTCAGCGGATCGACCGCGTGCAGCATCGCAGAGATGATGCTGTTGTCGGGCTTCTCTTTTAAACGTGGTATCATTTCGGCAAGCGCAGCATCGACGCCGGCCGAAGCTGCTTCCGAGCGGCGCCAGACTTCCGGGTCGTCCGCATAATTTCCGGTGCCGTCCATCATGGCCTGGGACCACATGGCGAGATCCTGCCAAGGCACGTTGGGCAGCCCAAGCAGAGCGCCGAGACAGCGCGAGGCGCAGGGTGCGGCGAAGGAATGGAAAAGATCGCCCTGGCCGTCGGCGACAATGTCGTCGATGAGGTCGTTGACAATAGCCTTGAACACCGGCACCCAGTGGTTCTTCACGACGCCGGGCCGAAGGGCGGGTTCCGCGGCCATCCGCTCGCGCTTATGGGCCACGCCGTCCTTGCGCAGCATGCTATGGCCCATCACCCGTTTCATCAATGATTTCGCCTCGTCTGCGCTGAAGATCTCCGGATTGCGTTCGAGATAGACGATGTCCTCGTACCGCGTGACCAAATAGCGGTTGGCTGCTGGAACGAAGCTAATCGGCTCCTCCGCACGCAGGCGTTGGTATGTCGGATATGGGTCGACGTGCAGGTCAGTCAGCCGGACCTGTTCGCCGAGCGTCTGGCCCGATGATGCAATTGTGGGATGGATATTCATTTTATCTCCTCAAGATGGCGCGCAAACCTCCCGCGCGGCGGTCTCCTCTCAAAGCCATGCATCAAGTCTTGCGTGTTGCAGATGAATTGTAAAACAGATATCTCCAACCAAATTTATCGGAGAATCCAGGGAATGGTCGCGTGACGATACCGCGTTTCACCCTCCGGCAACTTGGCTATTTCCTCGCCGTAGCCGAGCAGCGCACGATATCGGCGGCGGCCGATCGGCTCAACATCTCGCAAGGCGCGCTGACGGAAGCGATCGGCGAACTGGAGAATCAGCTCTCCGTTCAGCTTTTCGTTAGGCGCCGGGCACATGGCGTTGTGCTGACGGTGGAGGGCCGCGACCTTCTTGCCTATGCCCGAGCAACCTTGTCGTCTGCCGAGGACCTGCAGACGGCCGTCAAGGATAGACAGGTGGGTCTTTCGGGACGGATGGTGATCGGCTGCTACATGACGCTGGCGCCCTTTCTGTTACCCAGACTCGTTTCCGCCTTCCAGAGTCAGCATCCCAGCGCCGTACTGGACCTCTTCCAGGACTCTGGAGAGGCGATTGCCGAACGTCTTCATCTCGGTGAGTGCGATCTCGCGATTCTCTACGACTACAGCACCACACCCGACATGATCTGCGACGAACTCTACTGGGTGCAGCCGCGGGTGGTCCTACCGGCGGATCACAAGCTGGCGGATAAGGACGAGGTCGAACTCAAGGATCTGGAGGATGAAACCAACGTCCTGTTCGACGTCGAGCCCGCGCTAAGCAATACACAGCAGATTCTCCGGCAGCTCGGCACCACGGCGAAATATCAAATGAGGGCCAGAAGCATCGAACTCGTGCGTGCGATGGTCGGCCACGGGCTAGGCTACGCGATCCTCTTGCATCACCCGCCGACCCATCTGAGCTACGAGGGCAAGCCACTTGTGGTCAAGCCCATCGCCAGACTGAATGTCCGCTACAAGGTGATGATGGCACGCTCCCGGAATCTCAGGTCTTCGCGCAGAGGTGATAGGCTCCGGGACTTCTGCCTCAGCGTTCTACGACAAACTCGTCCTTCCGGGTAGACGACGGTCGCGGCGACGCAATTGCAATGCCAGCGGATCCTTTTGATCGCTGGTGGGGTTCTCGGATGGCAGAGGTAAGCTTCGCAACGTTCATGAGCGACAGCCACGGGCTCGACTAAAACATTGCCCTCGCGGGATGCTGACCAGGCTCAATGTTCGTACAAGTCGATGGTTACGGCAAAGAGCCTGGCATCTCCGAGAAACTGCACGTTGAGTGAACGTGGAAGCCGCACCAGCGAAAAACTACTCGTCGGCGGAGAGCAAGGAGGGAGCTTTTTCTGACTCAAGCTGGCGGCCAACTCGCCCGCCGCGCTCAAGAAGGCCTCAGTAGATGTCAGGCGCGGGCGCAAGGGCCTGGAGTTCCATTTCGCGCCCAGACCGCTAGTCGGCCCAGCTCGATCGAGACCAAATCGCGGTCCCGCGAGTCAGTGCTTGGCCGCCGCATCCCGGGCGTCGATAGCCTCGTTGCCCAGGTAGCTACCAGGCGAATCCCGCATTGGATGGAAGTGGCCGAGCAGCGTCTTCTTATTTCAGTTTATTCGGCCAATCGGGTCCAATGTCCTTTCAGAGTCAAGAACTTGCGATCGGCCAATGTGATTGCGGCATGCACGACCGAATTCTCGAAGTCTTCGACATGAGTTACGGTGATGCCGTCGGCCTCTTTCCACGTCACCATGAACACGCCAGTGCGAATAAACGTGGCGCGGTAGGTTTCACTCTTCGCTTCGGCGTTGAAATCCGTGGCGGCGAACGGCGCCCAGCGAAGTGAATTGCCCTCGGAGGCGAAGGCGACGCGAAAAACGAGGTCGCCGTAGTCAGCTTTGTAGACATGGCCGAGGGCGGGAAAGGTCTTGTCAGTCATCTGTTTTCTCACAGTCGAATCTTTTGGCACTGCTCTGCAAGCGGCTCCAAGGCCGCAATGTAGGCTATGCACGCGGTCCGTGTTCGTCGCGGCATTCGCAAGAAGGCATCGTCTTGGTCGTCAGCCAATAAGGGAGCAAGTGATCCATGATTATCAGCATCATTTGCTCCCTGGCGGACGCCTTCATATTTCAAGATTGGTGATCGGCCTCGGAATGTATCTCGTTTGGTCAGTGATACGACGACGCGACACGCCTGCTCGACACCACTCTGTCAGTAGCCGACTGTGAAGCGCTGTTTCACATGCTGGGGGCGTTCGATTTCGTCCACGAGGGCGATCGCGTAGTCTTCGAAAGAAATGCTGCTACCGTTTTCATTGTTGATGAGTTGGTCGCGGCCGAGGCGGAATTTGCCGGTCCGCTCGCCGGGAACGAACATGGCGGACGGCGACAAAAACGTCCAATCGAGGTCATCGACCGTCTTCAAGAGATCGAGGAAGTCGGCGCCCTTCGACGCTTCAGCCTTGTAGGCGGCGGGAAAGTTCGGCGTCGTGACCAGCCGGATGCCCGGCGCGATTTCGAGGCTGCCGGCTCCGCCGACGACGACGTAGCGTTTAACGCCGGAACTCCTCACCGCGTCGATCAAGATCTCAGGGTCGCTTGCCGTGAAATGGACCGCGCTGATAACGGCGTCATGCCCGCTGATGAGTTCTGCCAGGCAAGCCTTGTCGAAAACGTCACCCTTGACCGCGGTAACGCCCGGAAGTGCGGGGATTTTCTCGGGATTGCGGGCGATGGCCGTCACCGTATGACCGCGGTCGGAGAGTTCCTTTAGAATGCGCGAGCCGGCATTGCCGGAGGCGCCGATGAGAGCGATGATTGCCATCGAATATTCCTTTCTTGTTTAACTTTGGTGGAACCGTTCAGCCCCATTTCATCTCGCCTTTTGCGACCTTGGCGCCGAGTTCCAACGAGCCGGCATCCTTGAGGTCCGGATAGCGCTTGGTTATCGCGACGATCAGCGCTGCGCTGTCCTTGGCCTTGGCCGCTTCCTCATCAAATACGCGGAGGTAGTCGCGGGTGAACTCGACGGCCGCTAGCCCTTGAGGAGCGCCTTCGGCCTGATGGCCCGGAAGCACGATTTTCGGGTTACGTGCGGCAATGGCGTCCAGCGCTTTGATCCAGGCGGCACGCTTTTCCGGCGTCGCCTCGTCGGCAACCCAGACATGGATGCCTGAGTAGACAAGCACGCCGCCGAAAACGGCCTCGAGTGCGGGCACCCAGAGATAGTGGCGGTCATGCATGTCAGGTACATCGATAATGTCGATGCTGTTGCCCTCGAGATCGACCGAGCTTGCATCCGAGGCCGTGGGGATGACGACATGGGCAAGCGCCTGCGGGCCGTTCTCCTTCAACTGCGGACCCCAGACTGCGAGCTTACCCTCGACATTGCCCTTGATCGCGTCGACGGTCGCCGGCTTGGCGATGACTTTTGCGTCCGGGAAAGCCTCGACGACGGGACGGAGGCCGAAATAATAGTCCGGGTCGTTGCAGGTTACATAAATGGTAGTCAGGGTCTTGCCGGTCTTGCGGATGGCGTCGGCGAGTATGCGACCATCCAAGAGCGTAAAGCCGCCGTCTATGAGGATGGCTTCCTTGGCGCCGGTCAGCAGCACGGGTGCGCGGCGAAAGCCTGCCTCATCTGCCTGGAAAGAAGTCCATTCGATCGGCCTCGCCGCGGCGCGGGCGAACCGGGCAGAGGCGAACGTTGCGGCTGCGATGGAGAGCTTGAGGGTGGCGCGTCTTGTGATCATGGATTTTCCTCGGTTGGGAGAAATTTCAAGCTGCTTCGAGATGAGGCATCAGGTTGCCGTAACTGCCGAAGAGCGCGCTCGAATTCAGGAGATGCGGCCCGGCTCCGGATTCGACAACCAGCACGGGAACGCCGTCCGCACGCGCCTGCCGGAACAGGTGCTGCGCCTTGCCGACAAGCGCCCGGTTGGCCTCGAAGACAGCCTCGGAGGGCTCCCGCAGTAGGTCCGCCGTCGATGTCATGTCTGCCTGATCGAGGAGTTCGATGAGAACGGCGGGGCTCGTGACGTCGAGCCCATCCACATAGCGGGCATGCTGGATGATCTTCAGCGCGTCGAAACGCAAATTCGCATCGTCCAGTCCAGCCGCGGTGATGGCCAGTGTGGCGGCACTTGAGTCGAGCAGCGAATTTGGCCGGTTCAGCACATTTGCACGATACTCCGCCGAAAACGGTTGGCCGCTGAGTCGGTGGATCCGTTGATCATTGGTCCAGGCATAGGCAGCGAAAGCCGCATCCATCGGTCGTGCACCGTATCCCGAAAACAGACCGGTCGCCAAGGCTTCGACACGGAAGCCGTCAATACGAAGACGTTCGAGCACGGGAGCCGCGCCGTAGCACCAGCCGCACAATGGATCGAAGAGATAGATGATAGAACCGGTCTGCGCCATCCGGCACTCCTTGATTGGAACGGATACACATTGTCAGGGCTTGCAAAGGAGATAAATGTCGGCCAATCGTACAGACTGTCTGATCTGATAAGACAAATGAATGAGCGATCTTCTCAACCTCAATCGGTTGGTTTTTTTTACGTCTGTCGTCGAAAGTGGCTCCTTTACCGCCGCCGCCGAGCGGCTTGGCGTGGCCAAGGCCGTCATTAGCCATCAGGTCGGAAAACTAGAACAGGAGCTAGGGGTGACGCTCCTGGCGCGGACGACGCGCCGGCTGCACACCACAGAAGAAGGGCGGCGCTTTTATGATCGTTGCGCCCTCATTCTCCGGGAGGCGGAGGCAGCTTATGGAGAGATGTCGCATCTCACCAACGAGCCTTCAGGAACCCTGACGCTGACGGCGCCGCTTGACTACGGTTCAACCATGGTAGCGCCGGTGATCGCCGCCTATCTCAAGCAGTTTCCGCAGATGTGCGTCGACATTGTGTTCGACGACGATATCATCGATCTCGTGAGCGGCCAGTTCGACCTTGCCATCCGGGTCGGCTGGTTGACGGATACCAGCAACCAGGCACGGCGTCTCGGGACTTTCGAACAATATCTCGTCGCCGCGCCCGCGCTCGCGTTGACCTTCCCTCAATGCTCGACGCCAGTTGACGTGGGGCTCCTGCCTTGGATCGAGAATGCGGTTCTACGTCATCCTCTCCGCTGGATGTTTTCGCGCACTGGTTATGAGACCGAGATCATTGAAGCGCGGTCCGCAATTCGGACCGACAAGACCCCTACCGCCTACGCCTGCGTTCTTGCCGGCGCCGGCGTATCCGTGTTTCCGGACTACATGCTGGGAGATGACATTGCCACCGGACGGCTGGTGCGGTTGGTGCCTGAATGGACACTGCCGCCCGGTGGGATCCATGCGGTATTCCCGGCAGCACGCTTCCGGCCGGCAAAGGTGCAACGATTCATCGAGATGATGCTGGCCGCGGAGCGAAAAAGAGCCAGTGGATTGTGACGCGCGCTTCTCAGCAATGCTACTCTCATCCGATTTCCGGCCAGTTTCCGGGGAGTACTCGGCGGCGATTGCACGATCGTGCTGGGCTCGATGCTCGCGTTTCGGCGACGTGACCGCTACGGCCTGTTCTTCATCGGCGGCAACGCCGATTTCTTCCAACCCGAGGCGGAACCCAACGGTGAGGGCGCCTCAATGGACCTTACCTGGTCAACGGCTACGGTCCATCGCACCTGACCGACATTGAAGGTCGGTTCTCTGGTCCTCGTGTTCGCCTATCGCGATCATACCGTGATCGATGCCGTTACGAGCCCGCGACAATTTGTCGACCTCCTCTCCGTCGCCTTCGCCCGAACTTCTTTAGAAACGGCGGGCTGGAAGGCAGGTTGCGAGACGCCGCAGCGTCCATGGCACTGGAAGGTTGACAGTTTTCCGCCAGCACCCCTTATGCCGCTAACAAAAGATCTGTGGCCAGAGAACCTATTCGTCTTTGTCGACCAGCCTGTTGCCACGCTGCTGAAGGGCAGTGAAAACCAGAAGCAGGATGACCGAAAGTGTAATCAGCAGCGTTGCCACGGCCATGACCGTCGGGTCGAGGTTCTCGCGCGTGCCGCTTAGCAGCGCGCGTGGCAGAGTGCGCTGTTCAGGGCCGGTGAGCAGGATCGCCACCACCACCTCGTCAAAGGATGTGGTGAAGGCGAAGATTGCGCCCGAAACGATACCGGGCATGATCAATGGCATGGTCACGCGCCGGAATGTCGTCAACCCGTCGGCGCCAAGGCTGGCGGATGCCCGCAACAAGACCCGGTCAAGCTGGCTCAGCGCGGCGCTGACGGTGATCACGACAAAAGGCACGGCAAGGGCTGTATGGGCGAGCACCAGTCCACTCAGGCTGTTGGCGAGGCCAAGCCGCGCGAAGAGGAAATAGATGCCGACGGCGGTAATCACGGTCGGAACGACCATCGGTGACATGATGCTCGCGATGAGGAAAGATTTGCCGCGAAAGCTGGAGACGGACAGCCCGAGCGCTGCCAGCGTGCCGAGCGGCGTGGCGATGCAGACGGTAGCGATCCCGACGATCAGGCTGTTTTTGATGGCGATCCACCAACGCGGGTCGCCGAAGAACTTGGCGTACCATTTGAGCGAGAAGCCTTCCAACGGATAGGCGAGAATGCTCGACGTGTTGAAGGAAAGCGGGATGATCGCGATGATCGGTGCGATCAGGAAAAGCAAGACGATGAAGCCAAATGCCTTGCCCGCCAGTTTCCACCAATATGTGCTGTCGGTCATGACGGGTTCCTATCCCAATCCGATGCGCTGGACGCCGACCAGCCGGATATAGGCCGCATAGAGCAGGAAAGTCGCTGCCAGCAGCACCGAGCCGAGCGCGGCAGCCAGGCCCCAGTTGACGGTCTGGGTGGTGTTGAACGCGATGTAGTAGGGCAGCAACTGATCGCCCGCACCGCCGAGAAGCAAGGGGGTGATATAGTAGCCGAGCGAAAGAATGAAGACGAGAAGTCCACCGGCGGAAATGCCCGGGAGAATTTGAGGCAAGTAGACGGAGAAGAAGGTTCTGATTGGGCCGGCGCCAAGCGAGTTCGCCGCCAGCGTCTGATTTTTGGGAACGTTGCGCATCGCGCCGAGGATCGGCAGGACGGCATAGGGCAGGAGAATATGGGTGAGCGCGATCAACACACCCGTCCGATTGTAGATCAGCTCCAGCGGCTGTCCGATCAGGCCGATGTTGATGAGCAGCGTGTTGATGAGCCCATTTTTCTGCAGAATCACCATCCAGGCGGCAGAGCGCACCAGAACGGAGGTCCACAGGGGCAGCAGCAGGACGATCATCAGCAAACTGGACACGCCGGCACCGGTCGACATCAATAGAAGTGCGGCAGGGAGGGCAAGGACGATGCAGATGACCGTGACGGTCAAGGCAATGGTAAAAGTGCGAACCAAGACATCGACATAGAGGCGGCCTTCATCGCGCGCCGCGTGGATTCGACCAGCGGGGTCACGGCGCAAGTCGAAGGCAGAGAGCAGGTAGAAATCACTCCAGGGTCCCCGTGCCCGGGCAATTGCCTGCCAAATCTCGGGCCTGCCCCAAGCCGGGTCGATGACGTGAAGTTCGGTCGCCCAGTCGGCTCCCGTGCCGGCTGTTTCCGGCAGGCCACGCGCTGTCGCTGTGATAACGGTCCGTAGCGAGGGAGTATCGTAGTTGAGCCGCCTTGCGACGACCCCTGCGGTGCGTGTCTTCTTGGCGACCATCAAATCCAATGCAACCGCATCGTAGGCAGCCGGTGCCGGAAGGCCGTTTCCGTCCCATTGCTTTATCGCCTCCGCTGTCAAAGGCATGACGCTGGACAGGTCTCTGTCCTCCACCGACAGCCGTAACATCCCGGCCAGCGGCACGAAAAACACTGCCAGCAAAAACAGAACAAGCGGCAGGACGAGAAGGAGGCCTGCAGCCTTGATGGAAATCCCAGTCGTCGTCGTCTCGCTCATGGCATCGGCTGCTTTTGTTGCAAGGGAATGGCCGCAAGACAGCTCCGGATAAGGAGGATCTTTGGCGCATGGAAGCCCCGGGCTCTGGATGTACTAGGGGCCCACATCTACTGCGCCGCCCAGGTCACGCGCGACCACCATCCCAGGTATGGCAAGTGCGGCCACCAGTGAGGCCAGATGAAATATTTTTTCACGGCGGCATTCCCCTTGTTTTCTGGTTCATTTTCACACTTGAGATCGCACGGCACCGGTACCGGTTGTCGCCATGCCTATTGCTTCGGCAGGACCCGGCAGGCGTCGGCCGAGAGTTCGATGTCGATCCGCTCTCCTTGCGCGATCGGTTTTTCGTCGCTAGCACTCGTCTTGAAGACCAGCCGGCCGATGCCGTCGGCCTCGACAAGAATGCGCCTCTGGTCGCCAAGATAGACGATGTCTATGACGGCGGCGGAGAGGTGCTGGCCGGCATCCGCTGAGGCACGGCGAATGTTTTCTGGTCGGACGCTGATGATGATTTCGTCGCCGGACCTGCACGAAGTCTGGGAGCGAGCCCGCAACAGGCCTCCGCCTGAAAAGCGGATAGCAAACTCATCGCCGTCCTTGGCTTCAATGCGGCCCGACAGCATGTTGTTTTCGCCGATGAAGGAGGCGACGAACGGTGTCGCAGGCCGTTCATAGAGAGCTTGCGGTGTGTCGATCTGCTCGATCCGCCCCTTGTTGAATACGGCGACACGATCGGAGAGCGTCAGGGCCTCGGATTGATCGTGGGTGACGAAAACCATGGTCGTGCCGAGGTCGCGGTGGAGCGTCTTTAGTTCCGCCTGCAAGTGCTCGCGTAGATTTTTGTCGAGCGCGCCGAGCGGTTCGTCAAGAACGATCAGGCGCGGCTTGAAGATGATGGCGCGGGCAAGTGCCACGCGCTGTTGCTGTCCACCGGAAAGCTGCACCGGCTTTCGGTCGCCCAACCCCTCCAGATGCACCATGGCCAGCGCGGCGTCCACCCTGCTTCGAATTTCTGTGGCGTCTACCCGGCGTACACTGAGCGGAAATGCCAGGTTTTCACGCACCGACATGTGAGGGAAGAGCGCATAATTCTGGAAGACGACGCCAATGTTGCGCTTATGAGCCGGCAACCCCTCGATACGGCGGCCATCCATCTCGATTGTGCCTTCGCTCGGCGTTTCGAACCCCGCCAGCATCATCAGCGTCGTGGTCTTGCCCGATCCCGACGGGCCAAGAAACGTGATGAACTCCCCCGGAACAATATCGAGATCGATCCCGTCGATGGCCTTGTAGATTCCATAGTTTTTGGAGACCCCGCTAAAGCGGACGATCTGGTTCGCCGTTGCAAGCGCCATCAGTGCGACCTCAGGCCCACGGCGGGCCACGCGGACAACCGGGCTTCCGTAGGATGAACTCTGGCTTTATGCATTTGCATAGGTGGTTCCCTTTGGGTTGAGCTGCTGGAATCCGTCTGCCTTCCGGTGTTCGGCGTCAGACGATCAACCGGCGGCCTCGATTTCGGCAAAGACTTCGCGTGCGAGACGAAATGCCTCCACACCGGCCGGTATGCCGGCATAGATGGCAAGCTGGATCAGTGCGTCCTTGATTTCATCCCGGCTGCAGCCGTTCGTCAACGCGCCTTTCAGGTGCAGCTTGAACTCCGTGCTTCGGTTGAGTGTCCCGAGCATGACCAGGTTCAGCAGGCTTTTGTCGCGCAGACTGAGCGCAGTGCGCCCCCAGCCGGCGCCCCAGCAATATTCCGTGACGAGATTCTGGAAGTCGAGGTTGAAGTCATCGGCCGCGCTTAGCGATTTCTCGACATAGGACGCGCCCAGCACAGCCTTGCGAATGTCGAGGCCCCGTTCAAAGACGTCCTGTCCCACTACGCAGTTCCTTCATCGATAACAGGATTCGACAATGTACCGATACCGGGGATTTCAACAGTGATCCGGTCTCCATGCTTCAAAAAAATCGGTGGTTTGCGTTTGAAACCGACACCGGCAGGTGTCCCCGTCGGGATCACGTCGCCGGCTTCCAGATCGATGAAGTCCGAGATGTGCTCGAGGATCGTCGGAATGTCGTAGATCATCGTTTCGGTGTTGGCGAATTGCATCACTTCGCCGTTCAGCGTCGTGCGGATGTCCAGCTTGTGCGGATCCGCAATCTCGTCGGCCGTGACGATAATCGGGCCGAAAGGTCCGGAGGCGCGGAAGTTCTTGCCCGCCGTGTATTGGGTAACCCGGAACTGATAGTCGCGCACGGTCACGTCGTTGAAAATGGAGTAGCCGAAGACGTAGTCCATGGCCTCTTCCTTTTTCAGGCGGCGACCATTGGTATTTTTGCCGATGATGATGGCCAGCTCACCTTCCCAATCGAGATGGCTGGAGACGGACGGCACGATGACCGGGCCGCCGTCAGCGACGAAGGTGTTGGCGAAGCGCGCGAAGATAATCGGAATCGGCGAGATGTCGAGGCCGGCTTCCTTGGCGTGCTCAGCGTAATTTCGTGCTATGCAGATGATCTTGGGCGGGCGGGCGATCGGCGGCAGCAACTTCACGTCCGAACGCAGCTTCGAGATCGTATCGTTCGCAACATGGTCCGCTTCGAAACGAGCAATTACTGCACGCGCCGATTCAGAGAAAACATCCGGCTTCTCGAAGAACGCCTCGATGCGCGAAGGGATGAGCTCGATCGCCCCGTCGCCTGCGGCGTAAAGTTCACTGCTGCGGGCAAGGTCGATCACATGATCGCCACAGAGGGCGCCAAAGCGTGGGGTGTCATTTTCATCGTAACTAACGAGTTTCATTTTCTATTCCGTTATATGAACATTTATGTTCGTATTTAGATCATATCGTGCGATATTCGTCAATGATCGGCTTGCTACAAAATCAGTGTCGGAGTAGTAGGCTTTTGGCCACCTCCGGCCAGAAACCGGTATGACCTAAGCAGCGGAATGTGCGGCTTGACCTTCACAGGAGTTGAAATTGGCGGAAATCTCATCGACGGGAGACCAGATGCTGACCGTTCTCGAAACGGTAGCGGGGCAAGGGCCCGTCAGCGCGTCCGACGTGGCGCGAATGTGCGCCATCAACCGCACGGTGGCCCATCGTCTGCTCGTGACGCTGGCGCAACGCGCTTATGTCCGCCGAAGTGACGAGGGCTATATCGTCGGGCCTGCCGTCTTCCGTCTTGCACGACAGACCGGCACGGATCTGCGCAGCGTCGCCAAACCCGTCATGCAGAGGCTGGCGGCGGAAATAGGCGAGACTGTCGTTCTGCACGGGCTGGACAATTGGGAGGCCGTCGTCATCGACCAGGCGGTCGGCCAGCGGCATCTGGTCCGCGTCGAACACAGTCCCGGTTCGCGCCACCCGCTCTACAAAGGAGCCAGCGGCTGGTCTATCCTGGCGTTCCAGGGCGAAAAGGCGATCACTCGCATCCTGAAAAAAACCGACGACCTGGTTGCGGCCCTGGCGCGGATCGAAACGACGAAGGCCGATGGCTGGTCCATTTCTCATGACGAACTGCAGATGGGCGTTCACGGGATCGCCGCGCCCCTTCTCGAAAGGAGCGGGCGTTGCGAAGCAAGCCTTGGCGTTCTTGTGCCAAGTACACGTGCCCATTTGCTTTTGTCCGTGCAAAAGCCACTCCTCGATGCGGCCGCAGAGATCGTGAAGGGCCTCAACTGAGTTCCGCAGTGCCCCGCTGATGTCAGCCGCCGCGTTGCTGAACGAAATGCCAAAACCCACCGACGACGAGATAAACAATGCAATGTCGGGCAACGTCTGTCGCTGCGGTACCTATCAGCGCGTTCGGGCCGCCATTAAGCGTGCAAGCGCGTAAAGGAAAAGCAGGTCATGTCGAACTGTACTCACGGCCCGCAATTGAACCGCCGCCTCTTCCTGAAGGCAAGCATTGTCGTTGGCGGTGGTCTCGTCGTCAATCTGGCTCTTGGCCCAGACTTTTCTGTTGCGGCAGGCGCGGGCTTCGCTCCCAACGCATTCGTTCGCATCGACCGGAGAGGGCTTGTCACTCTGGTCATGCCGCAAGTGGAAATGGGTCAAGGAATCTACACCGCCCAAGCCATGCTGCTCGCTGAAGAGCTGGAAGTCGCACTTGATGATGTAAAGTTCGAACATGCGCCGCTTAAAGAGGCACTCTATGCTAATCCAATGCTCGGGCGTCAAATGACGGGCGGCTCCACTTCAATACGCGCGTTCTGGACACCCTTGCGCACCGCCGGTGCGAGGGGCCGCATCATGCTCATTCACGCCGCAGCAAACGAGTGGAAAGTAGACGCCGCAACGTGTCGGGCCGAAGATGGCTTCGTTATCGATGAGAGTGGAAAACGGAAGCGGGCTTATGGTGAGTTGGTCGATATTGCTGCGTCACTGCCTGTACCTCCACCGGAAACCGTAACGCTCAAATCTCCGAAGGACTTCAAACTCCTGGGAACCTCGGCGAAACGTCTGGACACACCAGGCAAAGTGGACGGATCGCTCAAGTATGGCATCGACGCATCCCCTGCCGGTACCAAAATCGCGGCGATCGCCATTTCGCCGGTTCTCGGTGGCAAGCCGAAGTCTGTCAATGAGCAGGCTGCGCTGGCGATCAAGGGCGTGCATCAGGTCGTGCAGACCGACAGCGCAGTAGCGGTCGTGGCGGATCACACCGGAGCTGCCAAAGGGCTTGAGGCGGCGGCGATCGAGTGGGACGACGGCCCGAACGCACACGTTTCCAGCTCCGATATCGTCGAGCATCTGGATCAGGAATCCCGCAAAGCCGGCGCCATTGCACGTAGCGAAGGCGATGTGATAGCGGCGCTGGCGAGTGCCGCGCAGCGGATCGACGCCGTTTATCAATTGCCTTTTCTTTCCCACGCCGCAATGGAGCCGATGAACTGCACGGTTCACGTGCCCAAGGATGCGTGCGAACTTTGGGTCGGAACTCAGAACCTTTCCGCAGCCAAAGAGGCCGCCGCCGCCGTCACCGGTCTCGCCCCCGAGAAGATCATAATCAACAATCATATAGTCGGCGGCGGCTTTGGCCGCCGCGGAATTGATGCCCAGGGAAACCCGGTCGCCTAGACGCATCGTGTCTCCGGATCGTCGATTTTTGCCCGGATCTTCCCACCCGCAATGAAGAACGGCGTGGATCCCGATGGCGTGGAAGGGGCAGCCCATCCACCGTACAAGCTTCCCGCGATTCAAATTGAATTCAACCAGGTTGAGCCACCTGGTGTTCTCACGAGTTGGTGGCGCGGTGTTGGCCCCTCGCATAACGTGTTCATGGTCGAAAGTTTCGTGGATGAGCTTGCCGCTGCAGCGAAAATCGATCCCGTCGAGTACCGCAAACGGCTATTGACGGAAAATCCGCGTGCGCTGAAGGTCTTGGAGCTGGCTGCAGAAAAGGCCGGATGGGGTAGGCCATTATCAGCCAGGCAGGGCAGGGGTGTCGCTGTGCAGTTCGCATTCGGCTCCTATCTCGCGATCATTGCTGAAGCAACTGTCGCGCCGAACGGTGCCGTCAAGGTGACACGGATCGTCACAGCTGTGGACTGCGGACTAACGGTAAATCCCGACACGATTGCGGCCCAGATGGAAGGCGGCGCGCTCTACGGACTCACTGCCGCACTGTATGGCGCGATTACCTTCAAGGATGGCCGCGTCGAACAAAGCAATTTCGACAATTATCTGCCGCTCCGCATCGACGAGGCACCCCACGTTGAAACGTATATCGTCCCGAGCGCGGAGCCGCCAGGAGGTATAGGTGAAGCGGCAACCTCGGCGGCGTTTCCAGCCGTCACCAATGCGATCTTCCTAGCAACAGGGAAGCGTGTCCGGACATTGCCGATCAACTCCGAAGACCTAAAGGCCTAAGAGGTCTATCTAGCGTGATCAGTTGGAGAAAAGTTGAGGAGTTGGCGATTGTTACCATCGACAACCCTCCTGTGAATGCTGGTTCTCACGCCGTGCGCAAGGGGCTGGTCGCGGCGATCGCCGCTATCGCGTTGGATACGGCGCTTAAGGGCGTGGTGCTGATCGGGGCAGGTAAAACCTTTGTGTCCGGATCGGACATAAAGGAGTTCGGCGAACCGCTCTCCGAGCCGTAGCTCCCGGCTGTAATTGAGGCGATCGAAAATCTCGAGATCCCCGTTGCGGCCGCCATCCACGGGGCGGCCCTAGGCGCGGGTTTAAATTGGCGCTCGGCTGCGATGTTCGCGTCGCTGACCGTAACGCGGTCCTTGGGTTGCCGGAAGTCGGCCTTGGGCTGGTTCCCGGCGCTGGTGGCACCCAGCGCTTGCCGCGGCTGACAGGCGTTCCGGTCGCCTTGGAGCTTGCTGTCTCCGCACGGCGCGTAAAAGCCGAGGAGGCGCTGTCATTCGGCATTTATCGACGCCATCAGCGAAGGCGACCTGCTCGATGATACGATGGCGGTGCTTCGTCGCTGTTCCGGCAAACGCCGCGTCGCTGAGATGCCGGTACCGGATTTCGATGGCGGCGAGGCGCGCGTGGTGCGCGACAACATCGTCGCCCGTGCGCGACGCAGACCAGCGGCCGTCAAGGCAGCGGAGCTAGTCCTGTGTGCCGCGGAAAAACCCTTCCGGCAGACCTTGGCGGAAGAGCGGGCTGCTTTCCAGGACATCCGTATGTCGCCTGAAGCCTTCGCGCTTCGCCATGTCTTCTTTGCCGAGCGGGATGCGAGCCGCTCGGAAAGCACCGGTGCCGTTGCGTTGCCGATTGGCTGCGTGGGCGTCGTCGGTGGCGGAACCATGGGCGCCGCGATTGCGCACGCGCTTCTTTCGAGCGGCTATCAAGTGATCCTCCTTGAGCGGAGCGGGGACGCACTCACGACCGGCGTGGGGCGGGTCGCGGGACTGCGCAGCGACGATCTCAGGCGCAGGCGCATTGACGACGCCGCGGCCGCCCGCCAAGCCGCCGCACTGACGGCGTCGGTAAACCTGTCCGATGCTGCTGGCGCGGATTTGGTCATCGAAGCCGTATTCGAGGATATCGCGGTTAAACGGGAGCTGCTCGGCCATCTCGGCGCTATCATCGCTCCCGAAGCGATCGTTGCGACGAACACGTCCTATCTCGACATCGATGAGATGGCCGAGGCTCTTCCCATTCCTGAACGCTTCCTGGGGCTGCATTTCTTCGCTCCCGCCCACGTCATGAAGCTGCTCGAAGTGGTCAGAGGCACTCGATCTGACGCGCAAACGCTGGCAACGGCGCTCGCGTTGGCGAAAAGGCTCGGCAAGCAGGTCGTGATCGCTCGCAACGCCAACGGCTTCATCGGGAACCGCGTTTACAACGCCTATCGGCGTCATGCCGAGTTCCTGATCCAGGACGGGGCTTCGCCGCAGGCAGTCGATCTCGTCATGACGGATTTCGGCATGGCGATGGGCCCTTTCGCGGTGGCCGACCTGTCTGGGCTCGACATTGCGTGGCGCATGCGCAAGGCGCGGGCAACTTCGTACGACCAGTCAGTGCGATATGTCGACGTCCTGGACCGGTTGTGCGAGGCGAGCCGCTTCGCTCGCAAGACGGGAGCAGGTTATTATGATTACGCGAGCGGCCACGCTAAAGCGGACACCGCGCTTGAGGCCTATCTCGAAGCGTCGCGAAAGTCGGCGGGAATACGTCCCCGCCTCATCACCGACGACGAAATCCGCGCACGGTGCATTGGGGCGATGGTGAACGAAGGTGCCCGGCTGCTAGCCGAAGACGTCGCGCGCCGGGCGTCGGATATCGATGTCGCGCTGATCCATGGCTACGGCTTTCCGCGCTGGACCGGCGGTCCGGTCTGGTGGGCGGCGCATCTGGCGGATCAGGACCTGAAGAGGATGATCGCAGAGGTAGCCAACGCGGAAGGTCCCGGCTTCCTGCGGGGTGACGTGAATGCCCTCTTTGCCGGTCTGCGGCTTTGAACCGACCGTTGGATCAAGGCAGGCCGAAGGGCATCGAGTTCGTCGAGTTCCGTGTCTCCGCATACCTGGATGTTCCAACCCATGAGTCCATTGAGAGCCCGGTGCTGAACCCATCAATATTGGCGATGCCGGTGACAAATTCACCACACGAGTTTGCTGCAGTCCGCTGCAACGGATCGACACGGCCTACAGGCTGCGCGGATCAGTCAAAATGCTAGACTATCAGCTTTAGCTTGAAAAAGCTAATAGGTCAGCTTAATGTCCTTTCACCACTAAAGAAGGAGGAACTGACATGACGAACCGGGGAAAAGGTCTCCTCATCGCACTCGTCCTTGCGGCCGTTTCGGCGGCGAGTGCCGCGCATGCGGAGGAGGCGGTCATCAAATCCGTGACGAACGGCAAAGCCACCATCAGCTATCGCACGCAAGGAGACGGGCCGCTTATCCTGTTTATTCCCTCGCAGGGCCGGGGGACTGAAGAGTTCGGCGCGCTTGCGGAGCGATTGGCTGCCCGTGGCTATCGCGGGCTGTGGGTGGATCCGCGGGGCATCGGCGCAAGCAAGGGGCCAATGGAGGCGGTGTCTTTCCATGACTTCGCCGATGATTATGCAGCCGTCATTCGCAAGGAGGGTGGACAGGCAATCGTGGCGGGCCATGCGTACGGCAACTGGATCGCCCGCACCATCGCATCCGACCATCCAGATCTGACGCGCGGTGTGGTGCTGGTGGCAGCCGGGGCGAGGAAATGGCCGAAGGAACTTAGCGATGCAATCGTCATGATCAATGACCCAGCCTCCACCCGTGAACAACGCCTAGGAGGCTTGCGACTCGCTTTCTTCGCGGAAGGCAATGATCCGACACCTTGGCTTGAGGGGTGGCATGCCGACGTCACCCAAGGCCAGAGGGCGGCGATGAAGCTGACGAACCAGGCAGACTGGTGGGCAGGCGGAACGGCTCCGATGCTCGACCTTGAAGGGGGCTCCGACCCCTTCCGGCCTGCATCGTCGCGGCAGGAGCTGAAGGACGAGTTGGGCGAGCGCGTAACCGTCAAGGTGGTCGAGGGGGCAAGCCACGCGTTACCCGCCGAGAAACCGGCCGAGGTCGCCGACGCGATCGCCGACTGGGCTGATCAGTTGAAGAACTGATTGCTAACGGACGCGGCGGTTCCCAACGGGGGCGGCCGCCGCGACTGAGGGGCTGCATATCACTTAATCTCGATCGCCCGACGATGGACATTGGTGGGCCGGGTAAGGATGAGCGGCATGTGCTGCAATTCGGCTGTCGTTCCGATGGTCATTGTCTGCTCCGCAACGACAAAGATGCCGCGCCGGTGTGTTCATACTGTGCCTGGGTTGCTGACCGCAAGCCGCCGCACGTGGGGCCTATCGCGCGCAAAATTTGACTTGCAATTCTGCGGGTGCAACGTAATGTGCTAATAAGCTAATCTATAGACTTTTATGTCTGGAATTTTCTGCAACGCATTGGACAATCGCTGGGAGGAAATGAAATGACAACCGGGTTCTCTCTATCCAGATTCGCAATTCTCGGTGTGGCAATTGCACTGTCGGCGGGCTCGATTACGGCCTTGGCGGAGCCGCTCGATCCTGCGCTTGTGGAGGCGAGACGTAACAAGACCAGCGACACGTTCAACTTGCTGACCTACCGTCACCTTGACGAACTTTTCGACACGCGTTCCGTCGAACCGGGACCGAATAAATGGGCCTTGCCATCGTCCACACTGAAGCTGCCGGACGACACGCCGGTCCAAATCGAGGGAAAAGAGACGACATTGCTTGCGGCGCTGCAGGATTTGCGCATCAACGGCATTGTTGTGATGCGAGACGGGAAGATCGTGCGGGAAGTACACCGCAACGGCGGCAGTGAGAGCAGCCGCTACATTGGATTCTCGATGTCGAAGTCCTGGACTTCCATGCTGTTCGGCATTGTGCAGGAACAGGGGAAGATCCATGTCGACGATCCGGTGGTCAAATATTTGCCGGATCTCAAAGGAACCGCCTACGATAAGGTGACACTGCGTAACCTTCTAACAATGCGGACGGGCACGTCCTGGGTGGAAGACTATTCTCCCGGAAGCTTCCTTGATGGCGTTCGTGATGCGTCCACCAACACAGAAAAGTCGTACTACGAAGATGTCGCGCGCGAACTAAAGCCGGTCGCCAATCCAGGGGCGAAGTTCAACTACTCGACGCTCGAGACGGAGCTCGCCGGAAAGGTCATAGTGGCCGCGACAGGAAAGAGCATTGCGCAGCTTATGACCGAGGCGATCTGGCAGCCGGCGGGCATGGAGGCGCCGGGATATTGGATCATGCAAGGGCCACGCGGACGCCAGCATGAATGGTATGGTGCGGGATTTGCAGCAACGCTACGCGACTTTGCGCGGTTGGGCCAGATTATGCTTGACGACGGCAAGGCCAACGGCAAGCAGATCGTACCGCCCGCTTGGGTGAATGAATCGACCAGTACCAGCTTTCCGGAAAAGAACTATTTCTATTTCTGGTGGGCGGTTCCCGGACTAGACGGCTTCGCCGCTCAGGGCGTAGGCGGCCAAAGTGTCTATGTCGATCGTCAAACACGCACCGTTATGGTTATTGCCGGCTACAACAGTCCTCCCAAGCGGGTTGATCTCTTCAAATCGGTCGTGAAAGCCTTGAATGGGAACTGAGCGGAGGCTTGGCCGGCGGTCAGAGCCGTGCCAGTCGATCATTGGTTCCGACTGTTTGAGATCGATCAGATTTTCCGCGAGCAGAAGTCGACACCTTCGTGATCRACCGGTGCTTCTTCGGACGCTTTGCAATGGCATACGTGTTCGGTGGATCGTACGCACCGGCAAATTCCAGCTCAGCAAGGACGGGCCAGCTCCTGCGCGGCGAGTTCGCTCCTGCAACTCGTTAGAGAACTACGCCGTGGCCATGGCAGACGAGATCGAAGACCCAAAGCACATCCGCCAGCCCTTCACCGTTGGCTACTGACGTCAAACCAAAAGGAGAACTCATGTTCGATCCAATCAAACTGCTTGCCGCTGCAACCGTTGCGGTGACCCTCGCTGCGGCTGCCCCAGCTCTGGCCCAAACGGCTTCACGCGATCTCACGGCTGAGGAAGCGAACCGCGAGTTGGTTATCCATTTCTACAACCAGGTCTTCAATGAGCATGACGTGGCAGGCGCAAGCGAAATCGTGGCCGATGACTACATTCAGCACAACCCGAGGGTGGCGACCGGCAAGGCGGGGTTTGTGAAGTTCGCTACCGGCCTTCTGGCAGCAACCCCCCACGCCAGCGGCCGCATCATACGCAGTGCGGCCCAAGGCGATCTCGTCTGGCTGCATGTTCATGCAGGGGGCAAAGAGGACGGCACCGGAGGTCTGGCCATCATGGACATCTTCCGTGTGAAAGACGGACACATTGCCGAGCATTGGGACGTCTCGCAGCCTGTTCCCGCCGAAGCAGCCAACCAAAACACTATGTTTTGATCCCAAACCAAAAAGAAGGAACAACCACGATGATCGACAGCCGAGCGGGCCTCGATCATTGGTGCCGGCTGTTTGAGATTGATCAGGTGATCGACCAGTGGTTCTCCGGACGCCTTGCAACGGCATGCGTGTTCGGGGGATCTCATTGGCGCGGATCGCGAGCCCCAACCCACGCACGCAGTACGAGAGCCGCGCCAGGCTGAGCCGGCTTTGCGCATATTTTGATCATCGCCAGGCGCGGCGAGCATCTGGTTGGCGGATACGCGAAGGTTCTCGATCTCGGCATGTCCGCACGAGGACTATTGCCGGAGCGTGAGCGCCTTTTGCTCGCCATCGCCGCCGTCACGCCCGATATCGGCGAAGGTGGGGCGCCCCATCCAAGACATGCCGCTAGCGGGTGGTGGATGCGAAAAAAGTGGTGGGCCGTCCGCTTTCCACAAAGGAAGCTGCTTCCCACGTGCAACGTCATAAACTTCCTGTTGCACCGGCGTCAGCACGGACCGGTTTTCGAGGCCTTCGGTGCCAAGATATTTAGCGAGGCTGCCGAAACGGTAAAAGGGATGCTTCCCGACCGGCCAATTCGGTCGACCCCGGGCGTACGCTGTTGACGATGTCAGGCTGCGATGCGGCAGCGCCTCTGCCGCCGGTTATAGCGGATTCGAGATGACCGAGAGTATCCATGCCTCGCTCCGGGCGGAGAATGCCGACGTCGATGCACATATGGCAACGCTTACGCGCAAGGGAAGTTTCGTGGCGTGCAGGGGCGAGTGCGTTCTCACCGTGAACTGGAACCGGCAATCACCGCCGGAGCATTGATAGAGACCCGGCCGCGCGCGGCGCTTGCCCATATCGCGGCCAGCTGATCGAGCGTTTATAACCACAGGCGGGGCAGACCCTGCCATCCCGCCATACCATGCCTTCCGGCAAATGGCGGCAATGCTCCTCGTCCCGGAACGCGGCGACCATGGCTTCAACTGTCCGAATATTGGAAAGTATTGCCAGCACCATTTCAGACATAGTTGTCTCCCTCGGGCTGACCGAAGAGTCGCACGAAAGACGCTGTATTACAAAAACTTCGCTGTCTTTGGTTCATAAAGACCTCGTACGATTTCGCACCGCTCTTGTTCGGGACCCTGGATGCAAGGCCTGTGCGGCAGGGTCCTGCACAAACAGCTTGCTTTCGAAAAGTCATAAGACTAGCTTATTGTGAACGGTGACAAGATTGAAAAGTTTACAGGAATGACGATGGCGGACGATTCTACCGATGGGAGAAAAAAGTGGGACAGCGCCGCACTTCAACAGGTGGAATTGAGCGATGGCCAGGAGCTTACCGTCCGCCTGACGGTCGCTGATCGCTCCGCTCCTTGGGTTGTGTTCTCGAACTCGCTTGCCACAGATCTTTCGATCTGGGATGCGCAGGTCGTCGCCTTGGAAGGTCGTTTTAACGTACTTCGCTACGATCAGCGTGGCCACGGTGGCTCCGCAATTCCAACCCGGCCTGTTGATTTCCGCGTGCTTGGCGGCGATGTCGTTGAACTACTCGACTGCATTGGCATCGATCGCGCCGCCTATGTCGGGCTGTCGATCGGGGTTCCGACGGGACTTGCCGCAGTCGCGCAGGCGCCGGCCCGCTTTACAGGCCTCATGCTGGTTGACGGCCAGGCCAAGACGGCGTCGGGCGGTCGCGAGCAATGGCAGGAGCGGATCGCCGTAGTGCGCAGGGGCGGGATCGCTGCGTTTGCCAAGGGTACCGCCGCTCGCTGGCTGGCGAACCCGCAGTCGCCCGTCGTCGACCGGCTGGAAGCGATGATCGCCGCCACCCCGATGGAGGGCTTCATCGCCTGCGCGCAAGCCCTGTCCGACTTCGATGTCAGCGCCGGTCTCGGGTCTATAGCCTGTCCGGTACTGCTGGTGGCGGGCGAAAGGGACGGCAACCTGCCGGAGACCATGCGCAACCTGTCCGGGATGATCCCGAACGGCCGTTTCGAATCTGTTCCGGACGCAGGTCATGTGCCCTGCTTCGAACGGCCGGACGCCTTCAACGCCGTTATGAGCAGTTTTCTTAGGGGCCTTTCATGATGAAGTTGCATTGGTCACCCCGTTCGCCCTTCGTGCGAAAGGTGATGATCGTTCTGAACGAGACTGGCCTGGTCGATCAGGTCGTGCGGGTTCGCTCGGCCGTGGCGATGGCCGCGGAGCCCAATCCCTCGGTCCTTGCGGACAATCCACTTGGCAAGATCCCCGTCCTGGTGACGGAGAACGGCGAGGCGCTGTTCGACAGTCGGGTCATCTGCGCCTATCTGACGGAACGGGCAGGGATGCTGGTGCCGGAGGATGCGCCGGTTCGGCTCCGCCAGTTGCGCTGGGAAGCGCTCGGTGACGGGCTGATCGATATCCTGCTGCTCTGGCGCATCGAGCGCGTGCGTGGAGACAGGGCCGACCCGGTCATCTGCGACGCCTTCGAGACGAAGGTGCGCGCCACGATGGCGCGCCTGGAAACGGAAGCGGCAGAGCTTTCGGCAACGACCCTCGGGCTCGGCCAGGTGGCAGTCTTCTGCGCGCTTGGCCAGCTTGAGTTCCGTTGGCCGGGGACTGGCTGGAAGCAAGCGTTCCCAAGGCTGGCCGCCTGGTTCGAGATGTTGGAGGCGTGCCCGTCTTTCGCTTCGACCGCCGTTGTTGACGATGGGCCGGCATCCGTTCCAGAGGTCGCCGCGCAGCAGGCCGTTTTCACGTTTGGAAAGGCTTGACGATGGCAGGTCCGCTTTCGAATATCCGCGTTCTGGATCTCAGCCGTATCATGGCCGGCCCATGGGCGGGACAGATCCTCGCCGACCTTGGTGCGGAGGTCATCAAGGTCGAACGGAAGGGTGAGGGTGACGATACGCGTCGCTGGGGCCCGCCTTATCTGGCCGATGCCAATGGCAATCCGACCGCCGAATCCGGCTACTATCTTTCGGTCAATCGGGGCAAGCGTTCCGTCGAACTCGACCTTGCCTCGCCGGAAGGCCAGAATGTTGTTCGCGAACTCGCGAAGCGCTCGGACATCGTGCTCGAGAATTTCAAGGTCGGGACGCTGGATCGTTACGGACTTGGCGAGGCTCAACTGCGGGAGATTAATCCTCGGCTGATCTACTGCTCGATCACCGGCTTCGGCCAGGATGGTCCAATGGCTGAAGATGCCGCTTACGATTTCATGATCCAGGGCATGGGCGGGCTGATGAGCGTCACCGGCGCGCCCGACGGCGAGGAGGGCGGCGGCCCACAGAAGGTCGGCATTCCGATTATCGACATCATGACTGGGATGTATGCCGCGATATCTGTGCTGGCAGCGCTCTCGGAGCGCAACACCAGCGGCAAGGGCGATTATATCGATCTGGCCATGCTCGATGTCGCGACCGCTATGCTGGCCAACCAGGCGATGAATTATCTGGTTTCAGGCAAGGCTCCGCAACGGCGCGGTAACAAGCACCCGAACATCCAGCCCCAAGACGTGTTCGCGGTCCGCGACGGTCACATGGTGCTTGCGGTCGGCAATGACGAACAGTTCGCCCGCTTTGCCGATGCACTCGACATGCCGGAACTGGCGCGCGATCCCCGCTATGCAAAGAATGTCGACCGTGTTCGCAATCTCGATGTCCTGCATCCGCTGATCGCCGAGCGCCTGCTCAGCCGTGACCTTGCCGACTGGCTTGCCCTCCTCGGCGCAAGAAAGATTCCCTGCGGGCCAATCAATACCGTCCCCATGGTTTTCGAGGAACCGCAGGTGAAGCATCGCCAGATGCTGCGCTCGCTGCCGCATCCGCTCGTCGGCGAAGTTGCCCAGGTGGTCTCCCCTTTGCGCTTCAAACGGTCCGGGCTCGTTTTCAACAAGGCGCCGCCCTTGCTTGGTGCGGATACGGAGGCCGTTCTCGCAGAACTTGGAATTTTTCAGAAGGAGATATGAGTATGGGAAGAATAAGCTTTCCGACCCCGGACGTAATGTCCGAGGATCAGCTTGCCGTTTTCAACGATATCGTTTCAGGGCCTCGTGGCGCGCTTGTCGGGCCCTTACGTGCGGCACTTCACAATCCGGTCCTGGCCGACCGTTGGCAGAGGTTGGGACAGGTGCTTCGCTATGAAACGAGCATCCCGTTTGCGCTGACAGAAATTGCCATTCTCGTGACTGCACGTCACTGGAGCAGTCTGGCTGAGTTCGCCATCCATGCGAACGAGGCGCGAAGGGCGGGGGTGGAGGAGACCGTGATCGAAGATCTCCGCTGTGGACGCCGCCCAGATCTCGCCAATCATGCAGATGCCGCGGCAGTTTACGAATACGTGCGGCTGCTGTTAGCCGAGGGCGATGTTCCCGACGCGGCTTATGCGGCGGTGCAGGCACGCTGGGGAGAAGTCGGTGTCGTAGAACTGACGGCGGTAGCGGGATACTATTCGATGGTGGCGATGACGCTGAACGCGCATCGCGTACCGTTGCCGGACGGCATGACCGACGAACTGCCGCATTCGGAGGCCGGCGTGTTCACCCTGCCGCCTCTGGGAGACCACAGCGGTCAGGCTGCATGAGGGTGTCTCAGCTTGTATAAATCATAAACATGGTTTATAGCTTTTATAACTGTGCGACTGGAGGAGCCATCGCACACGCTTGAGGAGGAAAGAGTATGCCCAGCAGAAGAACAATGCTGTTTACGGGTCTTGCCGGTGCCCTGTTGTGGAGCAGTGTGGCCAATGCCGCGAGTAACCAACTCATCGAGGCCGCCAAGAAGGAAGGCAAGGTCGTCTGGTATACAACGATGATCGTTGATCAGGCCGTTCGGCCCATCGCCGCCGCCTTCGAGGCCAGGTACCCAGGCATCAAGGTCGAGTATTCGCGCGGCAACAGTGGTGACGTGGCGCTCAAGGTGATCAACGAAGGGCAGGCCGGCAATCGTGTCGGCGACGTGTTCGATGGTACCGGCAGTTATTCTTCGATCAAGGCAGCCGGAATGGTCGCCCCCTACATACCGGATTCCGCCGCCAGCCTTCCGGCAGAGGCCAAGGATCCCGAAGGCTATTGGCATGCCGAGAACTTCTACTATCTGACGGCAGCCTATAACACGGATCTGGTTTCCAAAGAAGAAGCGCCAAAAACCTTCGAGGATCTGCTCGACCCGAAGTGGAAAGGCCAGATGGCATGGGCGGTCACGCCCGAGCCGACCGGCGCCGCGGGTTTCGTCGGCACGATGCTGATGACGATGGGCGAAGAAAAGGGGATGGAATATCTCAAGAAGCTCGCCACCCAGAAAATAACCAACATCACCTCCAGCCAGCGCACGGTGCTCGACCGCACGATTCTGGGGGAATCCCCCATCGCGCTGATGATCTTCAACCATCACGTTCCCATCAGCCAGGAAAAAGGCGCTCCGGTGGAGTGGATCCGTATGGAGCCCCTGATCGCAAGCGCCAGCGTGATCGGACTGGTGAAGGACGCGCCGCATCCGAATGCCGCCAAACTGTTCATCGACTTCATGGAATCGGCTGAGGGCCAGCAGGCGGTCGCCGATGCCGGCTATCTGCCCGCCAATCCCAATGCCAAGGTCAGCCACCCCGAGCTGCTTCCGACCGGTCCGCAGCCCTTCAAGATCAATTTTATTACGCCGGATACCATTGATAAAAATCTGAAGAAGTGGATCGATGTCGTGAACAAGACCTTCATGTGATCGCAGCCTGCGGCGGGCAAGCTTCCGCACGCACCCAGTACATTGCACCGGCTCCTGTTCCTCAGCGAACCGGACCGGCGTTTTACATGCCGGAGCCCGATGGATGGCTATGACCCACCAGACAAGCGTACATTCCACCCCTTCGAAAACGATCTCGACCCGGCGCACGACCCGCAATCCGACCTTATGGCTGAGTATCGTCATCGGGGCCGTTCTGGCTATCCTCGTCGTGCCTCCGGTCGTCATCCTGATCGCGCGTTCGCTCTCCGTTACCAGTCCGGATGCGAGCTTCGGCGGCTTTACGATCGTTCATTTCACAAGGTTCCTGACCGCGTCCGGGGTCTTCACCAGTGTCTATAATTCGGTCGTCTTTGCTGCATTTTCGACCGTCGTGGCGCTGGTGTTCGGTGGAGTGCAGGCCTGGCTTGTCGAGCGCACCAATATGCGCTTCAAGCCGCTTGCCTATCTCACCACGATCATTTCCCTTGGAACGCCCTATATCCTCTATGTCGGAGCATGGCTGTTTCTGCTGGGCCGTGCGGGACCGCTGAACGATCTTTATCGGACCCTTACGGGCCAGCGGGACGTGCTGCTCGACGTCTATTCCATGACCGGGATGATCCTGATCGAGGGATTTCTCTGGTCGCCGCTGGTTTTCCTGCTGCTGTCGGCGACCTTCCGCGTTGCCAATGCCGATTTGGAAGAGGCTGCCCGGATGAGCGGTGCCAACATCTTCCAGACGATCTGGACTGTCTCGATCAAGATGTCGATGCCGGCCATACTCGCGCTTGCCCTGTTCGTATTCATCCGTGCCATCGAGGCTTTCGAAGTGCCGGCCATGGTGGGCATACCGGGCGGCATCAACGTGCTGACCACCGACGTCTACAAGTCGATCAAGGAAACAATCCCGCCGGACCTTGGATATGCCAGCGCTTATTCGGTCATCCTTCTCATCGTGGTCGGCATCCTTCTGTATTTCTACGGCAAGCTCGCCAAGAATGCCGGCAAGTACAGCTCAATCACCGGCAAGAGCTTTCGCCCGCGGCCGTTCAATCTGGGACCCTATCGCTGGGTCGCAGAGGCGTTAGTCATTTTCAATTTCGTCCTGCTTCTTCTACTACCCTTGTTGGCGCTGTTATGGCTTGCGTTACAGCCCTTCATGCGAGCGATCCGGATCTCCGCCTTGCCGGTCATGTCGCTCAAGAACTTCCAGACGGTACTCGCTTCGGAACATTACCGCGAGCTGGCGCTCAACACGGTTTTTGTCGGCGCGATCGCTGCAACTGTCGCCGTGGTCCTGACCTTCTTCGTCGGCTGGTTGAGCGCCAGACGCAAGCCCGGCGGTGTCCTGCTCGATCAGCTGGCGACGGCGCCGTTGATCTTTCCCGGCATCGTCATGGGGGTCGCATTTATGATGATTTTCCTGTCGATGCCATTGCCGCTCTACGGCACGCTGTGGGCGCTGGCCCTGACCTATACCGTCCGTTACCTGCCATACGGGCTTCGCTACAGTTATGCAGGCGTTCTCCAGATACACCAGGAGCTTGAGGAGGCCGCCGGCGTGGCCGGTGCCGGACCGATCACCATGCTGCGCAAGGTCATGGCGCCGCTGCTGTCGCCGGCACTGATCTCCGCCTGGCTGTTCATCTTCCTGATCGCGACCAAGGAGCTTGCGGTCGCGGCGCTGCTGGCCGGTCCGAACAGCCAGGTCGTGGCGGTCAGCATGTACGACCTCTGGGTCAACGGCCAAGGAGGAGAACTTGCGGCCTTCGGCCTCATATGGGCAGCCGTGATGACCTGCCTTTCTTTCGTTTTCTATATCGTCGCCAAAGATAAGGCGTAGCTGCACCCGACCGGGAGGAGAACCCCATGTTGAAGCTCGAAAACATCAGCAAAGTTTACCCCGCAGGCCGCAACGAATATGCCGGGGGCATTCGGAATGCGGACTTCGACCTCGAGCCGGGCACATTCTTCACTATGCTCGGCCCGTCGGGTTGCGGCAAGACGACGACCTTGCGCTGCATCGCGGGCCTGGAAGAACCCGACCAAGGGCGTATCCTGCTTGATGGTCGTCCGATATTCGACGGAAAGGCTGATATTTCCGTGCCGATGCACAGGCGCGATATCGGCATGGTCTTCCAGTCCTATGCGATCTGGCCGCATATGACCGTGTTCGAAAACGTTGCCTTTCCGCTCAAGGTCTCGAAGACACACCGCTACAGCCGCGCCGAGATCGACAAGGCCGTCAACGCGGCGCTCGAGGTCGTCGGCCTCGGCGGCTACGGCGCCCGCTCGGCCACACAGCTTTCCGGCGGCCAGCAGCAGCGCATCGCGCTTGCCCGCGCAATCGTTCACCGGCCAAAGCTGCTGCTGCTCGACGAGCCGCTCTCCAATCTCGACGCAACCTTGCGCGAAGGCATGCGCATTGAGTTGAAACGGCTGCAATCGGAACTGGGGATCACGGCCGTCTATGTGACGCATGACCAGAGCGAGGCGCTCGCCATGTCCGATGTCATAGCAGTCATCGACAAGGGCAAAGTCCAGCAGTTCGGCACACCGCAGGACATCTATTGCCGACCCGCCAACGAGTTCGTCGCCGGGTTTATCGGACATACCAATATCCTGCGCGGAAAAAGCCTCGGCGGCGCCGCCGAGGCGGTCACGGTGGAAGTCGGCGGGGGCGTCAACATCCGCTGTTGCGCAGACAAGGACCAGAGCGGAGGCGATACGGTGTCGGTGTCGGTCAGACCGGAGAATATCTCGCTTGCGAGTGCGCGCGAAACCGCTGCGAACGAAAACACCAACAACCTGACCGGCCGGGTTGGCTCGGTGAGCTTCCTAGGAAACGTCCTTCATTACGTGGTCGAGGTCGGGGGGCAGATAATGCAGGTGGAGAGCAATCCCGATCGGCGATTTGAGCCCGGGAGCGAAGTCGTGCTCAGTTTCGCTCCGCGTCACGGTCGTGTTCTGCCGGTAACCTGACATGTTCTATGACCCCCGCAGCGACGATCCGCGGCAATTCGGTTTTGCCCACAATCCTTGGAACGCGCTCGTGTCCCCCCGGCCGATCGCCTGGATTTCCAGTCGTTCGGCCGCAGGAATAGCCAATCTCGCGCCGTATTCCTTTTTCAACGCGGTCTCCGGTGCGCCGCCCTTCGTGATGTTCTCCTCGGCCGGACGGAAGGATACTCAGCGCAATATCGAGGAGACCGGCGAGTTCGTCGTCAACATGGCGACGGAGGCGCTGGTTTCGGAACTGAACGACAGCTGTTTCAGCTTTGGGCCGGATGTGGACGAGTTTGAGCGGATCGGCCTGACGGCCGAGCCAGCGAAAAATCTCATCCATGCCCCGCGGGTGGCGGAGTCGCCGGTATCGCTCGAATGCCGGCTGTCGGAGATCGTCGAACTGAAGACCGCCGAAGGCGGCGACGTGCGATCGATGGTGATCTTTGGAGAGGTCGTCGGCATCCATGTCGACGATGCTGTTGTTCGCGAGGGCAGGGTGGATCTCTCGCTGATCCGGCCGTTGTCGCGCCTCGGCTACATGGATTATGCGGGCCTGGGGCCGATTTTCGAACTGATGCGTCCCCTCACGGAGCCGTTGGAAAGGACTGCCAGCAATGTCGGATGATGCCCTGATCCAGAAGCTCGGCGGTGAACTCCTGGATCGTGCCGTTCGCCGTGTGCCAGACGACACGATACGGACGATCCGGGGAGCGATGGAGCGAGAAAAGGTGGAAGTGGCGCGCAAGACGTTGGCAATGCAGTTGCGGAGCGCCGAACTCGCCGCCGAACGTAATACCTATGTCTGTTCCGATAACGGCATCCCGGTCTATTTCGTCAAGCTGGGGACCGAGAGCCCGATCCGCGCCGATTTCAAGGCGTCGTTGAAGGCGGGCTACGAGGCGCTGGTAGCGACGGTCGATCCGCCTTTCCTGCCGCATGTCACCAATCCGCTGACGCGGGAGCGATCGCTCACCGGCAAGGGCATGCCGATCGTCACATTCGACCAGGTGAGCGGCGCAGACTGGGTCGAGATCATCTGTTCGCCCAAGGCGCTCGGCTCGGGCCGCTGGGYGGCGCTCGAACTGTTCACCTTTCCGTCCATCGAGGAAATCGAGGCCTATGTGCTGGACGTGGCGATCAAGGCGGGCGGCCAGCATTGCCCTCCCGTCGCGATCGGCGTCGGTATCGGCGGCACTTTTGACTATGCAGCTAAGATGGCCAAGGAGGCGACGCTGCGACCGCTCGGCCAGCCGCATCCCGAGCCGGAAGTGGCCGCGCTCGAAGGCCGACTGACGAGGGCCATTAATGCGCTCGGTTACGGGCCGATGGGAACAGGCGGCGACACGACCACGCTCGGCGTCCATGTCGAATGGTGTTCCGGCCACGGGTTCACGCCGGTCGCGGTCGCCTTCAACTGCTGGATCAACCGCCGGTCGCGGGTGCGCATCCATCCCGGCGGCCTGGTGGAGTGGGTCGAATGAGCCGCGATTACGAACTGACCCTTCCTGTCCGGCCTGAGGACCTTTTCCATCTTCGTGTCGGTGCCCGCGTCTACCTGACCGGAGAGATCGTTTCGAGCGCCGGGCTGCCCACCTATCAGCGGCTTGAACGCGAAGCCCGGGAGGGGATCGAGCCACCTGTCGTCCTGCAGGACGGATGCATCTTCCATCTCGGCGCTTCGCTCGAAGAGAAGGAGGGCGGCTGGCATCTGCATTATCTCAACCCGACCACCAGCACGCGCTTCGATCCGCTGATGCCGCAACTGATCCGCGCCCATAAGCTGTTACTAACGGGTGGCAAAGGCGGCCTAGCTCCCGAAAGTGCTGCGGCGCTCGCTGAAACCGGAGGGATCTATGTGTCCTTCCAGGGCGGCGGGGCACCGATCCTCACGGATGCGGTGGAGGAGGTCCTCGGGGTCGCATGGCCGGAACTCGTGTCCCATTACCGCATCGTCCGGCTCAAGGTGAAAAGGCTCGGACCCCTGACAGTCGGCATCGATTCTCAAGGCAATAGCCTCTACCAGCAAATCGACGAGGTAGCGCGTGCGCGCCGTGAGGAAATTCTCACGGCGATGTCGCGCGAACGCTCCGAAAACCGAGCGCCGTAAGCGGCAGCGCGCAAGAGTCGATAAGATGAGCCACTCCTTGACCATTGGCGTCTATGATCAGGTCCAGCCGGCGGTAAGGGACCTGCTGCATACGCTTGGAAATGTTGTTCCTATGCCGGGGCTGGAAGAGCAGTCCGCAGAGGTCCTTCAGCAGCTCCGCCTGCTGGTGACCAGCGCGATGCGCGGCGTGGATCAGGCGGATCTCGACCGCCTGCCGGCACTGAAAACGATCATCAGCTGCGGCGCCGGGCGGGACAGATATGATTTCGATATTTTGGCAGCGCGAGGCATCAAGCTCAGGGACACCGCCGAGGTTGTCATTTCCGACGCGGCCGAGATGGGGGTGGCGCTAACACTGGCGCTTGCACGCAACCTCATGGCTGCGGATCGTTTCGTCCGTTCCGGAGACTGGTCCGGGAGGCGTTTCACGCCAACCCCGCGGCTTGCCGGCAGCCGCGTCGGGATTGTCGGCTTGGGGCGGATCGGTTCGCTGGTGGCCGCGAGGCTGGAAGCTCTCGGCTGCAAGATCGCGTACAGCGCGCGCCACCCACGTCCGGCGAGGATCTGGGAATTCCAGCCGGACGTGGTGAGGCTTGCCGAATGGTCGGATTTCTTGGTGCTCACATGCCCGGGCGGGCCGGAGACCCGCCATCTGGTAGGCTCGCCGGTTCTCTCCGCTTTGGGACCACGAGGCTACCTTGTGAATATCTCACGGGGCTCCGTTGTCGATGAGGAAGCACTTATCGGAACGCTCTCACGGGGGGAGATAGCGGGAGCCGCGCTCGATGTTTTCGAAAATGAGCCAAATCCGGATCGGAGGTTCATGACGCTTGCAAATGTCCTTTTGACGCCGCACTCGGCCGCCGTCACCGAGCGCTACGTCGCCGATCTTGTCCAGGCGGTGGAACGTCTTGTGGTTGAGGAGTCCATCGCGCAAATATTCTGAGGGGCATTCAGGCGAAAGAGGCTTTTCGACAAAAAATCAAAACTCTATATGATGAGCTTGAACTTCACCCGGAACGGAAACGCCGGACGTCACCGACCTTGATCGGTATGAGGAAAGATAACATGTCCGAAGCCACCTCGAGATCTCAGACCGCAACCGCCTTAGACAAAAGTTCCGTTGCTCGCTACATACAGCTTGCATCCCTGTTCCGGAAGTGGGTGGAAAACGGGACATGGCCGGTCGGATCCCAGATTCCCACGGTCGAGATGCTGGCAAGAGAATGTGGCGTTGCCGGTATGACCATTCGTCAGGCGCTCGATATTCTCGAGAAGGAAGGTCTGATCGAACGGTTTCGCGCCAAGGGTACATTCGTGCGCCAGAAACCTCGCCGTGATCTATGGTGCGAGGTGCAGACGGATTGGAACGGGCTCTTGATGTCCCGCTTAGACGCTGACATCAAAATTCTTTCCGACGTGGCCAATCAGAGCCTCGACCAGTCCGGGTTCGATGTCGGTAAAGTCGTCCCCGCTTATCGCCATCTCCGCCGCCTTCACAGTCGCGGTGGCGTGCCTTTTCTTGTCGCTGACGTTTTCGTTGACGAGCGGCTGCGGGGTCTCATCCCGGAAGAGAACTTTTCGAAGACCACCGCCATGCGGCTAGTGTCGGAACTGCCCGGGTACAGAGTGGTCGACGCCCGACAAATATTGACGATCGATTCCGCTGATCTCGAGACCGCCACTTTGCTTGACATCGGGCTGGCCGAGCCGATCGCCAAGGTCCAGAGACTGGCGGTCAACGAGGACGGGGCTCTGCTGCTGGTCGCCAACGGCCTTTACCGCGGCGATATGGTGCGTATTGACATGAAACTGATCAAATAGCGATCTTTTCGGTGCTCCTACCATCCTGATAGTGCGCTTGCCGCATTGGATAAATCAATAAAGCATGTTATTGCTTTATTGACGCCTGAGGGCGTGTCAACGGGAGGAGCACCATGAATATTGGAAAGTTTGCACTGGCCGCCTGCATGGCGGGTTCATTCGTCTTCAGCGGCAATCTGGCTGCATTGGCCGCCGAAGAAAAAACTGTCGTCAACGGTAACGCCACGATTTCCTATTCGGTACGTGGCGACGGTCCGCTCGTCGTGATCATTGCATCGACCGGCCGTGGTACGTCAGAGTTTGGGCCATTGGCCGACCGGCTGGCCAAGCGCGGCTACAGGGTAGCGCTTCCCGAACCCCGCGGCATCGGCGGCTCGCGCGGCCCCATGAACGATGTGACGTTCCACGATTTCGCACGCGACTTCGCTGCGGTGATCAAGGCGGAAGGTGGCCGCGCTGTGGTTGCTGGCCACGCCTATGGGCAATGGATCGCAAAGACGATTGCGTCGGACTACCCCGAGATGGCGCGGGGCGTTGTTCTTGTTGCCGGCGGCGCAAAGAAGTGGCCGCAGGAACTCTCCGATGCCATTACCATGATCAATGATCCGGCATCCTCGCGCGAACAGAAACTGGCCGGATTGCGTCTGGCTTTCTTTGCCGAAGGCAACGACCCCACTGAGTGGCTGGAAGGCTGGCACCAGGATGTGACGAAGTCTCAGCGCGAGGCCCGCAAGCTCACCAACCAGGCCGACTGGTGGGCAGCGGGGAAGGCACCGTTGCTTGATCTGCAGGCCGGGGCGGACCCTTTTCGACCCGAAAGCTCGCGGTTGGAGGCCAAGGATGAGTTCGGTGATAGAGTGACTGTAGCCGTCATCCCGAATGCGAGCCATGCATTGCCCGCAGAAAAGCCGGTCGAGACCGCCGACGCGATCGCGGACTGGGCTGACACGCTCCCGAAGTAACTCAGGTTCGCGGCATACTCGCGGGAGGCTGATCGTTCTGGTCAGCCTCCCGCGAGTATAGTTCCGCGAGGATGTCCGCACGGTCCTGGTCAAGCTCCGGAACGGGCTGGCGTTCGGCCGTATCCGCGAATGCCGAGAACTTCATCGGATTGCCGACGACCGTGAACAACTCGCCGGCTTTATTGCGAGTGCTGCACAACATGTTGCGCGCCCGAAGCTGCGGATCATTTATCAGGTCGGCGACGGTGTTGATCGGACCGCAGGGGATGCCCGCCTCCTGCAGCAACGACAACCAGTCCGCCGCGGTTTTATGGGCAAGCGTGATTTCGACTTCGATTTCGAGGGCCTGATGATGCCGTTGCCGCATCAACCGGCCGTTGAACAGCGGGTTTTCGGACAGATCCGGCCGGCCTATGGCATGGACGAAGCGGGCAAAAAGCGTGTCGTTGCCGGCGGCGATCACGATCCAGGCATCTGCGGTCTGAAAAGCCTGGAACGGCGCGATCAGCGGATGCTTGCTGCCCATCGGCCCCGGTATCTCGCCGGTCGCCACATGCCGGGTAATCGCGTTCTCGTGCAGGGCGATCTGACAATCGAGCATGCCGACGTCTATCGTGCAACCTTTTCCAGAGTTCTGCCGGCTGAAAAGTGCGCCACAGATGCCGAGCGCGGTGAAGACACCGGCACCTATGTCGCCAATCGACGTGCCGATGCGGGCCGGCGGTCCATCGGGAAAGCCGGTGACGCTCATCATGCCGCCCATCGCCTGGACGACGATGTCATAGGCCGCACGGTCGCGGTACGGCCCGGTCTGACCGAATCCGGAAAGCGAAGCGTAGATCAGGCGCGGGAACCGCTCGCTCAGTAGTCGGGTACTCATGCCTAACCGGTCCATGACGCCGGGGCGGAAGTTTTCGACAAGCACGTCGGCACCCGCGAGAAGGTCGAACAGAATCTTTCGGTCCGCCTCGGATTTCAGGTTAAGAGCAATCGACTGTTTGCCGCGGTTGACCGAGGCGAAGTAGGTGGACGTGTGCCCGTGGATCGGCCCGAAGCCGCGAGAATCGTCGCCTCCGTCCGGATCTTCGACCTTGATCACGCGAGCTCCGAGATCATTCAGGATCATTGTCGCATAGGGGCCGGCCATCACCCGCGTCAGGTCGACGACGAGGACGCCTGCCAGTGGACCGGCCGGAGCGGCTTCCTGATCATTCATTGTAATTTTCCTCCCCGAGGACACTATCGTCACTTCCGGCTTCAGCCGAGCTTGCGCCTTCCTATTGCTATCGGCTAAGCACGCGACCAAGGTCGCCCCGCCTGAAACCGTGGCCGGCCGCCTCCGCAAGCTCGTCCATAGCGCTTTCGAGATGCGCGCGAGGCTGCCGATCCGCCCAGAACAGCGGACCGCCGCGATAGGCCGGAAAACCATAGCCGTTCACCATTGCGAGATCGACGTCCGAGACACGCTGGGCAATACCTTCCTCCAGCAGCAGCGCCGCTTCGTTGACCATGGCTGCCAACGCCCTGCGGACGATGTCCTGTTCCGCGAAGCTGTGGCCGGCACGGCCGGCCTCGGTTCGGCAAGCCTCGATGACGCGCTGCGTTTCGGGATCGGGCGTCCGGCGTCCGCCCACCGCCCCATAGGCATACCAACCGGCGCCGGTTTTGCGGCCGAGGCGTCCGGCCTCGCACAGCCGGTCGGCAATCCTAACATAGCGCTCGCGCGGATCGCGGCTTGCGGCCTGCCGCTGGCGTGTCTTCCAGGCGATGTCGAGGCCGGACAAGTCGGAAACGGCAAAGGGTCCCATAGCAAAGCCGAAACTTTCGAGCGCGCGATCCACCTGTTCGGGCGAGGCGCCGTCCTCGACCATGAACTCGCAGTGTCGCCGGTAGGCGGCATAGATGCGGTTGCCGATGAACCCTTCCCCGACGCCGGCGACGACAGCGGTTTTCTTCAGACGTTTGGCGATCTGAAGCGCGGTCGCCAGCGCACGAGCCGAGGTCTCCCTGCCGCGAACCACCTCCAGAAGTTTCATGATATGTGCCGGGCTGAAGAAATGCAGGCCGACGACGTCCTGCGGGCGGCCACTTGCTTCGGCGAGCCTGTCAAGATCGAGATAGGATGTGTTCGATGCGATCACCGCGCCCGGTCCGGCCAGTTCGCCGAGTTGCCGCATCACCGGCAATTTGACGTCGTAATCCTCGAACACCGCCTCAAGCAGAAGATCGCAGCCGGAAAGGGTATCCACATCGATCGTTGTCGTCAGCCGCTCAATCGTCGCAGCGGCCTTGCCCTCGGCAATACGCCCGGCCTCCACCGACTTCTTGTAGTTTTCGCGGATGCGGCTAATGCCGGCGGCCAGCGCCTCATCGGTCCTGTCGATCAGCGTCACGCCATAGCCCGCATCCAGGAATGCGATCGCTATGCCAGATCCCATCGTTCCGGCGCCGAGGATGCCGACATTCCGGACAGCCGCTGGCTGAATCCCCTCGATCTCGGGGATCTGCAGCGCCTGTCGCTCCGCGAAGAACTGATAGCGTAGCGCGGTTGCCTGCTCGCCACAGCGAAGCTTGTCGAAGGCCGCACGCTCGACGGCAAGCGCCGCATCGAAATCCATCGACGCAGTGCGGTCCAGCACATCCAGCACGATCGCGATCGAGTTGAGTCCCTTGGCGCCTTTTAGCGCCTTCGCCTTGGCCTCATCCAAGGGTTCCGCCGGCTCGACGGGGGGTGACATGTCCCGCAGACGGCGCTTTCCTCCGGCCATCGACTTCGCCGCCGCTACCGCGTGCCTGAGCAGATCCTCATCCGCGATCGCATCGATCATGCCAAGCTCCGCCGCTTCCGGTGCCGGGACCCGACGCCCGGAGGTGATCAGGTCAATCGCCCTGCTCATGCCCGTGAGCCGGGGCAGGCGCTGTGTTCCGCCGGCGCCGGGAATGATGCCGAGCCGGACTTCCGGCAGGCCGACCACCGCATCCGGGCTCGCAATACGGCGATCGCATGCCAGGGCGATCTCATAACCACCGCCGAGAGCTACGCCATGAATGGCGGCTACCACCGGCTTCGGGCATTGTTCGATGGCTGCATTGACTTGCGGAACCAGCGGTTCCCGCAGCGGCTTGCCGAATTCGCGGATGTCGGAGCCGGAAATGAACGTCTTGCCTCCGCCGATGATCACCACCGCCTCGATGGAGCTGTCACCCGCCGCGCGCGCCATGGCGTCGGCGAGCCCCTTGCGAACACCCCAGGAGCCCGCATTGACCGGGGGGTTGTCGATCGTTGCGACAAGCACCCCATCCTCGATCTCGATAGCGACAAAGTTTGCTTCGGCATCTGCTTTCATCTGATCCTCCATCGCCCGATCACCGCCCCTTGAAAACGGGCGCACGCTTCTCGACGACCGCCCTCGTTGCCTCCCGGGCGTCCTCCGTCATCATTAGTCTGGTGCTGAAACCCTGCTCCAACTGATAGCCGTCCTCGACCACCATGAACTCCACGGCGTTCAATGCCTCTTTGCCGAGCCGCAGGCCGAGCGGAGACTTGGTGGCAATCACCGCGGCCAGCGCATTGGCCTCGTCCATCAGTTGCTCCAACGGCACAATGCGGTCGACAAAGCCCCAGCGTTCCGCCTCCTCGACGCTGATCGGCTGCCCCGTAAAGAACATGCGCCGCAGAACGCTCTGCGGCAGATGGCGTCCCATGTGCGCTGTCGCACCGCAGCGGCCGACATTGATTTCCGGCAGTCCGAAACGAGCATTTTGCGAGGCGATGCGGATATCGCATACGGAAGCAATGACCGCGCCGGCACCGAGTGCCGGCCCGTTGACCGCAGCGATCGTCGGCAAGCCGCATTTGCGGATGGTTTCGAAGCATCGGCGTATGATGCGGGCGCGGTAGGGGTCGTCCTCGACCGTGGCTGCTAGAAACTCGTTCAGGTCCAGCCCGGCACAGAAAGCCTTGCTGCCGGACCCGGTCAGGATGATGCAGTTGACGTCCGTCCAGTTGCTTGCGTCCTGAAACAGATCGGCAAGCTCCTGATAGAGCGCCAAGGTGACGACGTTCACGGGCGGATTGTCGAGCGTGATCGTTGCGACCTTATCGGTCTTCTCGATCCTGAGCCGGTCTGAAGGCTGGAATGTCATTACGAATTTTCCTCTGTCGCGATTGACCGTACCGCCCGAAGCCGAGCGAGCGGTCCATCTTTGCCTTGAAAAGCATAAAACTATATCTATGATATATTCAAGTCTATTGCGATTCTCGTTGTCGGGGCCGGCAACTGCCTCCGGTTGGATTGCCGCGAGGCTCACTCCTCGGTCCTTGACGATCCCATAAAACGCAATAAGTTGATTTATAGATTGATAGGGTTGGGAGGAGAGCCGTGTCCGATCCTTTGGAAATAGAAATGATCCGTGATAGCGCGCGCGCTTTTGTGCCCGCCGGAAGCGGGCTGCGGCGTATCCGCGGATTGCGGTTCACAGATAAAGGTTTTGATCGCAACGTCTATCAACAGATGGCTGAAATGGGCTGGCTGATGTTGCGCCTGCCTGAGGCGGCCGGCGGCCTCGGACTGGGAATGGATGCCTATTGTGCACTGGCCCGCGTCCTTGGCAGCGGCCTCGTTCCGGAACCCTTGATCCACGGGGCGCTCGCCGTGAGGCTGATGGGCGAAGCGGCCGATGAGGCCGTACTGTCCGGCCGACGTATCGTTCTTCCCGCCTGGCAGGAAGATTGGGACGGCCTCGATTGGGCCGCCACGATCAAGCTCATAGCCGGCAAGGCATCCGGTAGAAAGCGTTTCGTCCCTGGCGCAGGAGGTGCGGACGCGTTTCTGGTGACTGCGGCCGATAAGGCCGGCCTGGTCGAGGCGGGTGCACAGGGTCTTCGCATCGACAATGAGGGAACGCAGGACGGCGGTCATTTCGGCGATCTCGTGATAGAAGCCGCGCCTGCCGCGATCTTGCCTCTCGACGACCCGGCTGCCGCATTCGACGAAGCCGTTCTCGCGAGCGGCGCCTATTTGCTTGGACTGTGCGAGACGGCGCTGTCAATGACGCTCGATTATCTGAGGGTGYGTCATCAGTTCGGCAAGCCGATCGGCAGCTTCCAGGCCTTGCAGCACCGAGCCGCGGACGTGAAGATCCAAGTGGAATTGCTTGCCGCCAGCATCGCCATGGCTGCGGCGGCTCTTGACGCCGGTGTGCCGGCGCCGCGCCGCGCCGCGCTTGTGTCGCAGGTCAAGACGCGCGCATCGGACACCGCCATGCTCGTTGCCAGAGAAGGTGTGCAAATGCACGGCGCGATCGGCTTTACGGACGAACACGATATTGGCCTTTATGTCCGCAAGGCGATTGTTTGGGCCAACCAGTTCGGCAGTGCCAACTTTCACCGGAAGCGCTTTGCCGCCACCCAGCCCTTTGTCCAGGCTGCTTAGCCGCCGGGAGAGAAAATGAGTTGCAATACCCGAAACGAAATTTATCGCACTATGAGCGATGCGGACTTCCGCAGCGAAGCCCGCGCCTTCATCGAGGCAAATTATCCCGACATTCCTCGCTTCTCGCAGAGGCGTCTGCATTTCAGCCAAAGCCGACCGTGGTACATGGCCTTAGCTCAGAAGGGATGGATCGCTCCCGCATGGCCGGTCGAGTATGGCGGCATGGGGCTTTCCGCCACAAAGCAATTGATCTGGATCGAGGAAAACGAGCGCTTCGGTGCGGTGCGCATCAACGATATCGGGCCTGTCATGCTCGGGCCGCTGCTGATCCGGTTCGGAACTGACGAGCAGAAAGCCAGGTTTCTTCCGCCGATCCTGAGCGGCAAACACATCTGGGCGCAAGGCTATAGCGAGCCGAATGCGGGCTCCGATCTCGCCGCCGTGCGCACCGAAGCGGTGCTGGACGGTGAAGAATGGATCATCAACGGCCAGAAGACCTGGACGACTCTAGGAAACGACGCGAACTGGATCTTCATTCTTGCCCGCACCGACAAGAACGCAAAGAAGCAGGCCGGAATCAGCTTCATCCTCATGCCGATGGACCTGCCCGGTATCACCGTGCGCCCAATCGAGAACCTCGAGATGCACGACGAGTTCTGCGAGGTGTTTTTCGATGATGTCCGGGTGCCTGCAGCCAACCTGGTGGGAGAGGTCAACCAGGGCTGGACCATGGCTAAGGCGCTACTCGGACATGAACGGGTCTTCATCGGAGCGCCGCGGCTTTCGGCTCAGGCGCTGAGCCGCCTGCACCTTCTCGCCTGCAAGGTCGGGGTCGATCGGGATCCGGACTTCCAGGACCGGTTCACCAGGCTGCGGCTCGACGTGGCGGATCTGACGGCGCTGTTCGAGACCTATGTCGAGAAGCTACGCCAGGGCGAAGCGATCGGCCCCGAGGTTTCGGTCATGAAGATTTTCCAGAGCGAACTCTACCAGCGCGTCTCTGAGGAAATGATGGCGATCGGCGGCGCGAGTTCGGCCCTGCTGGCACCTCTTGAAAATGATCCCAAACTGCATGCCGCCGGGACCTATCTGATGGCACGCCCGACGACAATCTTCGGTGGTTCCAACGAAATATTGCGAAACGTGCTGGCAAGGTCGGTGCTAGATCTGCCCTCCTGACGAGACGAAAGACGCTTATGACAACGACAGAAGCCCCGTCGCCCAGCGCTCCACCTGTAGCGAGCGGTTGCCTTTCTCACCTGACAGTGCTCGACCTCAGCCGTGTATTCGCCGGTCCGTTGGCCGGTCAGATCCTGGCCGATCTAGGTGCCGAGGTGATCAAGATCGAGCATCCCGTATATGGTGACGACGTTCGCCATCTCGGTATCAACCGCAAGGACGCGCAGGGTCGCGAAACCGGAGAGACCTCGTCTTTCCTGGCCACGAACCGTGGAAAAAAATCAGTTGCCGTCGATCTGAAGGCGCCGGAAGGGCAGAAGATCGTCCGGGAACTTGCAGTGAACGCCGATGTCGTCATCGAGAACTTCAAGGTCGGCACGTTGGCGCGCTACGGGCTCGGTTACGAGGATATCCGCCAGGTCAATCCCGACGTCGTCTATTGTTCTATCACCGGCTTCGGCCAGACAGGACCCAATGCGGATCTGCCTGGCTACGACCCGTTGTTTCAGGCCCTGAGCGGTCTCATGAGCATCACCGGTGTCCCCGACGGTTTGCCAGGAGCGGGGCCGAACCTCGTCGGCTACAGCGTCTCCGACATCACGGCCGGTCTCTACGCGACGATCGCCATTCTTGCCGCTCTCAGCCACCGTGATCGCGGAGGAGGCGGGCAACAGATCGATCTTGCTCTTCTCGATGCCCAGGTCTCCAGCATGTCGCATATTGCGATGAACTATCTTGTGTCAGGGGAGGCGCCGGTGCGCGCCGGCTCCGCTTCGCAGATCACGTGTCCGTGGCAGGCCTTCGGGCGTGCCGACGTGGACATCATGATTGCCGTCGGGAACGACCGGCAGTTCAACCGACTTTGCGAGGTGCTGGATATCCCGGACGTCGCGGACGATCCGCGCTTCCGCACCAACCGCGATCGGATGGCGAACAGCGCCGTGCTGTTGCCGCGGCTCGATGAGGCATTCGCGGGTGCGCGGGTCGCGGATTGGGTGGAGGGTCTTACAGCCGCCGACATTCCTTGCAGCCCCATCAACACGATTCCGCAAATGCTTGGCAACCCGCAGATCCGCCATCGCCAAATGGTGGTCGAGGTACCGAACGAACGGACTGGCGACGTGAAGCTGATCGCAAACCCTATTCGCCTGTTGAGCACCCCGCTGACCTATGATCGAGATAAAGCTTTGCTGCTTGGGGGTGCTGAGAGCCCTTTAGGATTGCGGCTTGCTGAGGGCATGCAACAAAGGGATCTTCCTTGGGCAGCACGAAACGAGAGACCGTGCCGTCGAATGGCACCAGACCGCCATCGGTGGAGAAGGTAGCGGTCGCGGCGCCGCTTTCCACCATGTCTGCCGGAGCCTGCGTGCCACGCACATAAATCGGCTCCTGTTTCGCCAATGCGTCGACATAATCCCAGCCGTATTTGTCGACAACCTGCTTGAACCAGAAGAGCACAGCATCATCATCTGCGGGATAGGTTAGAATCAGCTTGGCCTAACAGGTGATCGATGTCGCCGAGAAGCGCCCTGTTCGTCGACAGCAGACGAGCCTCGTCAGGAGAAAGGCCGAGCCGCGACATGCCGGTGTCGAACTGCAGGGCGGCCGGCAGACGCCGGCCCAGCTCGCGCGCTGCCGATGCCCAGTTGGCGACCTGCTCCAGAGAGTTCAATACCGGAATGAAACCGCCGTCGGCACATCGGATCTCATTGCCTGGCTGCAAACCGTTGAGAACGAATATACGGGCATCCGATCCGATGCAGGGTTTCAGCGCCACCGCTTCGGCGAAATGGGCGACATAAAAATCTCGACACCCGGCGTCGTAGAGTGCCGGAGCGACACGGCCCACGCCCGGGCCGTAGGCGTCCGCCTTGACGACAGAAGCAGCCTTTGCAGGTCCCACCAGGTGTTGCTGTCGCCAGCCTGGCCTTGGAGCGCAACACGCCGACGCCACCATCCCAGCTGTCTTCTGAAAGCGGCGCCTTGGTTTCCGTCTTGAACAGCGTGAAGAACCCCAATCGAGATGGCTGGAGACGGACGGCACAATGACCGGCTGTTGGCGAAGCGCGCGAAGCGTTGAGGCTCTCTGTTCAGTGGTCAGGTATTAAGACCGGAGCGAATGCCCTTGCGCGCCTCGGCTGCATCGCGTTCGCGCCGGTCGACAAAGGCTTCGAAATCGAAGTTGAGAAGATCGATTTCCTCGATCGGGTCGTATGCGCGCGATGCGCCCTCCCAACCGATCTTGTCGATACCCCAGTAGAATTCCAGCAGATTCCCATCGGGGTCACGGGCATAGAAGCGCGGCTGGTTACCGGGTCCGCCTTTCCGGCTGTTGACGATCTCGACGCCCCCGTCCCGCATTTTCGTAAAGAGCCCCTTCAGGTCTTCCGGCGTGTTCAGCTCGAACGCGATGTGGTGCAACCCGAAGCCAAAGCGCGGCGCATCCGGCGCATCGGCGGCGAGAATGTTGCGACGCATCCGGAAGATCGACATTTCGTGATGCGTGACGTCACACCGCAGGAAAGCTCCCGCGGCAACGGCAACGCCGTGGCCGATCTTCTCTTCCGGATATTCGAACTTTTCCGTCAGACGCATCCCGAGATACGTCGAATAAAAATCGATCGTGCGATCGATATCCCTGACCGTGAGCCCAACGTGACCAAGCCTGACAACGCGAACCTCCATGCGATGACTCTCCTTTACAATATCCGTTAATTGAACATATATGTTCTTTATATGAACGCTGTCATCAAAGCAAGAGCGCGAAACAGGCAATCTCACCCCGGAACAGGCTATAAAGCGAGGGAAAATGACTAAAACAATCAGCATCGCGGTAATCTGCGGAAGTCTTCGCCAAGGATCGTTCAATGCGGCAATCGCACGGGAATTTTCGGCGCTTGCGCCCACCGGAATCTCCTTCCGTCCGCTGGACGGCATGGAACGTATTCCGCACTACAATGCGGATATCCACTCTGAGGGTTGTCCTGCCATTGTGCTCGACTGGGCCGACATCATCCGGTCTTCGGATGCCGTTGTGTTCATCACACCCGAATACAATTACTCGATCCCCGGTGTTTTGAAGAATGCGCTCGATTGGTTATCACGGCTGTCTCCGGCGCCGTTTTCGGGCAAGCCGGTGGCAATCCAGACGGCTTCGATCGGCATGCTCGGCGGTGCGCGGGCGCAATACCACCTGAGACAGGTGCTGCTCTATCTCGATGCATTCGTGTTGAACAGGCCCGAGATCATGATCGCAGATGCAGCCAGCAAGATCTCGGCGCAGGGCGAGCTTACTGACCGAGCAACGCGGCAGTTGATCGCAGAACAGTTCGTCGCGCTTCAGGGGCTTATCCAGAGGGTAGCGGCGTCTTAAGCATGTCCCTCAAACCGTGCAGCGGTTCGATCACGACATGCGGAAAACCAAAACATTAAAGCGGCAGCAGGGAATTTGGAGGATTTGGGAGGCGCTTTAGTAGACCTTTGCCGCGCCCGAACTTCCGGCGGTGGTCGCGCCAGCGTTTCGAAAATCGGAGAGCTGGCGTGAAGCACCGTTTGCCAAGAGGGCGACATCGTTGCCGATAGCGACGAAGGTGGCGCCGAGTCCCAGATAGCGTTTGGCCAGCGACTGATCGGCGGTCAGGATGCCGGCGGCCTTGCCAAGCGCCCGGATACGGATCAGCGCCGCTTCCACCGCCTGTTGTACCTCGGCATCGCCGGGCCGACCGAGATGGCCCATGTCGGCGGCAAGATCAGCCGGCCCGATGAAAACACCATCTACGCCGTCGGTGGCCGCGATGTCATCGAGTGCGGCCAGTCCAGCGCGGCTCTCAATCTGCAGCAACAGGCAGACCTCGTCATTGGCGGTCTGCAGGTAGTCGGGAACGCGATTAAACGCCGACGCACGGGCAAGCGCTGCCCCGACGCCGCGCACGCCGTGCGGCGGGTAGCGCACCGCGCGCACCATGGCTTTCGCCTGGTCGCCGCTCTCGATCATCGGCACCAGCACCGTCTGTGCGCCGATATCGAGGATCTGCTTCAGGAGCCAAGCCTCGCCGATCGGTGCCCGGATGACCGGGTGGCTCGGCGAACCCTTGAGCGCCTGCAATTGCGTCGTCATCAGAGGGATATCGTTCGGGGCATGCTCGCCGTCGATCAGCAGCCAATCATAGCCGGCATCACCCAGTATTTCGGCCGTATAGGGATTGGCGAGCGCGAGCCACAGTCCGATCTGCGGACGCTTTTCCATCAAGGCCGCTTTGAAGGTGTTTTTGGGCGCCGGCATGGGCATCTCTCCTATGCGAAATAGCTGCTAACGGTGCCGTAGGGTCCGAAATCGGCGACGACGGTGTCGCCGTGGCGTGCTTCGATCGGGCGAACGAAAGAGCCGGCAAGGACGATGTGGCCCGCCTCGATGCGGTCGCCATATTCAGCCAACCGATTGGCAAGCCAGGCAACGCCGCGCGCCGGCTGGTTGAGAACCCCGGCACCCAGACCGGTTTCCTCGACTTCGGCGTTGCGACTGACAATTGCGCCCATCCAGCGCATGTCGACAGTCTCGGGTCGCGCCATGCGCCCGCCGAGCACGATGCCGGCATTGGCCGCGTTATCGGAAATCGTGTCGACGATGGTGCGAGCCTTATTTGTTCCGGGATCGGCCCTAAGGATGCGCGTATCGAGGATTTCCAGCGCTGGGGTGATATAGTCGGTAGCGTTCAGCACATCGAATACGGTGACGCCGGGCCCCTTCAGCGGAGCCTTCATTATGAAGGCGATCTCTGCCTCGATCCGCGGCTGGATGAAGCGGTCCGCAGGTACCGTCGCGCCGTCCTCGAACAGCATGTCGTCGAAGAGGACGCCGGAATCCGGAATGTCGATATTCAGCGCATACTGCATCGCCTTGGAGGTAAGGCCAATCTTCCAGCCGATCACTCTGCGACCTGACGCAACCTTCTTCTTGACCCAGGCCGATTGCACCGCATAGGCGTCGTCCATCGTCATACCGGGGTATTGCAGCGACAAAAGACCGGTCTGTGCGCGTGTCCTCTCTGCGATGTCAAGCTGTTCGGCCGCTTGGCGGATTTCATCGGGTGTCAACACAGTCAAACCTCATCTGCGATCGTGTTGCGCAAGATGCCGATACCATCGGCCTCGACCTCGACGGCATCGCCCGGCTTCAGCCAGATCGGCGGATCGAAGCGGGCACCGGCGCCGGTCGGCGTGCCGGTGACGATCACATCGCCGGGAACCAGCGTAGTGAAGGTCGAGATGTAGTTGATGATCTTGCGGAAGGAAAAGATCATCCGGCTGGTGCGGTCGCTCTGGCGCACTTCGCCGTTGACGCGGGTTTCGAGTCTGATGTCGGCGATCTGCGCCTCGTCCGTGAACGGGATCAGCCAGGGGCCGATCGAGCCGGTGCGGTCGAAATTCTTGCCCTGGGTGACGTTGAACTTGGCATGGCGGACCCAGTCGCGGATCGTGCCCTCATTGCAGAGCGACAGCGCTGCGATATGGGATAGCGCCTCTGCTTCCGGAATCCGGCGGCCGCCCTTGCCGATGACGATGACGATCTCGCCTTCGTAATCGAGCTGCGGGCTTTCCGGTGGGCGGATCAGCGGCTGGCCGTGGCCGGTAAGCGAGCGCGGAAAGCGGATGAACAGGGAAGGATTGGAAGGCGCGGCCTGCCCATCCTTGTATTCCTCGTTGCGGTCGGGGAAGTTCACGCCGACGCAGATGATTTTCTCCGGGGCCGGAACAGGGATTTCATAACGGATGTCCGACACCGGGAAATCGGGCTGCACACCGGCTGTTTCCTCCGCGAGCCTCAACAGTGCGCTATCCGCGATCACCTCGCGCAGCGTTGGCCACTTCGTGCCATGGCGGGCGGAAAGGTCAACAATTCCATCTCCCGTAAGAAGGCCGTATCCACTGTGGCCGTTGCGGGTAAAGCTGACAAACTTCGGGTGCGACATCGTTTTTCTTCCTGTTCAGTTCAGCCGATGCCGCCGAGGCAGACATATTTGACTTCGGTGAATTCCTCGATGCCGTATTTCGAGCCCTCGCGGCCGAGACCCGACAGTTTGACGCCGCCAAACGGCGCTTCGGCTGTCGAGATCAGCCCGGTGTTGACGCCGACCATGCCGTATTCCAACGCCTCGGCCACGCGAAATACCCGGGCGAGATCCTTGGCGTAGAAGTAGGAGGCAAGGCCGAACTCGGTATCGTTCGCCTGCTCGATGACGTCGGCCTCGTCCTTGAAGCGGAACAGCGGCGCCAGCGGCCCGAAGGTTTCTTCGCGCGCCACCGCCATGTCCTTGGTGACATCGCCCAGGATGGTCGCTTCGAAGAAGGTGCCGCCAAGCGCATGTGGCTTGCCACCCTGCAGGATACGCGCACCCTTGCCCAAGGCATCGGCGATATGCTCCTCGACCTTGGCAAGGGCCGCCTTGTCGATCAGCGGTCCGAGGATGACGCCTTCGTCAAAGCCGTTGCCGGTTTTCAGCTTGCCGACGGCCGCCACCAGCTTCGCGGCGAAGGCATCATAGACGCCGTCCTGCACATAGATACGGTTGGCGCAAACACAGGTCTGGCCGTTATTGCGGTATTTGGCAATCAGCGCGCCTTCGACCGCCGCGTCGAGATCAGCATCGTCGAAAACGATGAACGGCGCGTTGCCGCCGAGCTCGAGGCCGAGTTTTTTGATGGTCGTGGCGCTCTGCTTGTAGAGTTCGGTGCCGATTTCGGTCGAACCGGTAAAGGTCAGCTTGCGCACCACCGGGTTCGAGGTCATCTCGCCGCCGATGGCCGCGGCCGAGCCGGTGATGACGCTGAAGAGACCCTTCGGCAGGCCGGCGCGCTCGGCGAGAACCGCAATGGCGATCGCCGAAAACGGCGTCTGCGAGGCGGGCTTCAAGACCATGGCGCAGCCGGCGGCAAAGGCGGGACCGGCCTTGCGGGTGATCATCGCATTGGGGAAGTTCCACGGCGTGATTGCCGCGACGACGCCGATTGGTTGCTTCATCACCATGATGCGCTTGTCGGGCTGGTGGCCGGGGATCAAGTCGCCATAGATGCGACGGCCTTCCTCGGCGAACCATTCGATGAAGCTTGCACCATAGACGATCTCGCCAGTCGCTTCGGCCAACGGCTTGCCCTGTTCGAGCGTCAGGATGCGGCCGAGGTCTTCCTTGTTCTCGATCATCAGATCGAACCATTTACGAAGGACGGCGCAGCGGTCCTTCGCGGTGCGGGCAGCCCAACCCTTCTGCGCCAGGCGAGCGACCTCGATGGCCGTCCTGGTCTCGGCGGCACCCAGCTTCGGCACGAGACCGATGATCTCGCCAGTCGCCGGGTTGTTCACCTCGATGGCGTTGTTCGGATCGGCCTCGATCCAATTATCACCGACAAGAGCGGCTTGGCGGAACAGGGAAGGATCTTGCAATTTCATGGCTGGCTCCTCAAGCATTAAAAAGACGGCGGACGCTTTCGCGCCCGCCCAGTTGGGGAAACTCAGGGTGCAACGATCGGCTGGGCCTTCAGCACGGAATCGCGCACCTCGGTGCCGGCAAAGGTGCTGCCTTCCTCGAACCAGGATTTCGGCGCGGGAGCTCCCCAAAGCGTCTGGCGCTGTGGATCCTTGAGATCCCATTTGATCGGCTCGAGATCCGGATCGACCGTCTGATAATCCGAGCAATAGATCTCGATACGATGGCCATCCGGATCCCGGATATAGAGGAAGAAAGCATTCGAAATGCCGTGCCGGCCCGGTCCGCGCTCGACATTGGGCAGCCAACCGGTGGTCGCCATCAAATCGAGCAGGTCGATGATATTGAGCGGCGTTGGAACCCAGAACGCGGTGTGATGCAACCGCGGGCCGCGACCATTGGTAAACGCAATGTCGTGGACGCCACCCTTGCGGTGCGTCCATGCAGCCCAGAGCTTGCCGGTTTCCTCGTCGGCCGTGTATTCCGTCACCCGGAAGCCGATCTCATTGTAAAAGGCAACACTTTCGTCGACATTCGGTGAGAAGCAGTTGAAGTGATCGATGCGGAGTGGCTTTACGCCTCTGTAGAGGGCATATTTCTGGTGGATCGGCGGCAGGCGGTCCATCTTTGAATAGAATTCCAGCGGAATGCCGTGCGGATCGCGCGTGCGGAAGGTACGCGACTGGTAGGGCCGCTCGACCCATTCGATTGGCAGGCCCTTGCCCTTGAAGAAATGCTCGGCCTTGTCGAGGTCCTCGTCGGAAAAAACCTTGAAGCCGAGATCGCGTGCTTCGGCGGCGGCGTCTTTCTTCAGGACGATGCAGTGATGGCCGCGCTCTTCAAGCGCACGCAGATAGATCGTGTCTGCCGTCTCGTCGGTCACCTGCAAGCCGAGCGTGTCGACGTAGAAAGCGCGCGATTTCGCAAGGTCGGTGACGGCAAGCTCGACATGGCTGAGGCGCACGATGTTGAAGGGCGGATAAAGATTGGGGGTGGGCAGGGGCATGGGGTTCTCCTCCAAATTCAATAGGGTGTCCGGTGCACTCAGCCGCCGAGTTTCTGGATCGCATGCGCCTTGGTGGCGAAAGCAACGTTCTTGGTCTCCATGTAGAAATCGAAGGACCAATCGCCGCCGTCACGGCCGATGCCGGAATTCTTGACGCCTCCGAAAGGGGTCGGCAGGTGGCGCACATTTTCCGAGTTCACCCAGATCATTCCGGCCTCCAGCGCATCGGTGAAGCGGAAAGCGCGGGTGACGTCCGAGGTCCAGAGGTAGCCGGTGAGGCCGTATTGCACGTCGTTGGCAAGCGCCAGCGCATCGGCCTCGTCCTTGAAGGGGATCGCGGTCAGAACCGGTCCGAAGATTTCTTCCTGCGCGATACGCATTTGGTTGTTGGCGCCGGTGAAGAGGGTGGGGGATACGTAACATCCGCCACCCGGCCCATCGAATTTCTCACCGCCAGCGGCAAGCGTGGCACCGTCCTCTTTGCCGATCGCGATATATTCCAGCACCTTCTTTTCATGAACCGGGTGGATCAGCGGACCGACCACAGTTTCTGGATCAAGGGGGTGGCCGACCTTGATGCGCTTGGCCTTCTCGGCGACCATCGCCGTGAATCGGTCGTAGATGTTTTCCTCCACCAGCAAGCGGGAAGACGAGGTACAGCGCTCGCCATTCAGCGAATAGATCATGAAGACGGCAGCATCGGCAGCGCGTTCAAGATCGGCATCGGCAAAAACGATGACGGGATTCTTGCCGCCGAGTTCGAAATGTACCCGTTTCAGCGTGTCGGCGCCTTGTTTCATGATCATCGAGCCGGTGCGGCTTTCGCCGACGAAGCCGATCGCTCTGATGGCGGGATGCTCGGTCAGCGCCTTGCCGGCGTCCTCGCCGAGGCCGTTGACGAGATTCCAGACACCCTTCGGCAAGCCCGCCTCTTCGGCGATCTCGACCAACAGCCGTGCCGTCAGCGGTGAAAACTCCGCCGGCTTGTGGACGATGGTGCAGCCGGCAGCGAGCGCCGGCGCGATCTTCCAGGTCGACAGCATGAAGGGTGTATTCCATGGCGTAATGACGCCGACTGGCCCGATCGGTGCACGGCTGGTAAAGTTGACTTGCCCATCCGCACGCAGCGTTTTGCCGTCACGGGCTTCCACGGCGCGGTCAGCGAAGAAGCGGAAGTTCTCGGCTCCGCGAAGGGCTGCCTTCGCCATGAATTTCAGCGATTGACCGGTATCCATGCATTCGACGAACGCGATCTCTTCGGAACGTGCTACGATCGCGTCGGCAATCTTATGGAGAAGTTTCTTGCGCGCGTCGCCCGACATCGCGGCCCAGGCAGGAAAGGCAGCTTTTGCGGCTTGCGCCGCCCGGTCCACATCCGCCGCCTTGCCGTGTGCCACCTTTGCCAAGACCTTCAGATCGACCGGAGAGATGATGTCGAACGTGGTGCCATCGGCTGCAGAGATTGCTTCGCCAGCGATATGGTTCAGGACGCCGCCTTTGCGAAAGCGAGCCAAATAGGCTTCGGCCTTTGCGATGTTTTCTTCCAGTGTCGACATGCTTTTCTCCGATGTGTCCAGCTTGCGGTCAATCACTGCGGCGCTAACCGTCTGTCTTGCGCAGGCGCGGGTGGATGGCGTTTTTCTTCCAGCTCAGCGCCGGGTCGATTTCGCGGATTTCGAGGGTGAGGGCGAAGTGCGGCGTCTCGAACAGCTTGCAGAGGTGTTCCGTGACGGCGGTAAAGATCGCTTCGCCAGTCCTTCGCTTGTCTTGCTGGCTACGACCTTCTCCAATGCGAAACGACATATCGATGAAGCCATTTGCATCAAGCAGGTCGGCAATCGCATAGGCTTCGCACCGGATGGCGCGCACCCGCACGGCACCGGTCTCGAACAGACCCGTGCCGAGAATCTCGGCGTGGACGACACGGCACAGTGCGTCGAAGTCCACTTTTCCGTCGAGATTAGCCGAATATTCCATGGTGAAATGCGGCATCGTTCCTCCCGCGCCACGGCGTTCTCACTATATTTAACATGTTAAATATTTTGAAGGCTCTGTCAAGAGCATTGCGGCTCGCGGCCACGTTGCGCGATTCAAGAAATTGATCCATAGAACCCGTATGACCAAACAATCCCCTGACAATAACGGCATAATGCAGGATGCCTTGCTGCCCCGCGATACACGCCGCTCGCTGCCGATTGCGTTGCTTCGGGCGCGTGAAGCGGTGATGGGGCACTTCCGGCCCATGCTGGCGCTGCATGATGTGACGGAACAGCAATGGCGCGTTATTCGCATTCTGGCAGAGGCCGGAACACTGGATGCATCGGAAATGTCGGAACGGGCCTTTATCCTTGCTCCGAGCCTGACGCGGATCATCCGGTCTCTCGAGGAGCGCGGCTTCATTACCAAGAGCAAAGATGCTGAAGACGGTCGTCGGATACTGTTGCAGATCACCGCCGCGGGACTGAAGATCATCAACGAGGTCAGTCCCGACAGTCGGATGATTTATACCGCGCTTGAGCAGCGGTTCGGCCGCGAGCGCATCGATACCTTGCTCGATATGCTCGACGAACTGGCGAGGCTGAATAAATAGCACGGCCTCCGCTCCTATCTGCTGGCGCCGAGGCCATCTGCCAGCGCCAGAGCATCGGCGACATAGCGCTGAAGCCGCTTCGCCGCATCCGGCGCGCCAACTCGCTCGCCGATCCAGCCGATATAAGTGATGCTGCGCACAACCATGAAGAGTGACAAGGTTTCAAGGGCGCTGTCCGGCAGCGACCGCACGCCGCGATAGCCCTCTATCAGCGCGGCCTTGATGAGTTCGTAGTGCGGCTCGCCGCGATTCTTGAACAAGGCTGTGGCGATGTCGAACATCCGCCAGCCGTAGCCACCATCGTCAAAGTCGATCAATCCGACATGATCGCCGTCTATGAGGACGTTTTCCCTAACGAGATCGGCATGGATGAGACCATAATCGAGATGGCAGAGTGCATCGGTTTTCTCCCGCAGAAAGAGCCTGAGATCCGATAGTCGCATTGCCTGCTCCGGGGACAGTCCCGCACAATCCCAGAATCGGCCCCAAAGCGGCTGCCCTCCAAGCAAACCATCGCCGTCCCATGCCGGGCGTCGGAAATCGGCCGGTGGTCTCCAAGCATCGGTGGCTGCGTGCATCCGGGCTATCGCTGCGCCCAGCAGGCGGAAAATAACGGCGAGGCGTTCCGCGGAATGTGCTAGAAGAACACCCGATTGGCCGAGCGGGCTGCCGGTCATCCAGCTGACGATGTCTGCGTATTGGTCACCGAACTCAGAATTTCCCGCAAGTGCAACGATTTGGCGTCCATCCGGCGTGGGAACAGGTGCCGGAACGCGCAAGCCCGCCTCGCCTAGGGCTGCCATCCAGGAGAGTTCCGAAACCAATGCAATTTCGTTGCGATAGCCGGGCCGGTGCAGCCGCAGGGCTGCAGGCTCGCCGTTCCTGAGCGTCACCCGGAACACCGCATTCTCCCGGTATTTCAGGAGCTGGGGTGTCTGGGCTCCCAGCTCCCAGCTGCCAAGGGCTTCGCATGCGCGCGCACGCAGCGCCTCCATGAAAGGGATGGATTCATGTTCCGACATGGCCACCGTCACAATCCGGACAAAACGTCGTCGAGCGTGGAAAGCATCAAATCGGCATTCCCCTTCGAAAATGGCATGGGTGGTCGGATCTTGGTCGCGCATTGATGCACCCCGATCTTGCCCATCAGGACGCCGCGCGCCCGCATGTCATTGATGACCTTCGTGGCGATGTCCGGCGCCGGGGTCTTTCTCTCACGGTCAAGAACCAGCTCCGCCCCGAAGAACAGGCCGCTGCCACGCACGTTGCCGATGACGTCATGTTTCTCGGACAGGCGCTTGAGTCCGTCTTGCGCATAGGCGCCGACGGTCCGGGCGTTTTCCATTAGCCCTTCATCTTCGATCGCATCGAGAACCGCCAAGGCCGCAGCACAGGAAACCGGATTGCCGCCAAAGGTATTGAAATAGCGAAAGGCCTTGCGGAAGGCGTTCAGCGTGTCGGCATTGGCGACGACGCCGCCGACCGGATGGCCGTTGGCCATCGGCTTGCCGAGCGTCACCACGTCGGGCACGAAGCCTGCGCGCTGGTGGCCCCACATATGGCCCCCAGTGCGCCCGAAACCCGGCTGCACCTCGTCGGATATGACAAGCCCTCCCGCCTTGCGCACGGCAGTGATTGCCTTGTCGAGAAAGCCCGTGGGCAGGTCGGGAAATCCCTCATTGGCAAAGAACGGGCAGATGATGAGCGCCGAAAAGCCGTGCGGGCTGCTCTGTAGCGAAGCGATCGCTTTTTCCACTTCAGCGGCGAAAGCCTCGGCAAAGGCTTCGCCGGGCATGCCACCCAGTGGCCGATAGCTGTCGGGCGCCGGCACGTGGCGGACATGACCGCCGAAGCCGCCGACGGGGGGCATACGGGTAGAGAGCTGCGACACGGCCGCGGTATTGCCGTGGTAGGTGTGGTTGGTCGCGATAACACCGGTCTTTCCCGTGACCGCCTGTGCCATGCGCAACGCGATGTCATTGGCTTCGCTGCCGGTGCAGGTCATGATCGCAGTATCGAGGCTCTTGTCGAACGTCGATGTCAGCCGCTCGACATAGTCGAGGATGCCCTCATGCAGGTATCGCGTGTGGGTATTCAGCGTCGACGCTTGCCGGGTGATCGCGTCCACCACGCGCGGGTGGCAATGGCCGACGTGCGGCACATTGTTGTAGCAATCGAGATATTTCCGGCCGGCCGCGTCCCACAGCCAGACACCTTCTCCACGCACCAGTTGCACGGGCTCGTCATAAAAGGTGGACATGTTTCGGCCAAGAAGGCGCTCGCGACGGGCGAGAAGTGCTGCGTTTTCGGCCATGTCATTTGCCTCCCGCGGCAGCTGTCAGGCCTGCCTCGAGTGCGGCGAGGATCCGATCTACACCGGCCGTGGTGATGATAAGCGGCGGCGAGATGATGACGTTGGAGCCGGAGGTACGCACCATCACGCCGGCGTCGTAGGCCGCGTCTTGCAGGCGCTGGACCACATCCTTCGGCGCGCCGGTCTTTGCCGCGCGATCCGTCACCAGTTCCAGCGCGCACATCAGCCCTTTGCCGCGCACGTCGCCGATGAGTTCGTGTTTTTCCTTCAGTCTGTTCAGACCGGCCAGCAGTTCGTAGCCGCGTGCGCCTGCATTGGCGGCCACGTTGAGGCGCTTGGTTTCCTTGAGCGTCGCCAGCGCCGCCGCTGCACCCACAGGGTGGCCGGAATAGGTGTAGCCATGGCCGATGGTGCCGACGGTGTTCTTGTTTGCCTCGAAGGCTTCCGCGATCTTGTCGGAAATCATTACTGCACCGAAGGGATAATAGCCGTTGGTAATCGCCTTGGCGGTCGACATCAGGTCGGGCCTGGTGCCCCACAGGCGTGATCCCGTCCAGGCGCCGGTGCGGCCAAAGGCCGTGATGACCTCGTCGGCGATCAGAAGAATGCCGTTCCTGTCGCAGATGGTACGCATCAGCGGCATGAAGGTTTCGTGCGGCACCATGATGCCGCCGGCACCCAGAACTGGCTCCATGATGAAGGCGGCGATCGTATCGGCGCCCTGGAAGGCGATCTCGTCTTCGAACTGACGACCGATGGCCGCGGCGATTTCAGCCGGATCGTCGGTGCCGAAGGGATTGCGGTAGCCATAGGGAGCCGCCAGGTGCGAAACGCCCGGGAGCAGCGGCTCGTAGTTGCGACGGTTGTTGGCATTGCCGTTGACGGAGGCGCCGCCGAAATGGGTCCCATGATAGCCTTTCTTCAGCGCCACGAATTTGGTGCGCTCCGGCTGGCCGTTGACCTTGTGGTATTGGCGGGCAAGCCGCAGGCACGTCTCCACGGAATCCGAGCCGCCCGAGGTGAAGAAGGATCGGCTGAGGCCGTCTTCCTTGAACCACTCAGCCAGTTCGTAAGACAGTTCGATCAGCGGCGGATTAGTGGTGCCGCGAAAGGCGGAATAATAAGGGAGTTCCTCGAGCTGGTCACGGATGGCCTGTTTGATCGGATCGCAGGAATAGCCGAGGTTGACGTTCCAGAGCCCCCCGACGCCATCGAGCACCGTCTTGCCGTCGATATCAGTGATTTCGACACCGGAAGCCGCCCTGATGATGCGTGGCGGGTTGGCCAACATGTCGGCCGGGTGCGCCATCGGGTGCCAGACATGACGGGCGTTGTTTTCGGTCAAAAAATTGGTTTCGCGCATATCGCAGTCCTCTTCGTTCAAAGTCCAAGCATGGAAAGGGCGCGGGCATAGCCGTCCGCGGGGCGAGTAACGTCGAAATGGACGTTGGGAAGTTTGACGGCGGTGGCGCCCTCAATGTTCTTCGGCTGATCGTCGACGAAGACGCAGGCTTCGCGCGGAAGCCCGACCTCGGCGATCACCTGTTCATAGGCGCGCGGATCCGGTTTCAGGATCTTGGTGTAGGTGGCATCGACGATAACGTCGAAGAGATCAATCAGCGGGAAGCGCTTGCGAAATTCGACACCGTAGAAAAGATCGAGTTCATTCGAAAGGATGGCGAGCCGCAGGCCGGCGGCCTTGGCGCGGGTGATGGCGTCTGCCGCCTCCGGACGCAGCACGAGATCGGCATCGGCGCCGCGCGCCCGCTGGACGAAGGTCTTCATGTCGGTCCAATCCTCACCGACCAGCCGGCCGACTTCTGCGGTCCGTGTCATCCAGTAGTCGCGTTCGGTGATCTCACGGTTCTGCATCGATACCCAGAGTGGATCGGTGGTTGTGTCGAACGGACCGCGCCAGGTGAGTGTGCCGGCGGCAAGGCCAAGCGCCCGCTCGGTGACGTCGTGCGTTTCGAACAGCGTGCGGGTGACGACGCCGCCGAAATCGAGGATGAGTGCGCGATCACCTGTCATGGCCTGCCTTCCGGGATGATGCCCTGTGCAACCCACGCATCGAATACGGCAAGGGCTTTTGTGGAGAATTGGGGGGAGTTGATGTGGCCATCGACCTCATGCAAGTCGACGGATTGGGGGAGGGCCAGGCGCATCGCGTCGATAAAGGCTGAAAGGCCTTCCGGATCATGCAATGGTTCGCCTGGCTGGTCCCATTCCTGTATGCCTGCAAGCGGCAGGATCAGGGCGACCGGCGCCTTCGCTCCGCCAAGTTTTTCTCCGATCAGCGCAGCCGTCGCCCGGCGTCCTTCCGGCGAGGTGGTGACTGAGCCGATCAGCCGGTTGTGTGCGTGATAAGGTCGGTCGGCAAGTGCTGCCGGCAGGGGCTGCCATGCGGGCAGGTCCACCATATCGACCGCGCCGGGCGCGACGATCTGCGGTATGCCTGCGCGGCCCGCATTTTCCATGCGGTCAGGACCGGAGGTGACCACGGTGCCATTCTGGTGGTTGACGACTTCCTGCATGCAGAAGTCGAACACCGCGGCAAAGCCTTTCTGCGCGGCAATCGCCTCGAAGGCCCGTCCGCCCATGCCGGTCGAGTGGAATACTGCGACCTCATAGCCGCGCTTTTCGAGCTCCGGCTTCAGATGTTTCATGTATTTGAGGCAGGTGGAACCGAGGGAAGTCACTCCGATCAATGGCCGGTCTGCCTTGGGCTTCACGCTGGAGCGGGCGGCCCCAACGACGGCGCCGCAGGCCTGGGAAAGCACGGCGCGGCAGATATCGTTCAATCCGTAAAGCCCACCGGCCCACAGTATCATCATCAGGTCCGGAGCAATGCGCTCCGGCGGCACGAGATGCGAATAGGCAATCGTCGAGACCACGAATTTGGGAACGCCGAGCGGCAGAGCGGCCGCCACATCAAGCGCCAGGTCCGTACCCATGGAGCCGCCGAGAACAATGATGCCATCGGCCTTTCCCGTCGCATGCAGCCTTCCAACAAGAGCCGTAGCGCCGGCTGACATCAGCCCCATCGCTGAATTTTCGTCGCCGCTGTTGATGATCGCTTCAATCGAACTTCCCGCCGATTTGGCGATGTCGTGCCTGGAATAATCAGGTGTGTAAGGCGGATCTGACAGAATACTGACGTCGACCATGACCGGTTTTGCGCCAGCGTCGCGGATGATGCCCGCCATGAACTGAAGCTCGTCGGATTTGGTGTCACCGGTTCCAATCACAAGGATGCTGGGCAGGCGTGTTTGTTCTGGCAAAGACTCTGCTGGGCGCATTCAACCGGTCCTCTTTGTTTGCGTTCTTGTTCCTGAAGGCCGTTCGGGGCCGTAGTATTTTTCTGAGATGCGTTTGGCTGCGTCGGCGACGGCTGCTCCGAAGCTAGCCAGAGTGGCCGCGCGCGCACGCACCAGCGGCGCCGCGATGGTGACGGAGCCGATCGGTTGTCCGGTCGGCGAAAGAATGGGAGCGCCAGTGCTGACGACACCGACCTCGAGGCCCTGGCTGCTGATCGAAAATCCGCGCGCGAGCGTTTCGTCTATCATTTTGCGGACGGCGGCCGGATCAGTCACGGTGTGCTCGGTAAAGGCTTTCAGTGGTTGCGACAGGGCCGACTCGATGTATTTCTCATCGGAGAAAGCCAGATAGGCGAGGCCTGATGCCGTAGCGTGGAAAGGCAGGCGCGTGCCGATCTCGACGATGACCCGGTGAGCGCGCGGTGAGTCCTCGACATGGATCGTCGAAAGTGTGCTGCCGCTGAATTCGGCGAGATGAACAGTTTCCTCAGACTTTTCAGCGAGCTCCCTTACGAGAGGGATGGCGACTCGCAGGAACGGATAGCGGGCCTCGCGAATCCGCGCCAGACGAACCGGCGCTGAACCGATCCGGTACCTGCGCGTCTCGAGATCCTGCTCGACGAAGCCATGCTTTTCCAACTCGACAAGCAGGCGGCGGGCTGTCGCCTTGTCGAGGTCGCAGAGACGGGCGATGTCCGTCAATCCCGCTTCCTGGTTGAGCTGCGACAGGCTGTCCAGCAAGGACAGTGCTTTTCCGACGGTGCTCATGTGGTTTCCTCTTTTACTCGGTCGTCGTTCGATGCCGGTCAGCGTTACTGGCACCTGTCCGGGTCATCGCCGTCGATGCCGGATCCTCCATTCTGGCCAAACTACTTAACACGCGAAATAACTTGACAGGTGGAGCGCATTTTTGCAAGTCTATATTTGAAGCATTGGTTCAATATATGAACCATTCATATGCGCTGACCTGCGAGCGGCCAGGAGCAAAAGAAAAACGCGGCAGATCAGTCCGGTTCGAATGACGGCGATTTTGGGAGAACGCGTTTTCCCGAAGCGCAATCGGATAGTTGAAACAAGGGGAACTTAAGCAAAATGGGCAATCAACTCTCAACAGGCGCAGGTGAAAACCAGCTGCGCAAAAACAGTCTCGGTGTAGGCGCCGTGACGTTTCTGGTGGTTTCAGCCGCAGCACCGCTCACGGCGGTCGCCGGCGGTGTGCCTCTGTCGATGATGCTAGGCAACGGCGCGGGCATTCCGCTGACCTTTCTGCTGGTCACGCTGATCCTGCTGCTTTTTTCGATCGGCTATGTTGCCATGGCCCGCCACATCCGCAACGCCGGCGCATTCTATGCCTATACGGCCCAGGGCCTGGGCGGCATGATGGGAGGTGCCGCGGCGCTGATCGCCATTCTCGCGTATAATGCCATGCAGATCGGCGTATTCGGCCTGTTCGGCGCAGCGACTTCGGGTCTCTTTGCAGGCCTCGGCCTAACACTCCCCTGGTGGGTTTGGACCTATATCGGCATCGCGATCGTCGCCGTTTTCGGCTATCGCCGCGTCGATCTTTCGGCCAAGGTGCTAACGGTTCTCGTCATTCTAGAATATCTCGTGGTGCTGATCATTGACGCCGCAATCTTCTTCAAGGGCGGCGACAGCGGCCTCTCGGCCGCCGCCTTCACACCCACCGCGTTTGTGAGCGGCACGCCGGCCATCGGTATCCTCTTCTGCTTTGCCGCCTTCATCGGCTTCGAAGCCACTACCATCTACAGCGAAGAAGCCCGTGAGCCACACAAGACGGTACCGCGTGCGACCTACATCTCGGTGGTGATCATCGGCCTTTTTTACATGCTGACCTCCTGGTTGATGGTGAGCGGCGCCGGCGCCGACAAGCTCGTTCCCGAACTGCAGGGCCTTGCCGATCCGACGACGTTCTTGTTCGGCCTCGCTGAACGCTATGTCGGCAACTGGGTCGTCTTGGTCATGAACGTCCTCTTCGTCACCAGCTTGTTTGCCGGCGTTCTCGCCTTTCACAACGGTGTCGCCCGCTACATGTATGTCGCCGGTCGTGAAGGCTTGCTGCCGAAATCTGTTGGTGTGACCCACCCCGTCTTCCAGAGCCCGCATGTCGGTTCGGTGATCCAGACGATTATCGCCGCTCTGGTCATCGCGCTCTTCGCCTTTACCAGGCAGGATCCGGTGCTTGCCCTCTTCTCGTGGCTCACCAATGTCGGCACGCTTGCAATCATCCTGCTGATGGCGTTCACCGCATTCGCCATCGTCGCCTTCTTCAGCCGCAATCCCGGCCTCGAAGGCAATGTTCTGGTGACCAAGGTCCTGCCGGTGATCACAGGAATCATCCTTCTGGGACTAGTCTACTATATCACTGTGAATTTCGGCGCGATCGCCGGCGCAAGCGGCGTGCTCGCCGTGCTTCTGCCGGGCCTGGTGGGGATTGCCGCCATTGTCGGCTTGATTGCGGCTGCCCGTTTGAAGTCGGAAGATGCTGCCGGTTTTGCCCGGCTCGGCGCCGGACAGGAAGCCTGACATATCAGGATCATGATGGCGGACGCTGGTCCGCCATTTTTCTTTCGTGAGGAGATTGAGATGCAGGACAAGATCGACCAACTCCGCTCGGGCGTCGTCTCGCCGCAATCGCTGTTCATTGGCGGCGAATGGCGTGCACCGTTAAGCGACGCGACAATGGATGTCATCTCACCGATCGACGGAGCGAAATTGACGACCATTGGCGATGCCGGCGCAGTCGATGTCGATCTGGCCGTCAAGGCTGCGCGCGCCGCTTTCGAGAAAGGCACGTGGTCGAAGGCAGCGCCCGCCGAGCGCAAGAAAATCCTCTTCCGGATCGCCGAGCTGATAGAGCGCGATGCGCTTGAATTGGCGGTGCTCGGCGTGCGCGACAACGGGACGGAAATCAGCATGGCCCTGAAGGCCGAGCCCGGCAGCGCGGCCGCCACCTTCCGCTATTACGCCGAAGCGCTTGATAAGGTCTATGGGGAGATTGCGCCCACCTCCGAAAGTGTTCTCGGCCTCATTCACCGCGAGCCCGTTGGCGTCGTCGCCGCTATCGTGCCGTGGAATTTCCCGATGATGATTGGCGCCTGGAAAATCGCGCCAGCGCTGGCGGCCGGCAACTCGGTCGTGCTGAAGCCGGCCGAAGGCGCATCGCTCAGCCTTCTGAAACTGGCGGCACTGTGCGCTGAAGCCGACCTGCCGGAGGGAGTGTTCAATGTCGTCACCGGCCGCGGCACGGTCGCCGGCGAAGCGATCGGCCTCCATGGCGATATCGATGTTCTCGTCTTCACCGGCTCCGGTGGCGTCGGACGCCGGTTACTCGAATATTCGGCGCGCTCCAACCTGAAACGGGTCTATCTCGAACTGGGCGGCAAATCCCCCAATATCGTCTTCGCAGATGCTCCGGACCTCGAACAGGCCGCAAAGGTGTCGGCGTTCGGCATCTTCAGAAACTCGGGACAGGTTTGCGTTGCCGGGTCGAGGCTCCTGGTCGAGCGGTCGATCCACGAAGCCTTCGCAGAACGGGTTTCAGCGATTGCCGCGAAGATAAAGGTTGGTGATCCGCTGTTGCTCTCGACGGAATCCGGCGCCATCTCCAGCGACATCCAACTCGAGAAGGACCTCGGTTTCGCCGACCAGGCGCTGTCCGAAGGGGCAAGACTGAGAACCGGCGGCGGGCGCATTCTTCAGGAAACCGGCGGTTTCTATATGCAGCCGACCGTTTTCGACGTGACGCCGGAGATGACGCTGGCCAAAGAGGAAGTTTTCGGGCCGATCCTCGCCATTATCCCGTTCGATGACGAGACGGATGCACTCAACATTGCGAACGCCACGCCCTATGGCCTCGCTTCAGCCGTGTGGACCGGCAATCTGTCGCGCGCCCATCGCATGGTGCGAGGGGTCAAGGCCGGCGTCGTCCACGTCAACACCTATGGCGGCGCCGACAACACCGTGCCGCTCGGCGGCATCCGCCAGTCAGGCAACGGACACGACAAGTCGCTGCATGCCATGGGCAAATATCACAATCTGAAGACGGCCTGGATCCAGCTCTAGGACTTCGTGCGGAGCAAAGCATTCGGGGGAGGAGAGCACGCCATGACATTCGCAAAGGAGATCACAGTTGAGGCACTGGAGGCCGATCCTTATCCCATCTACGAGCGACTGCGAAGGGAGGCACCGATCGCCTATGTTCCCGCGCAGTAAACCTCTGGTTCGTGACACGCTTCAAGGATGTCGAGCTGGTCTCCAGAAGCCCTGAGCTGTTCTCGGCCGAAGTGGCGAGTTCGCCGCTCGACCGGACCTGGGGGAAGCCCACGATCCTCACGACCGACGGTCCGGTTCACAAGAACCTGCGCAGCGGCGTCGATCCAAAATATCACCCGAAACGGGTCGCCACCTATATGGATGATCTCGTGCTTCCCATCGCGCAGGATCGTCTATCGCGCCTGCGCGAAGCCCGGGGCGGCAATCTGATGGCGGACTATTTCGAACCGATCTCCATTCTCAGCCTCACTCGCTCGCTCGGTCTGCAGGATGTGGACCTCGAAACCCTGCGCCGCTGGTTCTTTGGGTTGGCACAAGGCGCGATCAATTTCGAGTGCGATCCCGAACGCCAGGAAATCGCCGATGCCGTCAGCGCCGAGATCAGCAGGGTCGTAGAGCCGATCATGGCACGCATTATCGCAGAGCCGGACGGTTCTGCCCTGTCTCATATGCTGCACGATGGTATGCCCGAGGGCGAGACGCGCGCCCTCGAATTCCTGCTGCCGACCATCAAGGTTCTTCTCCTCGGCGGTATGCAGGAGCCCGGGCACGGAGCAGGCTCGATCATGGCCGGGCTTCTGCAGAATGCCGAACAGTTCGCGGCGGTGAAGGCGGACATTGCCAATTTGTTACCGCGCGCCGTCGACGAGGGCCTGCGCTGGGTCACCCCGATCGGCACCCAGACGCGGCAGACGACGCACGACGTCGGTCTTGGCGGCGTTACGATCCCGGCCGGGCAGGCGGTGGCGGCGGTGCTTGCATCGGCGTCCCATTGCGAGAGCCGCTTCACCGATCCTGGACGCTTCGATATCCGCCACTCCGAAGGTTCGCACGCCGCTTTTGGTTTCGGCCATCATTTCTGTGCCGGCCGCTGGTTTGCCCGCCAGCAGATCACCGTTGCGCTTCGTTATCTTATCGAGAATGCGCCCGACATCGCCCTTCGCGATGTCGGGCCTGTGGTCGTCAAGGGCTGGGAATTCCGGGACCCGGTCTCGCTCGATATCAGGCTGGGCGGCTGACATCGAGCGCGCCTCAGCCACCGAAGCTTCCCGTCTGGGTCGGCACGTGCACGTAGTTGCGATCGAAATAGAGAAGCGCATGGCCATCCTTGCGTGTCCGGATTTCAACGACCTCGCCGATGAAGATGTTGTGGGTGCCGACGAGGCGCGCATCGACCAGCCGGCAGTCGAAGGAAACAATCGCATCGGCAAGCGCGTGGTTGCCGGAGCGAAGGTTGATCCACTCCGCGGCGGCATAACGAGCCTCCATGTCGGCCTGCTGGCCCGCGAAATATCCGGCAAGGTCCTTGTGCTCGCCGGTCAGCACATTGACGCAGAAGCGGCGGTTCTCGACGAAGAGGGCGGTCTGGGCTGAACGGTTGTTCATGCAGACGAGAAGCGTCGGCGGCTCGTCCGTCACGCTGCACATGGCCGTGGCGGTGAACCCGCCGCGACCGGCGGGTCCGTTGGTGGTGATGACGTTGACCGGCGCGCAGACGCGCGCCATGGCGTTGCGGAACTCGGTTTTGGAAAAGGCCTCCTCCATGGTCGCCTCCTATTCAGCGGCAGACTTGAACGGGTCTGCAGCACCGATCGGCGGCAGCCAGGTATCGCCGGTCCAGCCGTTTTCGTCGTAGTCGCTCATGCAGGTGTCAACCAGGGCCTCCATTTCGCGCAACCGTCCACCACGCTCGGCCCCCTTCAGCACCTGAAGTCGGACTTCTTCCGGCGCACCGGCATAATTCAGCTCATATAGCGCATGCCGTCCGCCGAACTCGGTTCCGGTCGCATCCCAGAGCAGTTTCATGATCTTGATGCGTTCAATATGGCCCATGTCGTTGGAGCCGCGCACATACTGGCCGAGATAACGGTCGATCTCCGGATTGCCGAAATCCTTGGCCGAGGATGGCAGGTAGATCAGGCCCGAGGCAACGACCTTGCGCACCGTCTCGATGACGCGGGGATAGGCTTCCGACATGAAGGTGCGATAGGCAAGAGCCGCCTCCAGATTGGGCAGCACCGAGCCGTTTGCCCACGGGATCGGATTGTAGGCCATCGCGTTGGAGAAGCTCCAGAACATGTGACGCAATGCAATGACCTCACCAAGCGCGGCCTGATTGCCGCGGAAGGCATCGCCGCCGGTCGCCCGCAAAGCCTTGGCGAGCAGGCCTGCCAGGAAATCCAGTTTGACGGCGAAACGCGTGCAGCCCTGGAAGCAGTAGCCGTGCATGAAGCCGGAAGCGGGATGGAAGGACAGGATTTTCGGCGCATCGCGCAGAACCAGCACGTCCTCCCAAGGGATGAAGACGTTGTCCAGAACCAGGATGGCATCGTTCTCATCGAAGCGGGAAGAGAGCGGGTAGTCGAACGGCGTGCCGACACGATTTGCCGTTTCCTCATAGGAGACGCGGCAGAACATCTTGATGCCGGGCGCATTCATCGGGACGATGAACATCACCGATAGCGACGGGTCTTCCGTAACCGTCGCCGAGCTTTGCGCCAGGAAATTGTAGTGTGTCAGCGCCGAGGACGTCGCGACCACCTTGGCGCCCGAGACATAGATGCCTGCATCGGTTTCCTTGGTGATATGAACGAACACGTCCTTCACCGCGTCGGACGGCTTGTGGCGGTCAATCGGCGGGTTGACGATTGCGTGGTTCATGAAAAGGGCCGCTTCCTGGGCGCGCTTGTGCCAGGCGAGCGCATTGTCCTTGAAGGGACCATACCAGTCGGCATTGGCGCCCAGCGTATTCATCAATGCCGCCTTGTAGTCAGCGGTCCGGCCCATCCATCCATAGGACATTCGGGCCCAGTCGGCGATCGCGCCCTGCTGGGCGACAAGATCAGCGCAGGATTTTGCGACGCGGAAATATTTGTGGGTGTAGCCTCCCGAGCCGGTGTCGGTCGGCGATGTCAACCTTTCCTTGGTCTTTTCCGCATGCAGCGCATCGTAAAGCCTGGCGAGCGAGCGGGCGGAATTGCGCATCGAGGGATGCGCGGTCACGTCCTTGACACGCTCACCATTGATGTACACCTCCCGCCCGTCACGCAGGGATGCCAGATATTCCTCACCGGTGAAGGGCCGCTTGGTATCGGCCCGGAAATTTTCTGATCGCATGTCGTCCTCCCTTGATATGAGACAAATGCTAGTCCTTGCATTCGCCTTCCACCATGGACAGAATGGGGAAATCACTTGTACTTTTTACGGCGGCCAGCATGAACGACATCGTCCCAAATTTCTTTGTCTACGGCGAGCCGGATCGCCCTTTGGAGATCGGGTTTCTTCATGTCGAAACAGTGATGGCGCGAGCAAATCTCCATTCCGGCCAGGTTCGAGCCCATAAACATGATCGGATGATACAGGTCACTTTCTGGACCAACGGCAGCGGATCCTATTTCATAGAAGATCAACGTTTGGACTTTTTGGCGCCTGCCGCCAGCTTCGTGCCGAGCGGCGTCATCCACGGCTTCAACGTCGATCCGCTTGTTTCAGACGCGGTCGTCGTGTCGATCGCAGACAGTCTGCTGCCGTCGATCGCCGGTCAGACGACGCTGCCGCTGGATCGCCCGGTGATGGTAACGGGGCAGGGCGCGGAGGCGCTATGGGAGAGACTTCGGCGGACCATGCAATTGATCCTGGAGGAGTACGCCGAGGGGAGAGGCCAGGCCGATACGATCCTTTCACCATTGGTTGCCGCCATGCTGACCCAGATCGGACGCCTGGCGTCCGACGCGCCGATGCTGGCACAATCGCCACAACGCCTGCTTGCTGGTGACCTTCGACGGCTGATCGACCGGCATTTTCGTGAGAACTGGCCGGTTGCGCGCTACGTTTCGAGCCTCGGCACCACGCCGCATCTTCTTGCCAAGGCCGGGCACATGGCTTTCGGCCAGGGCGTCAAGGACATGATTGCCGAGCGCCGTCTGCTCGAGGCCAAGCGGCTGTTGCTTTTCACCATCCGATCGCTCGAGGACATAGCCTACGAGGTGGGCTTGAAGGATGCCGCTTATTTTTCGCGCTTTTTCCGCGCGCGGACCGGTATGCCGCCCAGTGAATGGCGGCGGCAAAACATAGCTGGTGAGAAGAGTCGGGATGACGACTTCTAGTTAACATGTGAAATATATTGACAGGGCGATCGATCTTCGACACTCTTTCATCTACCGGTCTCAGGTGTTGCCGCCTTTTTGCGCTTGTGGGAGAGCCGCGCGAGACGGACATGTCGTTGACTGACCCTGTTGGGAGGCAGAGTTGGAGCTCTTGAACAATCAGGCCCTGATGCAACACGCATGGGCTACCGTTCCCTATGATCAATGGACCAGTGATCTCCAATCGATCTGCGGCAACTTCAATCCGAAAGCAATGGAGAGCGGCAAGGCCGTAACGGGGGCAGCCCGACGTATCGATGTCTGCGGGATGGAGTTCGCCCATGTTTCCAATGATCTCGATCGCGTCCATCGGGATTGGGATGACATTCGCCGAGACGCCAATGAACACCTTTTTCTCATCATGCAACTGGAAGGGTCCTGTGGTCTCGAGCACGTCGGCCACCAGGCAGTCCTGGATGTCGGTGATTGCATTCTCGTCGACTCGACCCGGCCCACGACATTTCATTTCGGTGGACAGTTCAGTAATCATCTGTCGCTGCATCTGCCACGCCAGATCATGTATGCCGAAAGCCCGATCGATTTCGACATCGCCCGCAAACTCGAGGCCTTTGACCCGATGGCAATGATGCTGCGTGCGCTGGTGGCGAAGATCATGTCCAATTCGGCATCGGATGCAGCGTCTGCCAATCTGCGGCACCTGATGTTCAATGCAACGCGACAGGCCTTCGTCTCAAACGGCGACGCCATGTCCGCTCTCAACGACAGCGCTTCGCGGCGGCTGGAAATGGTCGACATACTGATCGACCGACACCTGACCGAGAGCGATCTCAGCGCCAAGTGGCTGGCGACACGGATCGGGGTATCCATCCGCACGTTGCAGCAGGATTTTCAAGGTATTGGCATGACCTGCACCACGGTCATCCGTGACAAGCGGTTGCGCCTCGTGCGTGAAAAGATCGCGCAGATCAAAGATCAAAGAAGCCCAAGGACGATCGCGGAAGTCGCCTATTCGGCCGGCTTCAATGATATTTCCTATTTCAATCGCAGCTTCAAGGATCTGTTCGACTGCGCGCCGACCGATCTGCTCAGGCCGGTGACATTAACCGCACAATAGTGCGGTCAGACTGCTGACAAACCCCTGGCGTGGTCCGGGGGTTTGTGATTCATTRGGACATGTTGAAGAAACCTGCCCCTTGCCAGACGGCTCTTGAGATGGTGACGCTCGAGGGTCTGGTGCCGAAGGATCACCTGCTTCGCAAGATTGATGCGGTGATCGACTTCTCSTTCATCCATGATCGCGTTGCCGGGCTTTATTGCG
>NZ_JBFTNK010000012.1:0-163054 GCF_056397445.1 Neorhizobium sp. 05N33 | reverse complement strand
CTCGTCGGACACGGGCAATCGTATCCACTCTCTTCAACTCCCCACCCCATCCACTGGCAAAAGCCGGATGGTCGGATGAAATCCAAGGGGGGTCAAAATTGGATAAGTATTACCCCGCCAGAGGGGTCAACATTCCATGCTTAAACACAGTCATGTCCTGCTCCATATGTGTAATATGCACATACTAGGAGTACCAACATGCCGTCAACAACAAATGTGCAAAATACACATATTAGCCACCAGATTCGCGAAATCCACGACGCATTGATTGACATTGTCAGTGTGATGAACAGGCCGCAGCGCGACGAGGAGATGGTCCGCGATGCCGGCATAGCACTCGATCGCGCCTTGTTTCCCCTGCTCGTTGTGATCGAGCGGCGCGGACCGATCGGCGTCGTGGAACTCGCTGACGGTGTGGGACGCGACTATACGACAGTCAGCCGTCAGGTAACAAAACTGGAAAGTCTCGGACTGGTGGAGCGCCAGACAAGTGATGCCGACCGTAGGGTTCGCAAAGCTGTGATCGCCCCGAAGGGTAAGGCGATGACCGACAAGGTCGATGGGGTGCGCGAGCGAAACGCCCGCGCCATCTTCGACACATGGGACGTCCAGGAGGTCGATGACCTGGTTCGACTCATGCGCAAATTGGCCGACGGTATGAAGGACGCCCCAGACCCTGACGATTAGTCGGCGCGCATCGTCAAAATTGGATTATAGCGACACGTATTCTCCGGTCTTCTATAGCGTCCCCGAAAGGCGGATGGTGTGCGACAGCCGGAAGCTCGGTCGCTGGTGCGCAGGAGGCAGCGCGCCAGCGCGAAGCTATGTCCGCTTCGGGGCGCGCAACACTGTAACACCTGTGGCCGAAATGGAGGCGCGTAGCGGAGATCATTTCCGCTACGGGGCCGCATGCGGACCGTTCGCATCTGGGAGGGGTAACCGGACCCAGCATGAAGCCAATGCCATTAAGCACAGGCTTGTCGCAGTAACCTGCTTAGCGACCAGTCACTGTCTTCATCCGCCTGAGAAGCTTGTCCTTCAGGTCGGCGAGCCCTTCGCCGTTGTTCAGGTAAGAAATATGCCTGATGTGCTGAAGGTCGAAGGGGATATCGTCCTTACTTTGCGTGATCAGGATGACTTCGCGGCCCAGCGTGTGCGCGATCCCGGCCTCGTAGAAGACATTGGGATTACGGTTGGTGCAGTCGACAACAACAATGCGCGCGAAGTCGATGAGCTGAACGATATCTTGAATGATTGCGTGGTGTTCCCATACGTTGTCAGCGCGATGGCAGGTCATCCCAATCTGCGCAGCTGCGGCCTCGATTGTCGCATAGACGCCGTTGAACGCGGGGGCGAACGGCATCATTGCGGACACCAGATTCGGATCGACGGTCTCGCGCTCCTCGATCTTGAAGACCTCCGGACGCTGACGGACTGGCAACCGCATGATGTGGAAAAGGACCTGGTAAAGATCCACTTCCTTGACCGCCCAGTGGTTGCGGGAAAATTCCCAATCAGCGGTCATGTCAAAGTGACGACGGTGTTCATAGATGAAGTCGTTGCGAAGTACCGGAACTTCCCTGTCGATCTGGTATTCGATCGCGACTTCCTTGCCGCTGATTCTATGCCTGGTGACGCGCCCTACGTACGCGACTTCATCCCTGATGCCTTCATCCATTAACAGGCAGGGGTACTGGATGAGCCAGTCGAAATTTGGCTTGCCGTCTGTCGTGAAGTAGGCGGCGAGGTGCTTTTCCGTATACTCGAACATACGTTCGAGTGGCATTTCAGCCTTGTAGGTATTCCAATCGGCCGACCGCATAAGCAAGTTAAACATGAGATTCCTCCCGCCCATGCGGTTCTAATGGAAATCAAAGTGCGGCGCGACATTAAACGTGGGTGTGGATGATGGACGGGTTACTCTGGAGAGAGAAATATCCTGAAGATAGCTATCCCGCATTCCCTTGCTCGAAATGCAGGAATGGGCTCCTCAAGAGGGTCAAGAACAGAACCGTCACGATTTGGGAGCCGAGTGAGGAACCCTTAATCGCCAGCGGCAAATTCACCAGCTTTTTCACCTGCTCTTTCGGGTTCTGCAAAACCATCGCCGTAATGTCGGGCAGGGCGAGTTCCGGGCCATACTATTATCCGGACCAGGACGGCGAAGAGCGGATGGGTGAAGAGGCCCACTTCTACCCGCTAACGATGATGCCCGGCCCGCGAGTGATAGCCATTCATCAAAAGACACCTAAAGCGGTCAAGGAGCAGATTGAAAAGGCCTTCAACCTTCTCTGGACCGACGCAGGCTCCTGCATCAACAAGCTGCGGATATCGGTCGAAGAAATTGTCGCTCACGCCGGTATCGCCCGGGAAACACCTGAAGGCAGGTTTATCCCGTTGCACAACCGACTGGTAGATTTGGAAAAGCGAGGCTTCGGTCACCACGATACGATGCTAGCGCTAAAGGATATCGGCAACGACGGAAGCCATAAAGCGGGACTGACGCTAGCGGACTGCATCGACGCCTTCGACATTCTCGAAACAGCACTGGAAGATATCTACGGCGGCCGGAAGGCGCGTCAGGACGCCATCAAGGCAAAGTTTACGAAGTCGCGAAGAGGATCGACGCAACATGACTGAAGGTGCGTCGCTTCGGGCGCATCGTCTCGGTTACTGTCATCGCCATCCAAGTCATCTAGTGGCCGCGGCGCGCCTTCGACGTCCAAGATCATTGCGGTGACCTACGTGACCAAGACCGTCGCAATGTCCGCTTCCGGCCGCATGCGTGGCTGGACTTAACGTCCGAACTGACGGCGCATTGCAGAAATGGAGGTAGGCTGTACATGGGCCGGGTTTACCAATCGGAAAATGTGGGGCGAAAGGTGGGGCGTGCCGGCTCAGGTGTACCTATTTACAATAAAAACAATGGCTTGCAGGTGGCAATGGCGGAGAGGGTGGGACTCTCCGCCAGATAGCCGCGCGATACCCTGAAAACCTGGGTTTCTCGTAAGGGCCTGCCTGCATTACGGAAATTACGATACCCGAAGGTGTACCACATGCGATACCTGGAGCTCAAGGACCCTGCTTTGTGGACCTGCTTCAATGGTAAAAACTTCCCGATCGGGGTGAATTCTCGCTTCAAGACACCATACTTCCCGATCGGTAAGGATAGCATTGAAATTCAGAAAATCTTCCTGTACGGTAAGCCGCAACAGGAGATGCTCGATGTTCAGGTCCGCACGTGATTTCGGCGCCGCCGTCAGGGAAAAACGTAAAGTCCTCGGCTGGACACAGACCGAGCTTGCCGCCCGGTCCGGAACAGGCGAACGTTTCATTGTCGAACTCGAATCTGGCAAACCGAGCTGCCAACTCGAAAAGGCGTTGATCGTCGCACGCACGGTGGGCATCGAGATCGGCGACCTGAAGACCGCCCAAGCGTTACCAGCAGCGTCGGAAGATGATCTCGGCTTCCTGCCGAACTTCGGTGATGGTCGATGACAACCATCTTCTACGAAACCTTCCCCGTCGCACGGATGACTTTCGAAGGCGAATGGCGGCTCGACTACGACCTATCATGGGAAGCGCGTCGCTCGGCCTTCCCAGTCTCGCTGACCATGCCGCTGCGATCCGGAGCGGTCGGCGCGGACAGGCTGCTGCCGTGGCTCGCCAACCTGCTTCCGGAAACCCATCTCGCCGAGATCGGCCAGCGACTGAAGGTGTCTCCCCAGGACGTCGTTGGCTTGCTCGGTCACATTGGCCGGGATACCGCAGGAGCCTTGTCGATCGGCGAACCGCGGAAGGCCGGAGTCAACCTGCAGCCCATTCCGAACGAGGAGGCCCTGGAGCGCATTCTCGAGGAACTTCCCGCCAAACCCTTTCTGGTCGGTGAGCGAGGGGTTTCCATGTCGCTTGCGGGCGTGCAGGAAAAGCTGCCCGTCTTCGTCGATGAGGCTGGCGCTATCTCGATCCCGGTCGACGGCACGCCGTCGACCCATATCATCAAGCCGGACACCGACCGTCTGGCGGGAAGCGTCGAAAACGAGGCCTTCTGCCTAGCCCTCGCACGGGCCTGCGGACTGGAAGCCGCCGAAGCCACAATCGGTGTGGCCTGCAAACGACGCTACCTGCTGGTGAAGCGCTATGACCGTTTCACGGACCCCCAAGGCGAGATCCGCAGGCTTCACCAGGAAGACCTTTGCCAGCTAACGGGTCATTTTCCGTCGCAGAAATATGAGCGGTCTTCGACGGGCCGCGGCGTGACATTGAAGATGATGTTCGATGCCGTCAGCGATCTTGTTTCCCCCGGCGAGCGCCTGAAGCTTCTGGACGCGGTGATTTTCAATGTGCTGATCTGCAATTCAGATTCGCACGCCAAAAACTACTCCATCCTGATCGGTGCCGGGGGATCTGCGAAGCTGGCGCCGTTTTACGATTTGATGTGTGCTGCGGTATACCGGCAGGTTGATGAGAGCCTGCCTCAAGGCATTGCCGGACGTTTCATCGCGCCTGACTTGAGGCGAGCCGATTGGCAAGCGTTTGCCGAGGAGGTCGGGTTAAGCGGCGCATCGACTGTCAGGCGCGTCCATGAGCTTGCGGCGGCAATTGGTAGCGCCAGCGAAGATGTTGCGAAACAGATCCTCGACACCGCTGGCGATCCGACAAGAGTCCTGGAGCGCATCACCCATAATATTCGGAAGCGATGCAGGCGCATTCAGCGGCAGATTTGAGCCTGATACACAAGCTCAAGAAACACCATCTCGGGACTACCGGCTGGCGAGCCTGGATTCTCACATGACTTCAATGGCTTAACAAGATAGCCTTAAAATTTCCTCTGTTTTTCCGTCGCGAGCGACCGTGGATGCCACCTTTGTGCCCTGGCTTTGGGCCTCAGTCAATATTGGCGTGGAACGGCAATAATTTCCGCTTCCTGCCCAAAAGCTGCCGGTCGATGTAACCTTTCCTCTCCTCCATAAGCAGACGTCGGGTGAACTCGGAACGTCGGAGGTGATTCTGCCAATTGAGGGTTTCAGACCCGGCCAGTCTGGTCGATACAAAATGACTGCGCTTTCGCATACGGTCTGCGCCGGTTTCAACAGATGGCTGACCGTACCGCTTGGACAAAGCTCGCCATCAGCACTGATTGTGCACATAGACGGTCGCGAAGCCGTCTGGATATTTCTAGCTGAATGCCAGCAGTCCGCTTCCCTCGATTGCATACATTGCTCGTGGCTTGCCCCGAAAGCCTCTGACCCGGCTGGCGCAGTATCGCCGTGAACCCAAAAGCATTCAGGGATTCGGTGACTGCTCGACTTAAGGACGAGTCGCGTCCACCCACCCAAACATCCTCACCCGTCTCATTGTCTACCATTCCATGGACACCGATAACCGTTTCCGTTCCTGCGATAAGCTCAAGAGCATTCGGCTCATCGAAACGCTCTGAGGATATGTGCAAATCTCTGTGCGATCTGCCCCGTTTGAGACCACTGAACACATAGTAGGACAAGTCGTTGCCGGCGATGGTTTTCGTGATTTCGGAGGTTCCGGGTTCGATCCAGCCGCCATGGGGCGCGATAACGAACACTTCCGAACTCCTGTCTATGAATTCGATCGCATAGTCTTCATTCAGAACTTCATTAGCTGCGAGTTCTGGAAAAGAACTGTATTTATCCATACCCGTTACCCACGATGTTTGCCTGTGCTGGGCAGGCTTGCGCTTTGCTCCCTAGCCTACAATTTAAAGATTGGCACAGAAATGCCATTGCATTATCAAAAGTTGAAAGAAGGTTGGGGGGAATCCGCGTGAAAATCAACGAGATGAGAGTATGGCGTTTCCAGTGTTTCGGCCCCACCGACGCTGCCTCCGACAGCGACGCATCGCCAAAATTCCAGACGTTGAACTTTGATCCCGGAATTACCGCCCTCATCGGTCGAAATGGCGCGGGCAAGTCGGCTGCACTCGCGGCGCTCCTGCGCCTCTTTGGCGAAACGCGAGATGAGCGCTTAGTCCGTCCGGACGACTTTTTCGTGCCTCCCGGCGAGACGCTCGAGAGTGCACCTCTTAGACGCCTTTTCGTGGAGGTTGAAGTCGGCTTTCCGGAGTTGGACTCCGGAGACCCTGTCGTCGAGAAAACCGTTCCTGCTGCATTCCGAAATCTGGTCTTTCTCGGATCAAATGGAAAGCTGATCGCTAGAATCCGTCTCGAGGTGACTTGGGAGAACACCGGCACCTTAGACGGCATCATCGAGGAAGACCTGTATTGGCTCCTCACGATCGACCCGGTTCCGTTCGGCGATATGAAAGATCCGGCCGTCAAAAAGAAGATGGCCGCCGGTGACCGCGCTTTGGTCGTCGCGCGCTTCATACCTGCTAGCAGGGATATCACCACGCTCACCAAGCTCACAGTGAGAAGCCTGGGACGTGCTCTTATGGAGTCTGTCCAGTGGAAGAATGAGGCAGTAATAAAGGACTTGATTTCGAAAGCCGGGGCAGCGCTAGCAGAAGAAGACGCACTGAAGCGGGTAAATGGCTTTATACAGAGCTGTTGGCAGGAGCTCAACGCGGCGGATACTGCCACAACCGCCGCACTCCACGTTTTGCCACCTGACTTTCAGCAGGTCATCCGCGCCGCCTCAATCGCACTGTCGCCAAACGCCTCCGGGAGAACCATCGGGGTGGATCAACTCAGCGACGGACAGCGATCGCTTTTCCATTTCGCGCTCGTCAAAGCACTTCTGGATCTCAAGTTGACGCTAGAGGCCGAAGTCGCTCTAGGTAACACCCCGCCGTTCCAATCCAAGTTCATGCAGGCACCCGCCCTCACGATTTTTGCGTTCGAGGAGCCGGAAAACCATCTTGCTCCGTATTTTCTGTCGAGGCTGATAACCGAACTTCAGAAACTCACCGTCACGCAACGTGTCCAGGGAATTGTGACTAGCCATTCGCCCGCAATCGTTGGACGTCTCGAACCGGAAGCGATCCGACATGTGCGCCGTGAACTTCAGAATGGGGTCTCAACTATTAGAGGGCTCGAATTGCCGAAAGGTGCGGACGAAGCGGCCAAGTTTGTACGAGAAGCGGTTCGCGCCCATCCGGAAATCTATTTCGCACGTCATGCAATCTTTGGAGAGGGGGCGTCGGAAGAGATTGTGCTTCCTCGTTTGGCGGAAGCGCTGGGCATTCCGATAGACCGGTCGTTTGTAGCCATCGTCCCTATCGGCGGCAGACACGTGGAGCATTTCTGGCGCTTGGTAAGCCAGCTTGGGATCTCGCATACAACTGTCCTCGATCTCGACTCGGGAAGAAGCTCCGGTGACCTGCGTCAGTTCTCCGCGGTGGCCAACGCAATCAATAAATTCCGTGCGCCGACCGATCCAGGCGTGAAGACGTCTGTCGCAACGGCGACAGATCTCAAGCGAGGCGCCGCAAACGATTGGGCGGCGGATGGCTTGAGTAAAGCCTGGATTGACGGATGGCTGACGTTTTTCGAGACGCAGGATGTATTCTTCTCTGTTCCCCTCGATCTCGACATGATGATGCTCGAAGCGTTTCCAGCCGCATACCAAGTACTTGAGCCAGGAGCATCAGGGCCGCAGAATCCAGGTGATCCACTTCGACAGACTGAGGCCGCTGCCACAGTGCTGAAAAAGAACGGTTATGGCCTCTCGGCATATGCAGAGTATGCGATGCTGCCACTATTCCCATGGTATTCGTATCTCTTCCAAGGCAATCGCGGCAAGCCGGCTGTTCATCTGGCCGCGTTGTCCCGGGTCAGCGACGCAGACCTCGCAAAAGGAATTCCTCCGGTCCTTAGGCGCCTTCTGGAGAGGGTACGGCTGCAACTTGAATCCGTTGGTGCATGATGTCCGGACGTCTTGTAGCCCCTGATGCCTGGTTGCCAGTGGGGATACCCACGCTCGAAGACGCGGCAATGCGCGCAGTGAAAGCGCGTGGAAATACGCTTGTTACTGCCGGCCCGGGCGCTGGAAAAACTGAGCTTCTCGGGCAACGCGGCGTGTTCCTTGTGCAGACCGGGCAATGTCCATACCCGCGTCGAATCCTCGCGATCAGTTTCAAACGGGATGCCGCTCGAAATCTAAGGGAGCGTTTCGAGCGGCGGTGTTCGAAGGAGCAGGTCGACCGCTTCGACTCGGTGACCTTTGACGCCTTCACGAAGCAACTCTTCGACCGCTTTTGGCGAGGACTCCCGGCGGAGTGGGCATTGAAAAATCCCTACTCAATCGCCTTTTCACCATCTCGGCCCGAATTGCAGCAATTCCAGCGTTCGATCGCAGATGGCCTCGGAGATGAAACAAAACTTGGTGGACGCGCAGAGAAGATTATCGGCGTGGCGGCCGTAAAGAACGATGTGATGAGCGTAAGCTACGACGCCTTTCAAAGCGGGATCCAGTATTTGTCTCTGGTTCCACCGCGCGTCGATACCTATGGGGCCTTCCTCCACCTTGCGAGGATCGCGTGGGCACTCGAGCAGGATCCGTCGCCACTTACTTTTCAAATGCTCGGGCGTCTTCTTCAAGCAATCGTGGAAAGAAATCCTGTAATTCGCCGGGCTATCTGTGCGACTTACAGCCATGTTTTCATCGACGAATTTCAGGACACGACATACGTTCAGTACGAACTCATGCGCTCCATCTTCAAAGATTCGAACTCTGTCGTTACAGCCGTGGGAGACGATAAGCAACGGATCATGCGGTGGGCGGGCGCGCAGGACGACAGCTTCGGCGAGTTCGCTGCCGACTTTCTCGGCGAACCTCTTGAACTCGGCCGTACTCGCGAGGTGCTCCAGAGCAACTATCGTAGCAACAAGCGGATTGTCGAGATTCTCAACATCCTGAAAGGTCGGTTGGCACCTGCAGAACCCGACTTTGTGGCAGTCCGCCAGGCGCCAAACCTGCCGCCGCAGCAGATATGTAGCTTGGTCGTCTCCGAGAGCGAACATGAGGAAAGTTCAAACATCGCGAAATTCGTCTCAAGTCGTATCCTGGCGGGCGTCGATCCTCGGCAGATCGGACTTCTCGTCCGCCAGAAAGCCAACGATTGGGAAGATAGACTGAGGCCCTACTTCGATGCCATCGGGATCGGACTGCGAAACGAGGATCGGAATGTCGGTGGCGCGAGCATTCAGGACCTAATAGTCGAGCCATATGCGCAGGCTATTGTCGACGCTCTCGAATTCCTGAGCGCCAAGCGTGGCGGAGTCGTGTGGACGCGTCTTGTTGATCTACTGATGGCGGTCGAAGGTCTGGACGAAACCAGCGACGAACGAAGACAACGTGTTCTTGATCCGCTGGATCGATTCAAGTCCGAACGCGCCTTCGACGGAACGGCCATTCCTACGGTTGCAACTATTGAAGCCTTGATCGACAAAGCTGAAAAATTCCTAGAGCTTCCGCGTCTTGTGTCCTTGGCTCCCCATTACCAACAGGGGAAATACTTTGATGAGATTCGGGCGGCAACGCGTGCTTTTTTAAAGGAGGCTGCGAATGGCGCGAGAACTTGGAAGGAGGTCTTCAGATGGTATCGCGGGGAAGGTCAGGTTCCTCTACTGACAATTACCAAAAGTAAGGGGCTTGAATACGAAATTGTCGTTCAATTGGGTCTGGACGATACCCAATGGTGGAGTTTCGCCAACGACCCCACCGAGGGGCATTCGAACTTCTTCGTGGCCGCATCTAGGGCTCGGGATCGTCTCCACCTGCTATTCTGCAAAGGAAACCAGATCAAAAAGATCACAGAGATTTACGAACTGCTGGAGCAAGCCCAGGTTCCCCTGCAAGCGGGTATAGAGTGGGGTAACGGGTGATATCAAGAACGAGGCATCCAAAGTGAGCGGGCACCAGCGGGTGATGACCGCGCAGGGCCCAAGTTCTCTTTCTGAAGATCAGAGTCCGTAATTGACAGTTCATTCATGCGCTCTTTTGGACAAACGCGATGACCGTGCGTAACGAGCACTTGTGGCGCAATTGCACAACTCAGCCTACAGCGGCGCCACTTTTACTTCCTCCCAGCCGACGTTTAATGCCTATCAGCCCATGTCCTCGATGTTTGCGCGGAGCCCCGCGAGCTCCAACACGATCTGGCGGGTTCCCAAGAGACTTGCCGGGTTGACAAACCGTTTCGCGATCGGATTGCGCTCGGCAACCCGGTAGACTCGCCAGAGCTCGTAACGCTCGCGCTCGCGCAGCGCCTTCTCGAACTCTTGGCGAGGCCATTCGAACCGCCCATCGCTGCCGGTGGTGGACTTGACCTCAAGCCAGCGCGGTCGACCTTCGCCGTCGATCGAGCGAATGTCATGGTCGGCGCCGGGCTGGTCGCGAGACGTCCAGATGACATAGCGTTCGGGCTCGGCATAACCCATCGCCTTTACCTTCTCGATCTCCATTCGGTAAACCAGCGACTCGCCACGCTCGCCGAGCCGGCCCGCGCGCGCGAGTTCCTCGGGCGTCGGCGGCAACCAAATGCCGGACGATCCGCCACCGCGAGGCCCTTGTCGGTGCGGCTCGATTGTCGTGCCCTTGGTCTCTGCGACCTCCAGCGAGACGTGGTCGAGGTCCGGAAGCTGGAAAGACGGTGGCGGAGGCGAAGTGGGTATCGGGGCTGGGGTGACCGGCGGCTGGATCAGCGGATCGAGCGGCTTGACGGGCTCGCTGTTGCTCGGGCCGCTGGTGTCGAGATCGTCGAAGACTTGGCGGACCGCCAGTTCCTCAGCATCGTCGGTGGTGTCATCGTCGTCCTGGAAATTAAGGTCGAGGTTATCTTCTTCCTCGATGCGGCGGCGATGTGAGATGCCGATCATGTCGAGATAGTCTATCAGTTCCTCCTGCGTCCCGCAGAGCAGGAGCGGCAGGAACGCATTGGCAATCCCGCGCATCGTTGCTACGCTCGTTGCGCCCGCGATCTCCGCCAGCGCTTCGGCGAGCAGCAGTTGGAAGGTCGCCTTGTTCTTTGGCGGAACGAGTCCGAGCCGCTCGCCATCGAGGGCAAGCTGCGTCGGCACGAGGATACTCGCGCCCCCGACACTGTAGCGCCGGCCGAGGGTCTGAAAGAAGTCGAGCGAACGAATTTCAGCGAGCCTCGCCTCGATCGTCGCGAGATCTGAAGGCACAAAACCTGTGTGACCGTGTCGGTTGCGATGGGCGACTTCGCTCAGCGCCCACGCGAATATCGGCCGATGAAGGATCGCGAGGACCCGGTCGCCCAATTTGGTCTTGAACCAGAACGGGGCGCGGCCGGGCAACCCCATCACCGGGGCACTCGCGCCCGCGATCGCGGACAGCGGGCGGATGCCGAGGGCAGCGTAGAAGACCCGCGACCGTTCGGTCGTCTCGATCACACCGATCTCGCTGTCGGCCACCTTGAGCGCCTCCTGCAGCGCCGGGAAGTCGGGCTCGACGAGCTGGCCGGCGCGCAGCTCTGCCAGAGTGAACAGGCGAGAACGATCGTCAATCAGGCATCGGGTATCATCGAGACCCGTGGGTAAGCTCAAGATCCCGCGCAACCTATAGGCTTCCAGCAGGGTCCTGCGACGATGCTGATCGATCGGAGCGGTGGGCGCCCAGTCGGTTCCGACGGCCCGGAAGAACCGCGACCAGTGGCTCTCGTTCGGCATTGAGGGCGCGCCAAGGTCCTGGTAGGCGCGACCGGTCTCGTCCGCATGAGGGTAGACCGGGATCACTTCGGCGAGCGGCGCCGCGATGCGTGCGCCAACCAGGATATCCGAAGGCGCGTGATAGCCGTTCTGCACCCAACAGATCGGTTTGTCGGCGAGGTTCGACTTTGGCCTTCGCTCGCGCCCGATCGCCTCGACTAGAGCAGGATAGAGGATATCTGGACGATCCGGGGCTGCGCCCTTCTCTCGGTGACACTCGATGAAATCGAACAGCGTATCGGAGTCTGGGGCCAGCTTCAGCCTGAGCTTTCGATAGACATGCTCCTTGGTCCCGCCCACAATTCGACCGTTGTCCTCCATGCATATGCGGTTGGTAAGCGTATCGAGATGCAACGTCGAGGGCGCGGCCAGGATGCCCGTCCGCGACTTGAGGAATGCGATGTCCCGCATCGCCTCGACAATGCTCGTAGTAAGAAGCTTGAGATGGTCGTCGAGCAATTTCTCGAAACGGTCCGCCATCTCCGGACGATCGGCAAGGCCACGGGCGTAGCGGATTAGGTCAGTGCCGTTCAGCGTCGCGCGGATGCGCAGCCGGGCTAGCAGCGTGGGCGCGGCCAGGAGTTCCCTGGACGGCGCATCGATCGCCGGATCGAGTAGGCGCGCTAGCCGCCGGTTTAGATTTACCATGTCCGCCGGCGCGACCCATTCCCCCCGCTGGTTTTTAACCACAGGGTTGACGCGCAGCACGCTCAGCGCCGCCCGACTAATTGGCGATTGGCGCGCTAACAGCTTTCGGTAGAGCGTCTCGCGCTCCCCATCATCGGCCTCGGCATTAGCGGCACGCTTGGCCGCGTCGATCAGCCAGCGTTCTTCATCGAAGTGGCGGCAATGGGCAGAGATCGCCTTGTACACGATGAGATCGGGATGCAGGCGGTTCTCTTCGGGCTCAGGGCAGTCCGCCCAGAGCTCGGGGTCGACGATCATCAGCTTCGAAGCTGGGCGAAGCGCGCCTGTGACATTGAGCGTCGAGGCAGTGTTGCCAATGTCGGCCTTATGCTGCTTAGTTAACTGACGGGGAAAGGCAGATAGGGCAGCGCCCAGACGCTTCTGCCGATCGACGCTAGCAAGCGCGGCTTCATAGCTCGAGAAATAGATGTTTGCCTCATCTTTTATCTTGGTGGCGAGACTTGCCGAGTTCTCGCCTGCGCATCGTAGCCTGACGAGTGATCCGATTGTGAATCGTTTGGCGCCGCAGCGCGCGAGGAGGTGGCAGACGTCTTCGTCCTCGGAGATTAGGGGGTCGGGATATCGGTCGTCGGCGAGAAAGCCAGTATACGCTTTGTCCGTGGGCAAGACGATTTTTTTTGCGCTGCCGTACTTGTCCGCCCCTTTCGCCAGCGTTGGCCAGCACGACTCGCTCGCCAGTCGTTCCATTATCTTGGCAGTGAAGCGGTCTGGGCTTGCAGTGCCGTTCGATATCAGTGCCTTGAAGGCGTCGGCCCCATAGCGGGTAAACCAATCTGCCCTCAGGAGATCGATGGTCAGGTCGACCGCCTGATCAATGAGCCAGTCATTCCAGACATGATCGATTAGGCCGCTGCGGTCCGTATTGAGTTCGAACGGCGCGCTAACGCTGATCGCGCAGCCGGTGCGAGAGGATGGCGTCTTCAATGGATAGTAGAAATGCCCGTGCTGTTTCAGGTCGATCCGCTTGCGAACGATCGAGACCGAGACAGCGATCTTCAACCGATTGCCAGGCAATCGATAATAAGCTGGAAAGGCGCGGCCCCAGTACTCGGCTGGGACATCGACCGACCGAGAAAACTCCTCTTCCTGAAACGGGGTCGCCGTCTTGCCGTCGAGGAGCCGACCCTTGCGGGCGACTACGGCGACGCCAGTGAGACGGCAGCGGCCGGAGGTCGCGTCCTGCTTCCATCGCAACGTGCGCCCGGTGCGGATCGAATTGACGTTAACCTGACGGAGCCCGCTCTTCTGGCCCGTGAGCGCTAACTTTACCAGTGTGTCTGGCATGCCCATAACCACCAGCCCGAGCGCATGCTCCTCGCGCTCGATGGTGAATGCCTCAAGTCTGTCGGTCGAAACTTCCCGATAGGGAACGTGGATGCGGACGCCCCTCTCGCGGCGCCAGGAGCGATCGGTCTCGTGGCCGGTCTCTTGGGTCTGGAGATCGAGCAGCGCGACCTTGCCACCCGAGCGTACATGGATCGCGTCGCCGAAGCGGAAGAGCGAGCGCAAGCCGAAATTCTTGGAGCCGATGCCATTTTCCTTGGGTGCGACCACCTCGCCGTGGCCGCTGCCCATCACATTGCCCGTGCCGACTATAACCGAGAGGCGGTCCCACCCTTTCGCGTCGATGTTGCGGCCCGACCCGATTACTTCAAGTGAGCGACTGCCGAATGTAAGCGTCAGCACGTGACCTCCGCCGTCGAATTCGTTCTGGACGAGCTCGCGCAGAACATCGCTCGCGTCATGACCCACGACAAACTGCTCGATGAAGCTAGCGCCGATTCGGATCTTACGGCTGGTACTGAAGTCGGGGGGGACATAGTCAGGTTCGTTAATAGATGGCTCGGCCGGATGTGTCCCAGCACGGCGTTTCACGGGACCGGCGATACTTGCAGGAGCCGGTTCTGGTGCCACCTCCGTCGTGTTTTCATCTAGGATCGTCGCCACGCTAACCCCTTAGGCTGATCGCGTCCCCACGCGGATCACGAGAGTCTAGGGTACGCCAGGGCAACCTGCAATGATGAGCCAGCGAGCGAGTGGAAGAACCTGCGTCGGATTTGGGGGGGGCCAGCGAGTTTTCATGCAGCGTCAGATTGCACGGTCTTGTTAGGACCAACGGGAGGTCCAATCATCGCTACGCCCTTAGTTTCTTAAAATTCCAAAGATGATGATAAAGCTCGGCGAGCATTCGAGCCTTCTCTATCGGGAAACCTCTTTTAATCAACAATGGGCCAAGAATCCCTTCGGGAGCTTCGGCTCGACTATTTCGGACAAACAGATAGAATCTTTCCCAATCGAGCGGATGTAAGGAGCGCGTGTTGGCCAAAATCGCAAATCGCTCGAACAAATGCATGGCTCCCGGAGACAGTTGAGGGCTTTGTCGAGGTCGAGCTATCCGCATTCGATAGCGCGTGCCAAACTCTCGATTATAAAGACGCAAGAGCGGCCCAAATACCTCGCGGGAGAAAGCAATATATTCATTCCTGGTTGGGTAGTCGGAGGGCCACTGCGACGACCGCATTTCCACGCAAACTCTTACTTCATCGGGACGGACGATGAGTTGCCCACCTGATCGGGAGTGTTGGGAGGAGTCTGGCAACAGGAAATTGGCGAAGTGAAGTCCTTCATTACCGAAAGTATCTTGACAAAATTCAACGGCCATATGCCGTTTGGACTGTGCCAAAGACATCATTCTCTGAACGAAGAGTGATCGTTCAGGCCCCACGGCGATATCTATTGCGGGGAGCCCTTCTCGCACTTCTGTTTGCCTTGCGATCACGTTTCCCCTTTCCTCTGTGGCGTGACTGCCTAAAACTTGTATCTCGTGATGATCTCCCGGAGCAGGTCGCGTATATTTCCAGCCGACGCGGATATACGCCCGTCTATCAGGTGCGGAATACCGCTCTGCTCCTCATGGTCATAGCTCGCTCGAAACTGTTCAACTGCGTTGCCTTTCAGTGGAATGCCGGCGTCCACCAGACGTTCGTAGGCCAAAACGACGAAGTTAAAAATGCAAGGATTGATATTCACCACTGGTCCATACCAATGGAACAAGTCTTGGCATGCACTTCGCGTAGCGTCTTTGTGGCGAGGCATTGTTTCCTCGATCGCCGCCTCTACGGAAGTGCGTGGCACCACGCACAAATACATAAGGTCCGTAACGACTGGATAGCCGACAAGCGGTATCAAGCTTACGAGATGTCGCAGTTCCTGACGGTGATGGAAATAATTCCTGAGGCATTTAAGGGCTGCGAATTGGCCAACGTCAAAAAAATCGAGATAGGCACCGATCTTCAAGCGGTCATTTAAGCTGTGGCTAGCCTCCAAAAAAGAAAACAACGTGTCTTCGCCTGGCTCAATGCAATGACGTTCATACAACCGAAAGAACCGCTCAGAAGCAGCCGCTGTGTTTGCGAAATCGGTGTTTGACATGCTAGCCTCTTTTGGTGTTGCAATCGCCGTGAGAACGTCAATGCGCTGCGACGGGAACCCATCCAGTGGCTGATATGGCCGGAAATAATTTCCGCGAAAAGCCATCGCGATCAACTGGCATCTTGTTCTGCGATTAGATTTGAAGGAGAGGCACCTTGAACGAGGTTATGGGAACGACTTTTCTTGAAGACGGTAAGTGGCTTCTTCGGCATGAAGGGGGAGCCGGCAACAAGGTGCCGTTACTCGCCCCCAAGGAGGTCCTCGTTCAGTTGCAGCACGGTCAGGCAAAGATCTTCGAGGGTTCCTACGGTCGAGATCATCGTGGTGTCGTGGTTGCGGCGCATGTCGTGTCTATAAAGACTTTTTAAAAGCAGGCACCGATCCAGTGCAGTCACCGTAATCGGGCTTCAAGGCGCTCTAAAAAACCTTCAGGATAGCGTAATCGGCTTTCACGGGCCCTATTCACAAAGCCCGTAAGAGCGCGATCCGACAAATCGGCCCACGTGTAACTGCCATGGGATATTCGCCCGAGCTCAAGAAAACTCGGCGCTTCTTGGACGTTGACGGCGAGACGTAGGCCTCGCCCATTTCCCCAAGCTGCCAAAGGCCACATAGGTCGGTCGGGCATGGGCGAAGAAAGTTTGCGGTCCCAATCTGCCGGAGAATTCATGCGATCAGAAATCCATCGGACTACCGGGACACTCACTGCGTTGCCAACCAGCCCCCACCGAAGGCGCGGCGGTGCAGCTTCCGTCCAGCCCTCCGGAAACCCTTGAAATCTTTCAGCCGTTTCGATTGTCGGAACTTTGACGCCTCCATCCGGAAACAAGACGGCGGGCGGTGATGGTATTCCGATCGATGAGCCGGTCTTCAACGGCGGTATCGCGTCGGCGGTCAAGCCGTGGCCGCTTCTGCCTTCCGTCCAATAGAAGCCGACCGGCAACGACAGGTCCAGCGAGTTTGCAGGCAGGGTGTTGCCGGCATCCGAGAAGAGCACTTCGCCTGGATCAGAATCCCGTGACGCCATAAAGTAAAAGCGGCGGCGGCGCTGAGGAAGTCCGAAGGCTCTGCTGTCTAGCGTACGGTATGCCCATGAGTAGCCTAGTTGTTCCGCTGCGTGCATGAGATACAGAAGAACTCGTCCACCATGAACGAAGCGGATCGACTGGACATTTTCCAAAAGTATATGAGACGGACGGGTCGCTGCCGCGAGGCGGAAAACGTGTTCCACCAGAGCCGAACGAGTACCCGCCAAGCCACGTTGCCCACCAACGATCGAAACATCCTGACACGGGAAACCCGCGACGATCATGTCGGCAGCATCGATTGCGTCTGCTTGGATGCTTCGGACGTCGTCGATCAGCGCAACTTCTGGAAAGCGATGCCGAAGAACATCGCGTGCATTTGAAGCAATATCATTCAGGACAATAGTGTCGTGGAATCGGGCGAAACCCAGTTCGAAGCCGCCCGCTCCACTAAAGAGACTAGCGATGCGCATCAGGCTATCTGCAAATCGGGCATGTGATAGTCTTGGGTCGCGGAAACCGGGGTCTGCCTCGATGGCTTATCCCAAAGCTTGGCGATTGCTTCAGCCATGTCTCTTAACCTGTCACGTTGAGCACGCTGCAACGTCGCCAAACCTTGGGCGTCTGATTGAGACCTCGGCCATTCGATCGGAAAAAACTCGGACAGGACGAAGTCGAGACAATCTGTCGGCAAAATTGTTGCAAAGGGAAATCGAGGTACTGCAATCTGCAGGCCCACTCTCTTTTCCATGTAGTCTTCAGAGAGCTGTAGATGGATATGGGGACCAAGTTGCTCCGAATTCTTCATGTCGACGTGGAAATGCAAAAGGACTTCATTGTTCGCGGCGTCATACACTCGAATATGCGTGACCATCTTACCTACGGTCCATATAGACTTTTTCCGTGAGTGCTCACCTCGCTCGAATGCAGATTCGAACTGCCAGCCGACTCGAACTTCATGGGCGTTGTTATTCCGTCTATCGTAAGAGTTCGCGATTTTTGTGATAATTGGATCTTTGAGGCTCCAGTCGAACTTCTCACGGAGGTTATCGCGGCCATCCTCCAGCACCAATTTCAACCGAGACAGCGCCGGTTGTGATGCGGGCTCGACGAATGGTTCGAACGCGCGTAGCCAATGAGCTAGCTCCGTACCGTAATTTCGCAAATTTATCTTCATTCGCCGGGACTCAACACATCTCGATCTTCATAGATTACCTTTGCCATTAGCTGGCGATCTTCTTGAGCGGAACTTATCAGGATCCACGCCGCGTCGACGTTTGCAGGAAAGTCCTCGTCGGTCACGCGGACGCAGTCTTTCGCCTCGGCTATCTCATCCGTTTCCACCAAGTACGAATTGGAAATGAGAACTGGCTCGGAATGCTCAAGCCAGTCGATGGATGTCTTGCTAGCAAGCTTGCCTAGCGCCGCGCGATAGCCATCGGGGTCTTGAGATAGATGCCAGGCAAAATCGTCGATCGCGGCTCGCCACCATCGCCGGCCGAGGAAATCCCTCAGAGGTCCCAGGTATTTGCAAGTCTCAATTGTCCCACGCTGAGCTGCACCCCCTTCGTTGCCTTCGTATTCTGCCACGATCGAGCGAAAAGTCGCTGGCTGTATCTTTAGCCGGAGCGCTGCCTGCGCATCAGTCAACAGAAAAGAAGGATAGGGAAGTACGTGTGCGAGAAGCCAGCCGATGATTGAGTGAGCGGTAGCGGGGCCGGAGGAGGTCGATACCTCTCTCGGTGGACGGGCGCGGTCGATCTGCCTCATGGCGCTATTCGCCCAGTCGGCGTCTTTGGGTACGCCAAGAACACCGAGGCACAACTGCTCGGAATCGTACGTTCCGAGTGGCCGACCTTCGATGGGCGTGAGGTCTAGGTTCTTCGCGATGAAATCTGTGGCGTCCGAGAGTTCGATCACTCGATTCAGCGTATCCTTCGTTTTGTCGCCGATCCATTCGACACCATGCTTTTGGGCAATGACGTGGTGGCGTTCTATCGGTCCAAGCGGTTCTCCAACCGCCTTTTCGACATCGCTACTCACCACCACAGTCGTTGGACGGCCTCCGATCGTGGCCTTCCACTTCTGAAAGAGGCTGAGGCCGTTCTCGTCGTGCGGGTCGGCCACCAGAAAGAAGTCAAAGAGCCATACGTTCGCGGTCCGGGCAGCGGTGAAGGCCTTTTCGTTCGGGTCATCATCTTGGAAAGTGAATTCCGCTATCGCGGCTGTGCCGCTGTCGGCCAGTGCCATGAACTCCGAAGGTGAATCGTCGATATACACTATTGTCATGCAATGTTACCTCATCGGAATTCTAAAGCGTATCGCGGTCGCAAAACCACTTGGCGGCGCGATGAAATCAATTTCGCCGCCATACTCCTGAACGAAAGCGCGGGTGATCGTCAGCCCCATTCCCATGCCTTGGCCCAACACGGCATCAGGCCGCTCGGTGGTCGATTGAAACGCATCGAAGAGACGCCGTGCTCGGGATAGATCGACCGCTGTGCCTGTATTGGAGACCTGAACCTCGCAGAAGCCGCCGTGCTCACGTGCCGAAACTTCAATACGTCCGTTAACATCGCTGAACTTGACCGCATTCGACAGCAGGTTGGTAAATATCCCGGACAACTCGGACGGAAACATCGGCGGAGTTCGAACATCGGTCGGAATATCATTGACGAGCGTGATGTTCTTTTGCTCGATCCTGGACTCGAAGAACAGTTTAACTGTTTCGAACCTGTCGCCTACTGCCAGCCGCGCGCGCCGACGGCGTCCCTCGAAGCTCGTTGAATCGACAAGATAAGTCGCATTCCGCCGAATCCGATCGGCGAGATCCAAAGCTCTTTGTCGGGATTTGCGGATCGCCGTTCGGGTACGCGCAAGATCGTCGATCGTTAGGGCATCCTCAAGCTCGCGTGCTAACGCTGATATTTGGAGCCCGACTGCATTGATCTCGTGAACGAACGCGGCGAGTTCTGTGCCGAGCGATGCCAAGACTCGCCATTGCACGGCCTCGCTGCCGAACTGATCAGCCATCTCCCGAATTTCGGAGAGATTAGGCTGCAGTTCTTTAGCTTCACGCGATGCCGTTACGAAGTCGTTGCGCTCCACCGCGTTCTGGATATTGGCAAAACCCCGCTCAACCTGGATTGCGTGCTCACGTACCCGCAAGGCTGTCGGTGTCTCATTAACATCCGAACGGATGCCAGCGTCGCGTTGAGTTACACGCTGCTCATTTCGGATTTCCTTCACCTCTTTGCGTGACATTGATCTTAATCGAACAATCAGATCAGTGGTCACACGTGTCCATTGAGTAATGAAGTCGAACGCCTCGCCTGGCAGGAAGCCCTCACGACTGACCACCATCTCAAGCCCTGGACTGCTTGATCTGTGGAGGAAGATGGCGCCCATGTAGGCATTATTGCCTTGTATTACGAGTTCTTCATTCTCAAGGCCAGCGGGTATATTATCTGCCTCGAAGGCAGACAGACTTATTAAACGACGTTTAGCTCGCGACAAATAGGTACGTTCCAAACCCAGCCAGTCGTCCCTTAGATCGCCATATGGGGATACACGAAAACCCTCCATGAAGACGCGTATGCCCTGCACCTCGGTCTCCCAGGACGAATTAGAGCGTTGGAGTATCCGCCCGGTGAAAGATGGCCCGACCCCTGGCTCAAGATGTTTCATCAAACGAAAAGTCTCTGCTCCGGGAAAATTGCGGAGCTCGGCTTTCGTAGGCGATACGGCGATTTGAAGTAAACCCGTGTCTCGATCGTAAGACAGTTCTGCAATCCAACTAGCAGCCGCTGCACTGTCGGGTAAAAGTAGATCACCGATGCCTAGCTCCCCACCAAACACGATTTCAAATCCGGGATCCCCATTTTGTTGATCTCGGATCGGCAAGGTTTCGAAAAGCAAAGTCTCCGCGATGGCGGTTCGGGGCAATTTTTTCCAGGTTGCGGCCAACGGAGCGAGCGTAACGGCTTCACGCAGAAAACTTGAGCGTACGCGATCCGACCAAGCCGACCTTAGCGGCGCGATGTTCAGCGTTGTCCCACTACTATGCCTAGATGGCCGCGCGCGCTGATCTACGGTGACCGCGCCGGTTCCATCGATCTGATCCAAGGTCTCTAGCGCTTCAATCGCGCGCCAATCTATACGAGCGACCACCTCTGATATTGCCGGCGGAAGAGTGATTGCGCCTCTAGGCGCCGGGCCGGCTTTGCGCGATTGGATATTTACGACCGTCCCCAGCTTATGAGAGGCGAGACGTCCTACTCCCTTCTCGCCGGTATATCGACGACCAAATACAGGGGACCTTCGGTCGCCGGAGTTTTTTGTACGGCCAGCAATGGTTAGGAAGCCACGCTGAAACTCGTCTGAGTCCATGCCAACGCCATCGTCGGATACGACGATGCTGCCGCGTGCCGGATCGCCAAGATTGACGCCGCTGACTGTTACCAAGGTAGCGTCGGCGTCGTAAGCATTCTTAATCAGTTCGACGAGAGCGGTGCTCTCTTTCGCAACCAGCAGTTCGCCGAGCTCTTGGAAAAGCTTGGTATCGACGCTGAAACCTGTCATTTGCAGAAAATCTGCCGGGGCGGAAGGCGTGTCCGGTGTACGCTCATCATTTGTTCAACCCTCGCCTATATCAACGGTTTTTCTAACTGCCCTTCGGCGAACGGTATTGTTATAAGCAGTGAAGGGAAATTGCCAGAGGACGAGTGAATGGAACTGCACGCAGCGATAGAGCAATTGCACGATCGTTGCGCAATATATACGTCTGGCCCGACTGCCGCTCGGTTGCTTGACTTGATCGGCTGGAATTCGGACGCAGATCTCTCGCGAGCAGTTTTCCTTGAACCGTGTGCCGGGGAAGGCTCGATTCTCTTGGAAGGGGTTCGCCGCCTTCTTCATTCTTTTCGTTCTCATGGTCGCGCGCTTTCCTTGAGCGATTTAACGCCGCGGATAAAGAGCTTCGAACTTCATCCGGGAGCCGCTGCAACCGTTCGACGGCTCCTTAGGAACCTGCTTATCAAGGAAAGCATTGCTCCCCAACTCGCCGACCAACTTGTCTTGGACTGGGTCAGCGAAAGAGATTTTCTTCTGGAAACGCCCGAACGCGCCACGCATGTGGCGGCAAATCCGCCCTACGTTCGCTGGAAGAACCTCCCTACCATCTTGGCCGATGTCTACCGCGAAATCCTGCCGACTATGAGTACACGCGGGGATCTGTCCGTTGCGTTTCTGAATAGGATGCAAGAATGGGCCAGCGATGGTGGCTCTATCGCGGCGTTGACGAGCGATCGTTGGATGTTCGCGCAATATGGGGATGCCTTTCTTCGAGACACGAAATTGCGCGGCTGGACCATTACGGTAGCTGACGAACGCCCGGCCGATCCATTCATGAAGGTGGTGGGCGCGTACAGCGCGATCGTATTGCTGACGCCTAGTGGCAAACCAGTTCATCATCTATCGTCAAACAAGAGGGAAAAGGCTCAGGCGATGCAGCGCGATCTGCTTGCGCGACATGGAAGCCTTCATGAGGCCGGCTGCACTGTTCGTGTCGGTCCGGCGCTTGGTTCCGGGCGAACATTCATACTCGATCCCGATGACGTTGCGGAGGTGGAGGATGAGCTTGTTCGCCCCTTCGTCGAGCGAAAGGATTTGGTCGGTTCGGCCGTCGATATCGAGCGGTTACGGGTAGTCGTGCCGTATGACCGTGGGGGCGTTCTGATCGATCCTGCGCAGTGGCCCGGTTTCACGACATGGGTCGAGAGACGAAGGGAAGCGCTGAGCAAGAGAAGCCAGTTTAGAGAAAAAGACCAATATTGGCGGACGATCGATGCGGTTCCCACTTTGTGGTCGCGCGGTCCGAAGCTGCTGATGCCGGAACTGTGCAATATGCCTTTCGTCACAATAGATCGAACACAGGCGATCCCGGCGCATTCCCTTTATGCGATCTGGCCTGGGGAGTGGCCCGTCGACGTTCTCCAACGTGTCCTGAATGGTGGTCTTCTTGAAATAACCGCGAAAGCCGAAGCTCCGGCTCTTAAGCAGGGCTGGATGCGTTTTTACAAGCGATTCCTGTTGAGAACGCCACTGCCTCGGTGGGACCAACTATCCCACGACGACCGTGAAGGTCTAAGTAGTGAAGCCCTCGAAAAGTTCGAAGAGACTTTCGAAGGTCTGTTCGGATTTGCGCCTGGTGCTACATCCCTTACATGAAGACACGCGATCTATTTGCGGATGTGCCGGAGCAGCGGCGTCGCTTGATGGCCAAGATTAAGGCGACTGATAGTAAGCCAGAAATGCTTGTGCGGCGCGCGGCCCACAGGTTGGGGTTCCGCTATAGACTCCACGTCCGAGCACTGCCTGGCACCCCTGACCTTGTCTTCCCTCGACGCAAGAAGGTCATTTTCGTGCATGGATGTTTCTGGCATCGGCATTCGGGGTGCGCGAGAACGACGACGCCCAAGGCTCACGCGGATTATTGGCAGAAAAAGTTCGATGACAATGTGTTGCGAGACAAAAAAAGCCAAGCGATGCTGGAAGCACTTGGCTGGCAAGTACTTGTGATCTGGGAGTGTGAGACCAAGGATCCGGATAGCTTGACAAAGCGGCTGAGCACGTTTCTTTCGGGATAGACGTGCGCAATGCCCACCCTAACAGCCGGAAACTATTTCCGCATTGTCACCCCTTGAACACCCGCTCACGATGATACTGCAGAAACTGCCAATGTGGTCGTTCGTCCGACCGTGATGGCACTAGCAGGCGTCGCTCCTGATTGATCAGCCGCGTAACGGTATCGGGGACGCCGCCGCTCGCTATAAGCAGGCTGTAGTCGTCATCGACCGAAATCAGCCCGCGGTCGAACATCCAATGCACTGTGCCGGAGAGCGCGAGGCCGTTGCGAACGCTGTCTGGACCACCGTCGGCGACAGGGCGAATGTGGGCGGCCTGGACTTCCGAGCGCCCGCCGCCGTTGATCAGCTTGATGCCGGTGACAGCGCAAGTGTCGTGGTAGGCGGTCTTGATAGCCGCGGCGAAGGCTCGATCCCGGAAAGGACGGTTGACCACCTGCGAGATGATCCTTCGATCTACACCGTCGACTTCAAAAGGCGCCTGAGGATTGTCCGCAAAACCGACGCGTGTCTCTTCTGCCGGGTCGGGCGTGGGCCGTTCCCTATTCCGGTGACCAAGCACGTGAGCGAAGCCCGCCGTCAGGATGAGGTCATACTCGGCGTCAGGAACATTTCGTACCGCTCGACCGAACGCGCCCTTGTTGGTCGAGCCGTCCTCCTTGCGCAGGCCGCTCTCGTAGTAATGGTCCGCTTCCTTAAAGGGGACCGCCTGATCGAAGGGCAGGAAATCCTCGATCAGCGCGTAGAAATGATCGGGCGTTGCCGGATCGGGAATGATGCTGACAATCCGGGCGGTGGCGAAATAGGCCTGCTTGCCGCCCGATTTCATCAGGTCGCCGCTCGGACGCCGGGGTTCGTAATAGACGATCCAATCTCCGAGAGCGGCCTCGACTTGACGCAGATAGGTCCGCGGAAAGTGATACCGCTGCTCCGGCAGGTCGTCGTAGGTGGGGTCTGTCTTGGTTGTCAGAATGGCTTTGGTCATCGCGCATCTATCTTGTGATGGCCAAGGCTAGCATGGCGCGCAGGCCGCGTCAGCGGCTCGCGACAAAACGGCCCACCATTGAGGTTCCAGCACCGTTGCTCTCCCAAGGGTTGTGGCGCAACAATACTACGCTTGGCGAAAGAAAGATTCTCTCTGCAGGTCCAGAATATCGTCGGAAATCAAGTATTATAAGTATAAATCAAAGATTATATGATGACAACATTATTTACCAAAACCACTGATTAGTATCGTTACTCGCATTGCCGTGCGATCATAAGGATGTCTTGAAGGTTTTCTTCAGGATATGGATCAACCGCATTGGAGTAAGACATGAACAAGACTACTGAAGGACTTTCTGCCTCCGCCCGCACCCTCTACGATTCCCTGAATGTCGCCGACGATGAGATCCGAGGCGAACTGGAGGAGATGGCCTCCCGTCTCATTGGCGCTCGCCGCCATTCAACCGAAGAGTCGTTTGCACTCGGTGCGTATCTGGAGCGAGCCGCCGAGTTGCTTCCGGACGGACTTCTGGAGAAATGGGTGGTGCAGCGTTGCGATTATACGTCCCGCCACGTACGCACGTACAGGGCCATCCACCGCAATCTCTCAGGCTACAAGGACACGCTCGTCGCGCTGGCGGTCGGATCGACCGTTCTTGGCAAGTTGAGCGCGGCCGAGCCGGAGAAGATCGAACAGGCGATCGGTTTTGCGATGCAGCATCGCCGGCTGCGAGTGGCAGACGTCACGGAAATCTTGGCAGGCGCAAAGCAGTCAGACGGTGACGCCCGCCTGGAGGAGAGCCCCTACGATATCGGTGGGGCCGAAGGGCTCAAGGCGATCATCGCGATCAAGGTCCGGAATGGTCTGAAGTCGTTCCTCGACCACGTCGAGGAGATCCGGACATATGTCGCCGCGGCCCTTCTGGAGAAGCGGGTCGTCAAGAAGACGCTTGCCGAGCAGATTCACCTTACCGCCCGTCTTGCCCGCAAGGAACTTGAAAGTCTCGCGCAGTTCGTCATGCCCAATCCGGAGGTTGCCTATGTGATTTGGGAAACCAAGCTTCCAGCCCATACCAATTGGAAGGCCGTCGGTGACCTTCTCCATAAGATCGGCGGCGTTGATACCTGGCCAGAAGTGGGAAACCTCCATAGCTGGCTGGAGAACGAAGTCCTGCCGATTTTGGAATGGGCCTCGGCGAAAACCAAGGGTCCGGCCTGGCCTCTGTCGGCCACTGTCTTGAGCCCGTTGAAAGACGCAGCCGTGACCGAGGCAAGCTCGACGACACTTGCTGAGCCCGATGATCAGCCCAGCGAGGGTGGCACAGCCGACCGGGTTGCGGACGAACTGGAGCCCGGCACCGAAGCTGCGAGCATCAATGAAAGCGACGCCAAGCGGATCGAAGGCATCCTCGCGCCGTTTGGCGCCAACGTCACAATCGAAAGGCCAAAGTCGGCAAGACGGGCAATTCTGGAAGAGAAGGGGCTGGTGATGCCGCTGGCACCGAAGCAACGGTCGGGACACGCTTGATGCAGTAATAAGCTATGAAGCCATTCGCTTCGGGATTGGATTGAAGGGGTCGCTTGTCGGCCCCTTTCGTTTGAACGGTTTTCTGGCATCGGTCGAACTTGGTTGTGAGCCCGCCGTTAACCTTGTACCGGCTTCGTTCTCTTTTTTGCCGATCGGGTCCTTGAGCCCGGTCGCCGGTCCTGCCAGGTTAAGGGCGTTCGGATGACCGGACACAAAGCGGCCCAAGGCAGCGCGCCAACGCTACCAAGGGCCTGACCCTCAGCCTTCATGAAAAGGAATCGGGCTATGAGCACGTTTACATCTGCACTCCCCATTGGGGAAGTTCTCCCTTCGACCATCAACATGAACACCCATGGCGGCGGCGCTAACGCCGCCGGATTGCGCGAGCGCCCCTTCGGCTTCAGCCGCGCTTCGGTTCATGCAACGGCTTCCGTTAGCGAACCGGTTGCCCTGCGCCGCCATCCACACATCGTTCGCTTTCGTGATGTCGAAGCCGATCTCGATCTGCTGATCGATCGTGCCATCGCCGCGATCGCCGATGGTGAACCGGTCGAAGACGAGATCCTCGGTCACTACGTTCACATCGCGTCGCTCGTCCGTGCGGTGTCGTTCCGGGAAGGCAAGCTTTTGGAGCAGGCGGTCGAACGTTTGGCGAAAGCCAACCCGAATGTCACCGTTCTTACCCAGTCGCTGAAACTGCCACTCGTCAAGACCGCGCTCGAGGCCGTGTCCGGAAACGACTGGCAGAGCCTCGATGGGATCAAGCTCGATTGCGAGGCACCGGCGAAGGGCAGCTACACGCCCGACCTGATCGTCGTGAACCGCGCGCGGCACACGGCCTACATCTTGGATCTCAAGCGCTCGCTTGCGTCCTACGGTGACACAAGCCGTCTCGAGGAACTGAAGATGAAAATGATGGCATCGGCGATGGTCCTGCCGGATTGGCTTTACAAGCATCACAAGCGCATCATGGTCGACACGGTCGAGGTCGCCATCGTCGATGGCGCCAGTCGCCCGAGCGATCATGCCACCGGCATCTGGGCCTTGTCCGAGATCGACGACCTGCTGGAGATCGACGGCGTCGCCGCCTGCATGGCCGAGTTGCGGTCGCGCTTCGGGCACCGGGTGCGGCAGCTTCTTGAAGCGGAAGCCCGCAAGGCCCTCGGTGTCACGGCGATGATCGTGACGGATACCGCGACTGCCTCGATCATGTCCGGCAAGCCGCTGATCACGTTGAACGGCCCGGCTCGGAGCTATGAGGAAGAGCAGGCAATCGTGGCGCTGGACGAGGACGGCGGACCTTATGATCTCGGCTGCTTCGATGATGATCAGGACGACGAACCGGAACCGGTCCGCATCCGGGTTGGCTTTGCCCGCCGTCCGCGCCGCCACTGATGGGCCGCTAGCCCGACGGCACTGACCGCGGCCGCGCCGTCAAGGCGTGGCCAGCTTTCCCAGTCTATCCATTCCAAGAACGCCGGATGCCATGCGCTCCGGCGAGGAGACAGTCATGTCCACCGACAACCATAGCCCGTTCGGCTTCCGCTGCGAAGCGATCACGATCAATACCATCTCGCCCCTTTGCGTTCACGAAAGGCTGGAGAACGTTCGCCACCTTGAACCCCGCGACAGTAAGGTAGGGCGAAGCGATTCCGATGATCCCGCCGTTCTGATCGGCTTGGCATTCGCCTTCATTCGGCAAGGCCGTTTGCTGGACGGCCATGTGCCGGAGCCCTTGATGCTTCGGTTGAGCGCGCTTGCACACAATGACAACGCAGCATGCCGCCTGCTGATCGACTGGCTGCAGAACCGCAACCGGAATCTCGGCTGGCTCCGGAACGAGCATCTGAGTCTTTCGACTCCGGTTACAGCGGTGGCTGAAACCCACCGTCTGCGCCGTTCGCCGCGCGAGCGTGTGCGGGCTACTTCCATGAGGTCTGATCATCGCGATGGTCGAAAGCGCTTCCGGACGCGACCGCGTGATCCGGTGTTGAACCCCGAAACGGCAATTATTGCCGCGGAGACCGGAGGACGCGCTGATGGATAAACTCGCTCGTCTGTTCGTCCGCCGGCTTCGGCATCTTGCTCGCCGCGAGGCACGCCGGATCGCGCTGCGCAATGGCCTGCTCGAGGCCAAGATCGTCGATGTCGATGGTCACCTGCTCTGCCGCTACACACCGGTCTTCGACACGACAAGGCTGACCGGCAATGCGGGCCGGGATGGTGCCTGGTTCCGGCAGAACTTCGATACTTGGCTTGTCGCACCGAAGGAGAGTAGCAATCCGGCTTTTGGCACGGGTGGCGATATTGCCGTGACGACGGAGATCAACGACGTGAAGCCTATCTCGCCGCTGGTTGCCTTTCCCCGGAAGCGCCGCGGCGCGATCGCGCAGGGTGCAGCACTCGGCAACGGTGTCGATCGGCGCGCTTACGCGGTCGGCCTTGTGGGTCGGGCAGCGGCCGCGCCGCTGGTCAGTCATGTCGTGGCGGCCCTTGTGTTGGCGCGCGCGGTCCGGAGTAGCGGCAGATCGCTTCGGGAGATCGTTCACACCCTGATCCATGTGACGCCGGTCATCACGCTCCACGCGCCGCTCGATGGCTTCGAGCGGGAAGTGCTGCGGCTGCTGGAGAAATCCCGGCTGGTGCCTGGCGGTCCCTTCGCGATCATCGATGCGGACCATATGTTCGACGACAACCACTTCGACGTTTACGAAGGGGAGGTTCGCAAACGGCTTGTGGTGTTCTCGGGTGCCGGCGTGCATCGCGTCACGGGCAATGCCCTGCGTCGGCGGATGATCAGCGCACTGTCCCGCGACTTTCCGATTCTTGCCATCGCCGAGAAGCGATCGGACATTCCCTCGCTGCTGCGCATCTCCGCCGATCTGTCGCTGGAAACGGGAAAGCTCGATCGGCGGTTCGTCGCCGATCTCGTCGAGACGATCTATCCAGACACGGCATTCGAGACGCTAGGCCTGCCGTCGGATTCCGATGCACGCTGGCTGTCGCTCGAGGACCTTGTGCTTGCCTTTCGTCCGGGACGTCATATCAGGGACGTGCTGCATGTCCTTGCAATCCTCATCGAACGCAATCGCGGCGACTCAAACGACGAGGACGGCGACGCCGATGATGGCGAGGGTGGCGACAAGACATCCGGATCGTCGCCTTCAAAAACATCCATGGAGAAGACGTCCGGATCGGACGAGAAGCCAAAGTCGTCCGACAATGATGCCAGCGGCCGTTGGAAAAGGGATAAGCCGTCGGGTGCGGAAGTGATCCAGCCTGAGCCTTTGCTGACGGCCGACGAGACCGGCCACAAGCCGCCAGTGATCGTTGAAACACTCTCCGGATATGGCCGAGCCAAAGACTGGGCGCTCGATCTTAAGGCCGACCTGGATGACTACCGGGCCAGCATCCTTGCCTGGTCGGAGATGAGCACCAAGCTGCTGTTGTCGGGTCCGCCCGGCACCGGCAAGACGACCTTTGCCCGAGCGTTGTGCAATACCTTGCAGGTCCCGCTGGTCGTGACCTCGGTCTCGACCTGGCTGCAGGGTGGGCACCTCAATGACGTGATCGACAGGATGGCGAAGACCTTTGTCGAGGCTCGGGCCATGGCGCCGGCCATTCTCTTCATCGACGAGATCGATGGCATCGGCAAGCGGCAGCCGGCTGAACGGGAATACTCTGACTATTGGAATGCCGTGGTCAACAAGGCACTCGAACTCCTGGACGGAGCCGTGAAGAGCGAGGGACTGATCATCGTCGGCGCCACCAACCGCCCAGGTGATATCGATGAGGCGATCAAGCGATCCGGACGCTTGGAGACGCATATCGAAATCTCCAAGCCCGATGTGCCGACGCTCGCGGAGATTCTTGCCCATCATCTCGGTGACGATGTGATGTTGCTGATCCAGGAGCCGGAATTGGACACCCGCCCGGAAGTCGATGATGGATTCTCGCTAAAGGAGATCGTCGCTGACTACCTGAGGGAAGAAGCAGAGAGTGGACGGAAGGGAGCAGGCCGATGACCGTGACCCAGAACACCAACACGACGGGAGCGCCGGCGGCCGCGCGACAAGCCCATCCAGTCGATGACATTCTGAGGCGCCTGGCGACGCGGGCCATGGGACTGACGGGTGCAGATATCGAACGCGTCGTCCGGGAGGCGCGATTGACGGCGCGCCGCGGCAAGCGGGCGATCCGCTTCGAGGATATCGAAGACGGCATCCGGAGCAACCGCCCGCCCGTGCCCTATGATCTGCGTTGGCGCTTCGCCATCCACGAGGCGGGCCATGCCGTTGTCCATCATGCCCTCGACCTCGGCCCGGTCCGTGGCCTCAATATCGATACCGGGCAGGGAGCCTACAATCTGCTCGGCTTCCATCCATCCGGAACCGATACCCGCGCCTGGTTCGAAAGCATGCTGACGATGCTGATGGCCGGGCGGGCAGCCGAGGCTCTTGTGCTCAAGCGCGTATCAAGTGGTTCCGGCGGGACTGACGACAGCGATCTGGCGCGGGCCACAAGGATCGCCTTCGATATGGAACGCACCCTTGGCTTCGGGACCGAGCATCCGCTGCTCTATCGTCCCCATCGCGATCCGGCCGAGGTGTTCGGGCGTGAACCAGAACTGGCCGCACGCGTTCATGCCAGGCTGGAAGCGGCACTCGACCGGGCGGCGGCGATCCTCAGAAGGCGCAGGCCGATCTTCCATGACTTGGCAAAGGCGCTGTTCGATGCGCAGGCAATGGATGAGACGGCGGTGCTGCAAATCCTGACAGGCGGTGATCTGACGCGTTGAAGCTGATAGTCATGTGGCTGATGAGAAGAATCGGAGTGCCGGATGAGTGTCGCAGTCGTCGCCCACTGCGATTGGAGCATGGACCAGAAAAAGCGCTGGATGACCGTGGCCATCAAACGCGGCAGACAATGGCATGTTCAGCCTCCGGAACTCGTCGGTGACACGTCGAGCTTGTTCGACCGGCTGCAGCGTCGCGCCGCCGATCCTGGCTCGCTTCTCATCGGCTTCGACTTCCCGATCGGTCTGCCAGAAGCCTATGCGCGAGCGGTTGACCTCGGTTCCATTCGGGAGGCGCTGACATTGTTCGGCTCCGGGATCTGGTCGAACTGGTACAGTGTCGCCGATCATCGCGATCATATCTCGCTGCACCGCCCGTTCTATCCCGTCCGCCCTGGTGGCACAGCCCGTGCCCATCTGTTCGATGCCCTCGGGATCTCTGACGCATCGTCGCTCCTGCGTGTCTGCGAGCGGGCGACCGCCGATCGACAGGCCGCCTGCATGCTGTTCTGGACGCTTGGCGGCAATCAGGTCGGCAAAAGTGCGATCTCGGGATGGCGGGAAATCATCGTGCCGAGATTGGCTGAGATCGGGCTGTGGCCGTTCGATGGAAACCTGGCCGATCTCGCCAACAGTAAGCCCGTCGTCGTCACTGAGACCTATCCCGGCGATGTGTACCGTCAGGTCGGCATGCCTCGAGGTGGCTGGAGCAAGCGGCGTCAGGCAGACCGGATACGGATGGGGCAGAGTATATTGCCTTGGCTTGCAGCGCGGCCAGACCTCGATATCGATCTGCTTCTGCCCTTCATCGACGACGGCTTCGGCTCAGATAAGACGGGAGAGGATCGTTTCGATGCCACCATCGGGCTTCTCGGTATGCTCGATGTCGTCGACGGGCGGCGCGGTGAAGGCGTTCCGGCACATAAAGCCGTCCGCAAATGGGAAGGCTGGATACTCGGACACCATCGTGATGAAGTGGAATGACTTGAGACGAGGTGCGGCACGTTGTCGGCAACTCATCTCAGGTTACGGACAACCTGAAAAAAATTGCGCTCATTTGATTCCGAGTTCGGGATTTTTGATTCGGAGCTCGAATACAATGATTCATCAACGGCGTTTGCGGTCGTAAACGTTGTCCTGAGTTTAGGTAACGTGCCCGCAAGTCGAAACAAATTGCGGTCATTTGATTCATTGTTCTGAGCCGCCGATTCAAAGATCGATATTTCCGATTCTGGCGAAGAAGGCTTGCGCCGGTAGGCCGGTCCCCTGACCATTGAGGAGAGGCCGAGGATCGGGAGGAGACAGCATGAACCTGAAGGCAGCCAGGCAGCGGCAGAAGGCGCTTCGCGACGCCAACAAAAAAGCGAAGCGGCCTGACAGAGATGATGTGGCCCGGGTGGCTCTATTCTGGCTCATCCGGCGGGCGGTCGAGAAGGGGCAGCAGGCGGAGCTCGAGAAGTTCCAGGACAGGATCGTCTCGATGCTGGTTGATCAGGGGTTCGATGAGTGCGAATGCGACGTGGTGTTCGACGAGCTGGTCGCAAAGTATCGGACGGGCGGATCGCCGTTTCGCAGGAAAATCCACCTGATCTATCCCGACGGTCCCGACCAGGAAGTCTGAGCACGGCCGTCTCCACTTGGCCTGTTGTTGCCGGATTGGCCTCGCTTGACGGGTTCGATCGACGACTAACGGCGTTTGCTGAAATTACGACTTCTCCCCCCATTACTCCTGAAAACGCCGTTTGATTCTGAATCGGATTTCCAGAGCATAGGGCCGAGAGCGAGCGGGCCGGCATCGTTACAAACGAAGCAAACTGCCCATGCTTCCCTCGTGGTAGAAACGTGGGTTTTTGCTCGACACGGCGAGATGACCGTATCGGAAATTATTTCCGCTTCGGCGGCCCGGCAACCCGTTGCTTCTTGGCGATACTGTCGAAATCCAGCTCGCGGAAAACGGAGTAATCGATCTCCGGATCCAGCGCCAGAACCTTGAGCTTTCGCGCTTCCTTCTCGGTTGCGACATCGAAGCCATATAGATCGTGCTCATCGGTGCCCGCGCTGTGCCCGGCCTGCACCCTGCGGTCACGCGGATCAACTCCGGAATCTCGCATGTCCTGGATGTTTCCGCTTCGCAACGAGTGGAATACCTCTCGCCGACCAAAATTCTCCTCACTCGACTTGCCCTTGATTCCCGCCTTTTGAAAGAGACGCTGCATGTAGGAGGAACCGCTCTTGCTGGGATCCGCAAGCTTCATGATGTTCGGGAAGAGAAAATTCGAACCCTGACGCGCAGCCCAGTCGATGAAACCGATCTCGTTCAGGAATTCGTGAAGTACGAAGTAGCGCTCGCTATCCTGCGTCTTGACCGGCACGGTGGTCCAGATGCCTTTGACATTCGACAGTCGCGTCACCTGACCAACCCACACATCCGGGAACTGCTCGCGAATGTGATTGCCGCGCAGGTGGATCAGCAGACCAAGTCGCCGGGACGTCAGATGCCCCAGGAGCGGAAGCATGATGTCCTCCATCAGGCCCGATTGAACACCTGCCCGGAACAGGGCGTTCATCTTGGCGATGGCGATCGGTGTGGCTTTTCGGGGACTTGCCGCGGTTTTGGGGAATGTAAGCTTTGCTCCGGCAAAGGGATCGTTGAAACCACCTCCTGTAATGGCTGACCTGATCGCTGCCTTGACGACCGCCAGGTAACCCTCCTTCAGCGTCTTTTCCGCCAAGGGCTTGAGATGGAGATCCTTGTTGCCATCGATGATATCCCAGGGCGACACATCCGGATCGCGCTGATTGTTGTCTCCGGGCCAGTATTGCATATGGTTGATGAAAGCTTGGAGGTCGGCGGCGACGTAGGTATCGACGGAATGGTCCCCAATCAATTCGATGAAGAGATTGAGGCGGCTTTCCGCGGTGCCCAGATCCCGTTCGATATTCGCGCCGCCCGAAAGTCTCCGGGTTGCCAGATAAGTTGGGATGACATCACTCAGCCGGGGCTGCGGCGATCGCGGCCTTGGGACGGAACGTCTGTCGAGTTCGAATGCCGGGATCAGCTTTCCATCCGCATCACGAGGTCTTTCGGGTCCGCTCCACGCGTTTGCTTGAGCGACTGCGGATTGCTTGCCATCCTGACCAGCAGTCTCGATGATCGGTGGCGGCGTGACGGCCTGCGATGCGGTCGAGGCTGGCGCGGAAAGCGCGGATGAAGTCGAGAGCTTCGCAATCGCTGACTGCTGCAGCATCTCGGCATGACCGACGATCAATTCGTTGAATGGCTCGCCCTTTGCCCGCTTCTCCAGTTCCCTGTTGAGATTTACGAGATCGCGAATACCTGCGGCTTTCTGCAGTTCGTCGGCGGCGATCGGCGCTTCCGGACGATCGATCATCCGGAGGTAGGCCTTCAGCTCGCCTTTCATTTCTGTGATTTTCTCCAGCGCATCAATCTCGCTGTCGGCTAATTCATCTTCCTGCATGCCCCTGCCAAACCTCATCGAATCGAACATCAACCTGGCCTTGGCCGCCAATAGGTCTGCCAACAGCCTGGCGCGCCTGTGGGAGCATGCCCCAAGGCTCAGCCGCAGCGGTGGAATATCCCGCGTGCCGCCACTCGCCTTCGGCATCTTAATCTGGAAGATGTAAACGGACCCTGATTTGGCAAGGTAGGGACCGGGGCCTCTGCCCGGGCCTGACTTCTTTCGAACTGGTCGCGATGCCTGATCAGGTGATTCTGGCGATACCCCGACATGTACCGGAAGGTGTACTGGGCGCGATACCCGCATGGTTTTACTCCTCAAAAGCCGCGAGCGAACTGGCGTTTTGCGAGGAAACCCAAGGAGTTACGGATATCTGGCGGAGAGTTACTCAACCTATGGCGGAGAGGGTGGGATTCGAACCCACGATACGGTTGCCCGTATGCCGCATTTCGAGTGCGGTGCTTTCGACCACTCAGCCACCTCTCCGCTTAAGACGTGATGACGCGTTGGTCAGCGCGGGCGTTCTCATAGCGGGCAAACATGGGGCTGGCAAGGGGCGAATATCAAGTCTTTATATCCTTTCGTCTTGACAGTTTTTTGTCGCTCGCGTATGTCCGCTCGCGATCAGGCGTGGAAAAGTATCCATGCCTCTTTGTTTGTGTGGCGGTTGTTGGAACAGCCACACGAATTCCACCGGCAGCAAGTTCCAGAAGATCGTCTCTTTCGAAACCCTGCTAGAGCCCGACTGATAAAAAGACGGCCGCCTTTTATGAAGGCAGAGCCGGAACGAACATGAAAGGATAAAAAATGTTCGCAGTCATCAAGACCGGCGGTAAACAGTACCGCGTGGCAGCCAACGACGTGCTCACCATCGAAAAGCTGGAAGCCGAAGCTGGTTCTGTCGTAGAATTCAACGAAATCCTGGTTGTCGGCGTTGGCGCCGATGCCAAGTTCGGCGCTCCCTTTGTTGCGGGTGCGACGGTCAAGGCCGAAGTGGTCGAGCATAATCGCGGCAAGAAGGTTCTTTCCTTCAAGAAGCGTCGCCGTCAGAATTCCAAGCGGATTCGCGGCCATCGCCAGCATCACACGGTCGTCCGCATCACGGACATCTTGGCTTAACAACGGGTTTCGAAGGGTAAAGGAGAACTCCAATGGCACATAAAAAAGCTGGCGGTTCGTCGCGCAACGGTCGCGATTCGAATTCCAAGCGCCTTGGCGTGAAGAAGTTCGGCGGCGAAGCCGTCATTCCGGGCAACATTATCGTGCGCCAGCGCGGTACGCAGTGGCATCCGGGCCAGAACGTCGGCCTCGGTAAGGACCACACCATTTTTGCGCTTACCGCCGGCAACGTGAATTACCGAACCAAGGCCAATGGTCGCGTGTTCGTGTCCGTAATGCCGAAAGCCGAAGCAGCAGAATAAAGCCGGTAAGCGTTTTAAGCAGCCGGTGTCACATCGACCCGGCTGAGCGCCCAAAGGTTCAGTCAGAAAAAGGGAAGATGGGACACCACCATCTTCCCTTTTTCTTTTCCCCAACAGGAGGACTGAACATGCAAGGCGAACTACTGAGGGCGAGCCAATCCCGGCCGCCAGAGGAACGGTTAAGACCCGACCGGCCGAGAAGCGATTGCCCCGTCTTACTGTCGCAGAGATTAGTTCTGCGCACGCCCTACGAAGAAGACATCGACGCACTTGCCCATCTCGCCAACAATGCGAATATCGCGACCATGGTGTCGCGTATGCCGCATCCCTATACGGCTAAAGACGCAGCCGATTTCGTGCGACGCACGAAGGCCGGCGAGATTGGCAAATGCGTCTACGCCATCACGCGAGGAGACAACGGCGCCTTTCTCGGTTGCTGCGCGCTCGAACCGCAACAGGACGAAAGAACGCTCGAACTCGGCTATTGGCTGGGCGAACCCTATTGGAACAGGGGTTATGCCACGGAAGCCGCCCATGCCCTGATCGACATGGCCTTCCGCACCCGCAACAACATCGACCATATCGATGCCCGCTGCCGGGTGACCAACATCGCCTCCCGGCGGGTGATCCAGAAATGCGGTTTCCAGTTCCAGGGCACCGGCATGATCGATTGCCTGGCGCTCGGCGGCATGGTCGCCGTCGAGTGGTTCCGGCTCGACCGCAAGACCTGGATGTCCTTGAGAAGCTGGGGAGAACTGCGATGAACGCCGCCGTCCTCCAGAAGACCAGCACGACCGTCACGATGCCGGGCCCTTGCCCGGTCATCACCACCGAAAGGCTGGTGCTTCGCCCGCACAAGATCACCGATGCGACGGCAATCGCCGAATCGCTCGGCGATTTCAAGGTGGCCCGCATGCTGGCGCGGGTGCCGCAGCCCTATGACCGTCAGGACGCGCTGGATTGGTTGGTTCCGAACGCGTCGGGCATCCTGCCGGACTGGACGCTGGCGATCACCACCGGCGACGACGCCCATATCGGCGTCGTCAGCCTGGAATTGAGGCGGGGCCGGTGGCATCTCGGCTACTGGCTGAACCGGCTTTACTGGGACCGGGGTTATATGACGGAAGCGGCGGCCGGGACGCTGGAGCGTTTCTTCCGGCGTATGCCGGAGGCGCAGGTGTTTTCCGGCGCCTTTGCGGACAACCTTGCTTCGCTGAACGTCCAGAAGAAGCTCGGTTTCACCATCGTCGATGCGAGCCAGCTCTTCAGTCTGTCCCGCAACAGGATGGCGCCGCATATCGAGACCATGCTGCTGCCTGAGGATTTCCGGCGGCCGGCCCGACCGTGACGCTCCCATAACAAAGGCCCGGCGGAGGAAACTCCGCCGGATCATTCACTCGACCTCGACCCAGAGCGGAAAGTGGTCTGAACCAGGCGCCTCGTTATCGACCCAGGCGTTTTTCAGCCGCGGCGCCAGCCCGGCATTCACGAAACAATGATCGAGATGCATCTTCATCGGCCCGTCGCCCGGTGGCTTCGCCCAGGTATAGCTCTCCGGCGTCAACGATCCGGAGCGGTCCAGCACGTCGACGGGTTCGTTGGCGCGCAGGATGCGGCCGTAATAACGGTCCCGCTGACCGGCCATGGCGATATACTCGGTCGATTCCGGCTCCATGTTGAAATCCCCCATCAGCAGGAAATCCTCCGGCAGCGGCAGATCGGGGAAACCATCTTCGCCGCCGCCGGTGAGCGAACCGCCCTCGGAGACGAAGTTCAGCACCCGCTCCTTGAGATAACGGATCTGGCCGAGCCGTTCATCGGGAGAGACATGATCGAGGTGGACGGAATAAACCCGGAGCGGTCCGCCGGGTGCGACGATCACCGCTTCCAGCGCTCCGCGCTGCAGGTTGAGCATCTCCACGGTGCGGCTGCGGGGCAGCAGGAGATGACGGGTGGAAAGGATCGGCCAGCGCGACAGGATCATGTTGCCGAACTGAAAACGGCGCTCGATGCGGCGGCCGTTCTCGATAGATACGTCGAGCAGCAGGTCGCAAGGTGCGCCATAGACATGGAAATGGTCCGGAAACAGATCCGAGAAACGGGTAACGAGATCGACATGGCCGTTCCTGGGGAAACCGCGGGTCACTTCCTGAAGCGCGATGACATCCGCTCCCTCGATACTCGCGGCGATGCGTTCGGGATCGAACACACCATCCATGCCGATCCCGTATTGAATGTTATAGCTGACGAACTTCATGATATTCTTTGACCTCCGCCCCAACCGACGATATCGAAACCCCTATCGACATGCACTGAGCGCCCGACCTGAAGCGACAGGCATCCCGACTAACACAAGACTGACGGCGACAAGATGAAATTTCTCGACGAGGCAAAAGTCTATATCCGCTCCGGCGACGGCGGCGCGGGCGCGGTCTCGTTCCGGCGGGAAAAGTTCGTCGAGTTCGGCGGACCTGATGGCGGTGATGGCGGGCGCGGCGGCGATGTCTGGGTGGAGGCCGTCAACGGTCTCAACACGCTTATCGACTTCCGCTTCCAGCAGCATTTCAAGGGCCAGACCGGCACCCACGGCATGGGCCGCAACCGCACCGGCGCCAATGGCGGCGAGGTGACGTTGAAAGTGCCGGTCGGCACCCAGATCTTCGAGGAAGACAACGAGACGCTGATCATCGACCTGACCCGCGAAGGCCAGAGGTTCCGGCTTGCCAAAGGCGGCAATGGCGGCTTTGGCAACACCCATTTCAAGAGCGCGACTAACCAGGCGCCTAATTGGGCCAATCCCGGTCTTGAAGGTGAGGAAAAAACCATCTGGCTGCGGCTGAAGCTGATCGCCGATGCCGGCCTCGTCGGAATGCCGAATGCCGGCAAGTCGACCTTCCTTGCCAGCGTCACCCGCGCCCGTCCCAAGATCGCCAACTACCCGTTCACGACGCTGCATCCCAATCTTGGTGTTGCCACCATCGACGCCCGGGAATTCATTCTGGCCGATATCCCGGGCCTGATCGAAGGCGCCCATGAGGGTGTCGGCATCGGCGACCGGTTCCTCGGCCATGTCGAACGCACCCGCGTGCTCCTGCATCTGGTCTCCTCCGTCGAGGAAAAGGTCGGCAAGGCCTACAAGACAGTAAAGCATGAACTGGAAGCTTATGGCGGTGGTCTGATCGAAAAGCCGGTCATCGTGGCGCTGTCGCAGATCGACGTGCTCGACGACAAGGAACTGAAGAAAAAGGCGAAGGAACTGGAAAAGGCCTGCGGCCAGACACCGTTCCTGATCTCCGCCGTCACCGGCAAGGGGATGACCGAGGTGCTGCGCGCGCTGCGCGACGTCATCGTCGAGGCGAGCGGCGTCAATGAGACCGCATTGCCCGATCGCTCGACCCCCATCCAGGATTTCGATGAGGATGAGGATGCATGACGGCTACCCGTAAACCGCTCGCCAGTCATCGCCGCATCGTCATCAAGATCGGCTCGGCGCTGCTCGTCGACCGCAAGACGGGCCTGAAGTCGCACTGGCTCGACGCCATCTGCGCCGATATCGCGGCGCTGAAGGCAAGAGGCATCGACGTTCTGGTCGTCTCTTCGGGCGCCATCGCCATGGGCCGCACCGTGCTCGACCTGCCCTCCGGCGCATTGAAGCTCGAAGAGAGCCAGGCGGCGGCGGCGGTCGGTCAGATCGCGCTTGCGCGCGCCTGGTCGGAAAGCCTGTCGCGCGATGGCATCGTGGCCGGCCAGATCCTGCTGACGCTCGGCGACACGGAGGAGCGTCGCCGTTACCTCAACGCCCGTGCCACCATCAACCAGCTTCTGAAGATCGGCGCCGTGCCGATCATCAATGAGAACGATACGGTCGCCACGACCGAAATCCGCTATGGCGACAACGATCGCCTCGCCGCCCGCGTCGCCACCATGACCAGCGCCGATCTTCTGGTGCTGCTGTCCGACATCGACGGCCTTTATACCGCCCCTCCGCATCTCGATCCCGACGCGAAATTCCTGGAAACCGTCCCGGCGATCACGCCGGAGATCGAAGCCATGGCCGGCGGCGCTGCATCCGAATTGTCGCGCGGCGGCATGCGCACCAAGATCGATGCCGGCAAGATCGCCACCGGCGCCGGCTGCGCCATGATCATCGCCTCCGGCAAGGCGGATCATCCGCTGCGCGCCATCGAGCAAGGCACTCGCTCCTCCTGGTTCGCGCCCTCCGGCACGCCGGTCACGGCGCGAAAAACCTGGATCGCGGGGCAGCTTCAGCCGGCCGGCGAACTCTTCGTCGACGAGGGCGCCGAAACCGCGCTCGGCACCGGCAAGAGCCTTCTGCCGGCCGGCGTGCGCCGCATCGACGGCCAGTTCCATCGCGGCGACACAGTCGCGATCATTGGCGTCGACGGTCGCGAGATCGCCCGAGGCCTTGTGAGCTATGACGCAGAAGAGGCCCGCCAGATCACCGGCCGCAAGTCCGGCGAGATCGAGGCGATCCTCGGTTATGCCGGCCGCGCCGCCATGGTCCATCGCGACGACCTGGTGATGACCGGGCCGGCGAAACGTAAAGACAAAAAAGAAGATCGCAAGGAGGATGCCGCCCATGCTTGATATGGTTGCGAAGACCGGCGACATCGCCGTTGTGATGGACCAGATCGGTCGCAATGCAAGGGCTGCGGCACGCCAGCTTGCAACGGCTTCGACCGACGCGAAGAACAAGGCGCTCCACGCCATGGCGGACGCGATCCTTGCCGCCAAGGACAGGATCCTTGCCGCCAATGCCGCCGACCTGAAAGGCGTCGAGGGTAAAGACCTGCTGCCGTCCTTCATCGACCGGCTGACGCTCACCGAAAAATCGATTGCCGGCATGGCGCAGGCGCTGCGCGAGATCGCCGAGTTCAAAGATCCGGTTGGCGAAGTCATCGCTGCCTGGGACCGCCCGAACGGCCTTCATATCGAGCGCGTCCGCACGCCGCTCGGCGTCATCGGCGTGATCTATGAAAGCCGCCCGAACGTCACCGCCGACGCCGGCGCGCTCTGCCTCAAGGCCGGCAATGCCGTGATCCTGCGGGGCGGTTCCGATTCGGCCCAGTCGTCGGAGGCGATCCACGATTGCCTCGTCGCTGGGCTGAAGGCAGCTGGCCTTCCAGAACACGCGATCCAGATTGTGCCGACTACCGACCGCGCCGCCGTCGGCGCCATGCTGTCGGGACTGAACGGCGCGATCGACGTGATTGTGCCGCGCGGCGGCAAGAGCCTCGTCGCCCGTGTCCAGAACGAGGCGCGTGTGCCGGTCTTCGCCCATCTCGAAGGCCTCTGCCATATCTATGTGGACGCCTCCGCGGACCTGGAGATGGCGAAAAAGATCGTCGTCAACGCCAAGATGCGACGCACCGGCGTCTGCGGCGCGGCCGAGACACTACTGATCGACAGTGCCGGGATCGGCACGCACCTGATGCCGATCCTCGAAGCGCTGACGGAAGCCGGCTGTGAAATCCGCGGCTCGGCCACCGTTCTCAAGGTCTTTCCGGGCTTCAAGCCTGCGACGGAGGAAGACTGGCGCACCGAATATCTCGATGCTGTCATCTCGGTTGCGATCGTCGATGGCATTTCCGGCGCCATCCGCCACATCAACACCTATTCCTCGAACCATACGGAGGCGGTGATCGCCGAGGATCCTGAGGTCGTCTCCCGTTTCTTCAACGAACTCGATTCGGCCATCCTGCTGCACAATGCCTCCACCCAGTTTGCTGACGGCGGCGAGTTCGGCATGGGCGGCGAAATCGGCATTTCGACCGGCAAGATGCATGCACGCGGCCCGGTTGGCGTCGAGCAGCTGACCTCGTTCAAATACCGGGTGCACGGCACCGGCCAGATCCGGCCCTGATCGCGCGTGACGGAAGAGACGATCGACCGCCGATATCTGGTCATGCCGCATGCCGAACGGGGCATGGCCGTCGGCCTGTTCGGCGGTTCGTTCAATCCGCCGCATGAGGGCCACCTCCTGGTCGCAGAGATTGCGCTTCGCCGGCTCGGCCTCGACCAGCTCTGGTGGATGGTGACCCCCGGCAACCCGCTGAAAAGCCGTTCCGAACTTGCTTCGCTCGACGACCGGCTGGCGATGAGCGAAAAGCTGATTGACGATCCTCGTATCAAGATTACAGCCTTCGAAAAGACGCTCGGCGGCTCCTATACCGCCGATACGCTCTCCTTCGTAAAGGCCAAGAACCCGCTCGTGCATTTCGTCTGGGTGATGGGCGCCGACAGCCTGAAGACCTTTCATTTGTGGCAGAAGTGGCAGTCCATCGCCTCGACCTTCCCGATCGCCGTTATCGACCGCCCCGGAGCGACTTTGTCGTTCCTGTCGTCAAAAATGGCCCGCACCTTCGATTATGCCCGGGTGGACGAGGATGACGCGGGCACGCTCTGGAAGCGGCGCGCACCCGCCTGGACCTTCATTCACGGTCCGCGTTCGGCGCTGAGCTCCACCGCGATCCGCGCCGCAAACGACCGAAAATCGGACTAGCACCGACCAAGCGGCTGCCCGAAAGGGGTCTACATCTTTCTATCACCTTTTCGGACGCTCTCTTGAAAGATTAAGAATTCGATGCCACCTTAAATACAGCGGCCGAGCGTGAATCGGATTCGCTTCAAGTGCCTGTTGCTGTTACCCGGATGAAAGGACAAACCCTGACAACAGTACACGCCAAGGGCAGGACGGCCTCCGTTCTCCCGCAGAGCCTGGAACGTGGCGCCGATGCCGCCGCCCGTGCTCTCGAACTGGTCCTCGCAAGTCTCGAGGACTCCAAAGCTGAAGACATCGTCACCATCAACATTGCTGGAAAATCAGCGCTCGGGGACTACATGGTCGTTGTCTCCGGACGATCGAACCGGCATGTCATGGCCATCAGCGATCACCTGATTTCCGACCTGAAGGACGAGGGGCTTGGCAACGCCCGCGTCGAAGGGCAGGAGACCGGCGACTGGGTGCTCATTGACACCGGTGACATCATCGTCCACGTGTTCCGGCCTGAAATCCGCGCGTTCTACAACATCGAAAAGATGTGGGCGACGCCGGATATCGAGGAAGGCACGCTGCTGCACTGACGGGTTCGGGCATGTTCTGAACCGGTCGGACTGAGGTCGAAATCACGCGGCTGGGTGCCAACTCGCCGCAGGGTGGAATTTTCGGCCGCAAAATCAACGGATCAGGACATGCGAATAAGCCTTTTCGCCGTGGGACGGCTGAAGACCGGACCGGAGAAGGAGCTTGCGTCCCGATATCTCGACCGCTTCGCCAAGACTGGCCCGGCGGTGGGTCTCGAATTGTCGAAACTGATCGAGATCCAGGAAAGCCGGGCGGCGAATGCCGATACCCGCAAGCGCGAGGAAGCCGGCGCACTCGAAAAGGCGCTTCCCGAAGGCGCGGTTCTCATTCTTCTCGACGAACGAGGCAAGGCGCTCGACAGCGAGGCTTTCGCCGGTGTGATCGGCCGATATCGCGACAGCGGCAAACGTGACCTGATGCTGGCGATCGGCGGTGCCGACGGGCTGGATCCGCAACTCCGCGACCGGGCCGACATGGTGCTGAACCTCGGCTCAATGACCTGGCCGCATCAGCTGGTGCGCATTCTGATTGCCGAACAGCTTTACCGCGCGGTCACTATTCTTTCGGGCCATCCCTATCACAGAGCTTAAAAGATCGTTTACCTTCAAACACGATGTTGTTTGTGGCCTCGTCGGGCAAATCAGCTTAGGCTTTCTCGATCCGGCGATGAGCGGAGCGGGAATGCGGACAATCAGGATCACATCGTACCGGCGCGCGCTGCTTCTGGCGGCGGCCCTCGGTTTCGCGCCGGTCCCGCCCTTCCAGATCTCCAATACCGCTCGCGCCCAGAGCGCGACATCGCCGATGGCGCCCCAGGCCGCCCCTCCGGCAGCAGTCGATCCGACGGCCGATTTGCAGCGCCGACGCAACGAAACCCGCGGCGAGCTTGAAGTTCTGACCAAGAGCATGAAGATTTCGGGTGACCGGGCTGCCGCCATTGAAAAAAACATCGCCGATATCAGGAAGAACACCGCCGATGTCCGCCAGGCGCTGATCGATTCGGCGGCACGCCGCAGAGGTCTGGAAACCAAGATCCTCGACAGCGAAAAGAAGATCACCGAACTGAAGCTCAAGGAGGACGGTATCCGCACCTCCCTGCGTGGTCGCCGCGCGGTGCTGGCCGAGGTGCTCGCAGCCCTGCAACGCATGGGCCGCAACCCTCCTCCGGCACTTCTGGTGACGCCCGACGATGCACTCGCCTCGGTTCGAAGCGCGATCCTGCTCGGCGCCGTCGTTCCCGGCATGCGCCACGAGGCGGACAAGCTCGTTGCCGACCTTCAGTCGCTGGCCTCCCTACAGGCTTCGGCTATGACCGAGAAGACGACCGTTTCCAGCACCATCGCCGCGAGCCTCGAAGAGGACCGGCGCATGGATCTTCTGCTTGCCGAAAACGAAAAGTTGAACAAGCGCAACGCGGCCGATCTCGACGCCGAGCGCCGCCGCTCCGAGGAGCTTGCCGGCCGCGCTACCACGCTTGAAAACCTCATTCAGACGTTCGAAGGCGACATCGCCTCGGTGCGCGAGGCCATCGACCGGACGCGCGCCGAGGAAGAGCGCCAGCGCATGATGTCTGACGCCGAGCGCGAAAAGGCAAAGCAGCTGGCCCAAAGCGGCGTGCCCGACAAAAACCGCATTGCGCCCGCATACGCGTTTTCAAGCCTCAAGCAGAAGCTGGAGCTTCCGGTTGCCGGAGATGTATTGCGGTGGTTCGGCGACGCCGATGGGACGGGGCACACGGCAAGAGGCATAACTGTCGCTTCGAATGCGGGGGCAGTGGTGACGGCGCCGGCTGACGGCCTGGTGGTCTTCGCCGGAGCCTTCCGGAGTTACGGCCAAATGATCATCCTCAATGCCGGAGACGGATACCATCTGGTTCTGACCGGCATGGATGTAGTGAATGCGCGGCAGGGCAAGTTCGTTTTCGCAGGCGAACCCATCGCCGTGATGGGTGAGAAAAGAGTGGCAAGCGCAACTGCATTGGCGCTGGAAACAGATCGTCCAACGCTTTACATTGAATTCCGAAAAGATGGCACACCGGTCGATTCCAAACCGTGGTGGACCTCGAAAGAAACTGGAAGGGCACGAAATGATTCGTAGGGCTTCTCTTGTCATCGTCGGTGCACTCTTGGGTGCGACCGCGATGAGCGTGATTTATTCGGCCGGTGTGCCGGCGCAGGCCGCCGGCCCTTCGACCTACCGGGAACTATCGATCTTCGGCGACGTGTTCGAACGGGTCCGCGCCCAGTATGTGACGCCGCCGGATGAAGAAAAGCTGGTCGAGAACGCCATCAATGGCATGCTGACCTCGCTCGATCCCCATTCGAGCTTCATGAATGCCAAGGATGCCGAAGACATGCGCACGCAGACGCGTGGCGAGTTCGGCGGCCTCGGCATCGAAGTCACGATGGAAAACGAACTCGTCAAGGTCATCGCGCCGATCGACGACACGCCCGCCTCCAAGGCCGGCATTCTGGCAGGCGACCTGATCTCCGAGATCGACGGCGCACCGGTGCGCGGTCTGAAGCTCGAAGACGCCGTCGAAAAGATGCGCGGCGGCATCAACACCCCCATCAAGCTGACCATCATCCGCCAGGGCGCCGACAAGCCGCTCGACATCACCGTGGTACGCGACATCATCGCGGTCCGCGCCGTGAAGTCCCGCGTTGAAGGCGGCGATGTCGGTTATGTCCGCATCATCTCCTTCACCGAGAAGACCTATGACGACCTCGAAAAGGCGATCAAGAAGATCAAGGCGGATGTCCCGGCCGACAAGCTGAAGGGCTACGTGCTCGACCTGCGCCTCAACCCGGGCGGTCTGCTCGACCAGGCGATCAATGTTTCCGACGCCTTCCTCGAACGGGGCGAAGTGGTTTCCACCCGCGGCCGCAATGCCGAAGAAACCCGCCGCTTCAATGCCGGCCCGGGCGACCTGACCGATGGCAAGCCGGTCATCGTGCTCGTCAACGGCGGTTCGGCTTCCGCTTCGGAAATCGTCGCCGGCGCGCTCCAGGATCTGCGTCGTGCGACGGTTCTCGGCACGCGCTCCTTCGGCAAGGGTTCGGTTCAGACGATCATCCCGCTCGGCGATGCCGGCGCGCTGCGTCTGACGACCGCGCTCTATTACACGCCGTCGGGCAAGTCGATCCAGGGCACCGGCATCCAGCCGGATATCAAGGTCGATCAGCCGCTGCCGCCGGAACTGCAGGGCAAGATCAGGGCTGAAGGCGAATCCAGCCTGCGCGGCCACATCCAGGGTGCCGCCGAGACCGATGAAGGTTCCGGTTCCGCAGCTTATGTGCCGCCGGAAGCCAAGGACGACATCCAGCTTAACTATGCGCTCGACCTGTTCCGCGGCGTGAAGAAGGATCCGTCCTTCCCGCCGAGCCCGGATAAGGCTGCCGCCGCCACGATCAAGAAGTAAAACATCATCGGGCCGGCCAGCGTGACGCGTCGAAAAGACGCCGCGCTGGCCGGTTCTTCGTATCTGCAGGGAAAGCGCGGACTAGACCTTGGGCACCGATCTCCATGCACCGCTCGGACAGAACCGGCCGGCCGCTCGACGACGGAGCCGAAAGTTTTCTTTCGCAATCGTTTTTGCCGCGTTCGCGGTTGCCAGTATCCTCGGACTGTCGCTCTACGCCATGCGCGGCGATGATGCCCTGAAGCGGGTTGCTTCCAACGTTCCACCCGCCTCCAAGCCCGAACAGGCCCAGCCTCCATCGAAACCCGACCAGAACCTAGTGCAGCAATCTACCGGCATGCCTCGATCGGATCCCAATTCCGGCGCCAATATCGAGCGGACGCTCACCGATGACGGGTCGGTCGTGACCAAGTATACGCCCCGCTCGCGCGATAGCAGCGGACCGGTGATGATCGGCAGCCAGCGGATCGGCCAGGACCCCCGCATGGCTGCCCAGCCCAATGATGCGCTTCTGGAGAATTCGCCCCATGGCCGGCTGCCGATTGTCGGACCCGGCGGACAGCGACCGATGGACCAGTATGCGCGCCCCTGGTCCGGCGCGCGTGGCACCCGCATCGCAATCGTCGTCGGCGGTCTTGGCCTTAGCCAGACAGGCACCCAGCGGGCGATCCGCGACCTGCCGCCGACGGTGACGCTGGCCTTTGCCGTCAGCGGCAATAGTCTGCAGCGCTGGATGCAGGAAGCCCGCCGCGCCGGTCACGAAATCCTGATCCAGGTACCGTTTGAGCCGTTCGATTACCCGGCAAACGATCCAGGCCCCGGCACTTTGCTGACCAAGATGTCCCCCAAGGATAATCTCGGCCGCCTCCATCAGGCCATGGGTGAGATCACCAACTATACCGGCGTCATGAACTATCTCGGCGGCCGCTATCTCTCGGATGCCGGCGCGCTGGAACCGGTGCTGCGCGATATTTCAAAACGCGGGCTGCTTTTCCTCGATGACGGGACATCGGCGCAGTCGAAGACTGCGGTCGTTGCCAAGGCGATCGAACTGCCCCATGCCTTCGGCGATCTGACCCTTGATGGACAATTGCAGAAGGACGCGATCCTCAAGAAACTCGATGAACTGGAGCGCATCGCCGGCCGCAAGGGAACGGCAATCGGCATCGCCTCGGCTTTCGACGAAAGCATCGATGCGATAAGGCAATGGAGCGAGGAAATCTCGCAGCGCGGGATCGAGATTGTCGGCATCTCGTCGCTTGCAACCGAAAGCGTCGAACCGTGATCGATCGGAGTTATCCATGAGCAAGAAAGACAAACGCTCGGTCATCGCCGAGGAACTTCCCTATCGCCCCTGCGTCGGCATCATGGTTCTGAACCGCGCGGGCCTTGTCTGGGCCGGCCGGCGCATCAGCGAAGGCAATAGCGAGTATGATGGCTCCCCGCAGCTCTGGCAGATGCCGCAGGGCGGCATAGACAAGGGCGAGGACCCGCTTCCCGCCGCCTATCGCGAGCTTTACGAGGAGACGGGGATGCGCTCCGTCACCTTGCTTGCCGAGGCGCAGGATTGGATCAATTACGATCTGCCCGCGCATCTGATCGGCATCGGGCTGAAGGGAAAATATCGCGGCCAGACCCAGCGTTGGTTTGCCTTCCGCTTCGATGGCGACGAGAGCGAGATCGCCATCAACCCGCCGCCGGGCGGACACGCGCCGGAATTCGATGCCTGGGAATGGAAGCCGATGGCGGAACTGCCCAGCCTGATCGTGCCCTTCAAGCGCGCGGTCTACGACCAGGTCGTCGCGGAGTTTACGCATCTGGCTGAAGCGGCAGCCGAACGGCTCTGACTAACCAGGGCCGGCGCTCCTTTCATGCTTCCATAGTCAACGTTCCCATCGACCGAAATAAAAAGACCCGGCGAAGCGGATGCTTCGCCGGGTCGTCTGCGTTCGGATACTGGTAATTATTCGGCTGAATCCGCGGATTCAGCATTAAGGAGGCCGTAGCGTTCCTCGCCGATCTTCGCCAATAGGTCGAGTTGGGTTTCGAGGAAGTCGATATGGCCCTCCTCATCCATCAGAAGCTCTTCGAAGAGCTTCATCGACACGTAATCGCCGGCCGCGTGACAGATATCGCGAGAGGCTTTGTAGGCTGTGCGGGCATCATATTCACCGGCAAGATCGGCCTCAAGGACTTCCTTGACGTTCTGGCCGATGCGCAGCGGGGCAAGCGTCTGAAGGTTGGGGTGGCCTTCGAGAAAGATGATGCGATCGATGAGACGATCGGCATGGTGCATTTCCTCGATCGATTCCGCTCGCTCTTTTTTCGCGAGCTTCTTGAAGCCCCAATCCTCCAGCAGGCGATAATGCAGCCAGTACTGGTTGACGGCGCCTAGCTCGAGAAACAATGCCTCGTTAAGCCGCTCGATGACCTTTGAGTCGCCTTTCAATGTCCGCTCTCCTGTTTTCTTCATGGAACTGTCTCAGGCGGGACATATATACGACCACTTCGTCTTCCGTCGAGTGGTGGTGGGCGTGATATTCTTCGGTCGTGCGGATGATCAGGTCGACAACGCTTGGGAAGCAGCCGCAGCAGCGGCCGCGTTTCGCCATGGCATGATAGACCTTTGACGGTACGATGAGCTGCCAACAGTCCTCATCAAGGAGTTGCGTGATGACGTCCTTGATTTCCCTGTCGGTGATGTAATTGCAACTGCAAACCAGCATTCTCGGTCGACCTGCCAAACATGACCCGTAACATCCTCTTTTTGCGAAAGCGGACAGGAGATGTCAAGAAAGAATCGACATATATGAGTCACTTCTTAAGGGAGCCTGCCATAGCCACGGCTTCTTCCTTTGTATCATGGCATCGGTAATTAGTGGAAATTGCGGCCCTTCGGCATGACACTCCCTGGTCCGGCTTCGTAGGAACCGTCAGGCACCGCCTCTTTTGCACTTCCCCTGCGCGCCTCCTCCATTCCATTCGAACGCCTCTTCTGCCGGTGGTCTCCGCTCGATTGCAGCGCCTCGTCCGAGCGGGCCGACACGCCGAACCGCCTCGCCTCCTTCTGCAGCAGACCCAGCATCGGGGTAATGTCTTCGATATGCTCGACCACGGTATGGATGACGCCGCTCTGGCTTTGCAGTCTCCCCCGGATCTTCACCAGCCGCGCGCCCATCACGACCGGCCGATAACGTTCGAAAATCTTCGACCAGACGATCGCATTGGCAACACCGGTCTCGTCTTCCAGCGTCATGAAGATAACCCCCTTGGCCGAGCCCGGCCGCTGCCGGACAAGAACGATCCCGCCGATCGTCACCCTCTGCCCGTTCGGGACCGTCAAAAGATCGACGCTACGGGTAATCCCCATCGCCTTGAATTCTTCGCGCAGAAACGAGACCGGATGCGCCTTCAGCGAAAGCGAGAGATAGCGGTAATCCTCGATCACCTGTTCGCCGGGCAGCATTTCCGGCAGCGTCGCTTTCGCCTCGGGCCGGAGATCCGCATTGTCCCCAACGTCAAATAGAGATCGGCTCTCGGTCGTCTTTTTGGCATCGAGACCACGAACTGCCCAAAGTGCTTGTCGGCGCGATAACGCAATATCTCCAAAGGCATCAGCATCAGCCAGCCGCTCGATAGCCGATTTGTCGAGACCAGACCGGATCCTTAGATCGTGGACGGACTCATATCCCTGCCCGCGATTGGCGATCAATTTCTTGATCATGTCCTCCTCTGCCAAACCTCTGACCTGGCGGAAACCCAGTCGCACAGCATATCTCGTCCTGATGACATCCCGCATGGATCCGTGACGCTTGTCGATCGCGTTTTTGTCGAAAACGGCCTCTTCCAAAGTGCAATCCCATTCTGACCTGTTGACGTCGACGGGGAGAATCCTGACACCGTGCTCGCGTGCATCCCGTATGAGCTGGGCCGGCGCATAAAATCCCATCGGCTGCGAATTCAGCATCGCCGTGCAGAAGACATCCGGATAATAGGCCTTGATCCAGGAGGATACGTAGACAAGCAAAGCGAATGACGCCGCATGACTTTCTGGAAAGCCGTATTCGGCAAAGCCCTGGATCTGGCTGAAGCAGCTTTCTGCAAATTCCTTGGAATAACGCTCGTTTTTCAACATACCTGCAACAAAATCGTTCTTAAATTCCTCCACTCTTCCCGATCGCTTGAACGTCGCCATCGATCGACGTAGCTTGTCCGCTTTTTCAGGAGAAAAACCGGCTGCAGTTATTGCAATCTGCATTGCCTGCTCTTGAAAGAGAGGTACGCCTAGCGTGCGTTCAAGAACCTTTTCCAACTCAGGACTGGGATATTCGATCGGCTGTTTGTTCCGTTGGGCTTCGCGCCGTTTTAGATACGGATGGACCATGTTTCCTTGGATGGGACCGGGTCTGACGATCGCCACTTCGACAACAAGGTCATAAAACTTTTCGGGTCTCAGCCTCGGCAACATGCTCATCTGCGCCCGGCTCTCGATCTGGAAAACCCCGATCGTGTCCGCACGGCAGATCATGTCGTAAACAGCCTTCTCGGGCCGCTGCTGCAATCCGGCCAATGTCTCATTGACCTGATAATGCTGCTGCATCAGATCGAACGCTTTTTTGAGGCAGGTCAGCATGCCGAGCGCCAGCACGTCTATCTTCAGGAGCTTCAGGGTGTCGAGATCGTCCTTGTCCCATTCGATCATGTAACGGCCCGGCATGGCCGTTTTCATGATCGGCACGATTTCGTCAAGCCGGTCGCGCGTGATCAGGAAACCGCCGACATGCTGGGTGAGATGGCGCGGGAAACCCATAAGTTCCTGCGCATGCGAAAGAACCTGTTTTGTCACAAAGTCGGCAGTGTCGAGACCCGCGGCTTTTGCGTCTCTTTCCGACGTGCCTTCATCCGACCAACCCCACACCGTGCTCGAAAGTGCCGCCTGTACATCCTCTGAGAGCCCAAAAGCCTTGGCAACCTCACGGCCGGCCATGCGGGTCCGATAACTCGTAACCGCCGCCGTCAGGCCGGCATGGCGAAAGCCATAATGCTGATAAATGTACTGGATCACCTCCTCGCGCCGCGCATGTTCAAAATCGACATCGATATCCGGCGGTTCGTTTCGTTCGGTCGAAATGAAGCGTTCAAAGAGCAGTGTCGTGGATGTCGGATCGACTTCGGTAATACCGAGACAATAACAGACGCTGGAATTGGCCGCTGAGCCACGCCCCTGGCAGAGGATCTTCAACTCATAGCGGGCATGCCAGACGATATGACGAACCGTCAGGAAATAAGGCTCGTATTGCATCTCCTTGATGAGATTGAGCTCATACCTGATCTGCTTGGAAACCTTCTCAGGGATCTTATCCGGATAACGCCACCTGGCGCCCTCCCAGGTAAGACGCTCCAAGGTTTCCGATACGGTTTCACCCGGAACGCTCTCATCCGGATAGTTATGGCTGAGTTCATCGAGCGAAAACTTCAGCCGGCTGAAGAACTTTCCCGTATTGTCGATCGCATCGGGATAGGCGCGGAAGAGCCGCGCCATTTCGGCAGGTTGCTTGATGTACCTCTCTCCGTTCGGGGCCAGACGAAAGCCAGCTTCCTGGATCGTCACATGTTCGCGGATTGCCGTGACCACATCCGACAGGGATCGCCGATAAGGGAGATGGAAAAGAGGCAGGTTGGTCGCGACCAAGGGCACCCGGTTGCGCGCAGCAATCCGGGCAAGCAAGTTGAAAACAAAGGCATCTCGTCCATCATAGGTCGGCGCCAGAACCAGATAGATGTTCTTTTTGAACCGCTCTCTGTATTTACCGAGACAGCCTCCCAGGTGATATTGATAGGCCATCTCTTCCACGCGGGAAAAATCCGGCACGACCGCCAGCATCATCTCGTCGCACCATTCCAGAAGATCCCATTCTTCCAGAATGCAGGACCCTTTGTTGGTCCTGAGATTTCCACGGCTCAGCAGACGGCAGAGATTGGCCCAGCCCTTCCGGTTCTGCGGATAGGCGAGAATATCCGGCGTGTTGTCGGAAAAAACGAGCCTCGCTCCCGGATAAAACGCACAAGGGAGGATGGCTGCTTCCTCGTCTTTCTTTCTGCCCTGCTTCTGCTGAAGCTCGTAGGTTTCCTTCATGTTTCTGACTTGGCTATGCGCTCTCACCACGCCGGCAACGGAATTCCTGTCGGCTATACCAAGGCCGGATAGGCCGAGCACGCTTGCCGCCAAGATCATCTCCTCCGGTTTGGCAGCCCCTTCCAGGAAAGAGAAATTGGTCTTTGCACCGATCTCGAAAAAAACGGGAGCGTCCGTCATGCGAAAATCCCATGCACGCGCCAGGTCGGCGCAGTTTTGCCGGCAACGTAATGACCGGCGCGGAAAATCCAGAAGCGGCGGCCCGCCTCACTCTCAAGCCTGAAATAGTCGCGCTCCTCGACATCCTCCTCGTCATTCCACCATTCGGGCGAAATCCGCTCCGGCCCCTCCGCACGGATGACTTCATGGACGATGCGGCGCCAGCGGAAACGCTGCGGAGGGCCATCCGGCACCGTTGCCGCAAAAGCCTCCATCAGTTCCGGATGACGGAAGAGCCGCAAGGGGCGGTCGCTTTTCGGCGCGAAGGCAAAAATCTCCTCGGTCTTTTCCCGGACGATCCGCGAGGCAATCGCCGGCACGAACACTTCCGCGCGCTCCGGCACGTGGCTCTGCTTCGGTTCGGCGATCTGCAGACAATCGGCCCCGAGCCGGGCCGAAACCCGATCGACAAAATCGGCAAGCGAGATTTCGCTATCGCCATTGCCGGTGAAATCACCCTGGGAAATCCTGAAGACATCGTATTGCAACACGTTGAGGCGCAGGAGCTCGAAACCAAAGCCTGCATCGAGGTCATCGTGCACGGCGTTCAGGCGCTCGGAAAACAGCGAAGAGATCCGTTTCGGATCCTGCAACGGCTGCGAGGCACCGGCGGCGATGCGAAACACCCGGCCATCGACCCGGAAAAGCACCAGTTCGAAAACACGCCCCCCGACACCACGGGCTTCCAGTTCCGATTTCAACGAAATGGCAATCTGGCCGGCCAGCTGCAGAATATGTTCTTCCGCCTGGATCGGTTCGGCGAGCCGTCGCTCGGCGGAAAGGGCAGCCACGGGACGGCGAGGCGAGATGGCTTCCTCATTGTGCCCGAGCGCCTGATCCAGCCGAAGCAATAGATGAATGCCAAAACGGCGAGCCAACGGCGCACGCGGCATCGGCAGAAGGTCGCCGATCTTTTTCAGTCCGAGCTTGTAGAGCGCTGCGATGGTGGCCTCATCGATACGCAAAGCGTTGACCGGCAGCGGCGCCAGCACCGCCTCCGTCACTTGGTCGGCAATCACGCCGCCGCGACCGAAGCGACAGGCGGCCCAGGACAGGCCTGGCGACGAGGAGATCGCCCCTTTGACATCGAATCCCATCTGCAAAAGTCGGCCAAGGATGTCCTTGAGCAGAGCCTCCTCGCCACCGAAGAGGTGGGTGCAGCCGGTTATGTCGAGAAACAGACCTTCGCGGCCGTCCAGCGCCACCAGCGGTGTATAACGGTCGCACCAATCGGCGATCGCCTCAAGAAGGCCCTGGTCCGCCGCGCCATCCTCGTCCACCACGTCGATCTTCGGGAACATGGCGCGCGCTTCCGCCAACCCCTGCCCACGCTTCAGCCCGAGACGTTCGGAAACCTCGTCGAGCGCTGTGAGCCGCATGGCGTTTTCGCGCCGGCCGGCACAGAGGATCGGCGGATGATGTTCAGGACGCCCTTTCGAACGCCACGACAGCCCCCAGAGCCGGCGTGCGATCCTGTCGGTCGGCAGGTGCGGGAAGACGAGCGCCAGGATGCGCTGGCGGGTTGCGGAAAGAGAAAGCCTCTCCTGCCTCTCGGCCGAGGGAAAATTGACGGTCATGGGGATTCCACTCCAGAAGTAGGGATAGCGGAGCCGGGATGCGGCTCTTCTCCAGGGTCAGCCTGAAAACGGGATGACCGATGCTGCCGCCAAGCTCGGATCCCTCCGGAAGATGCCGGCGAGCCGCCGGCGCCGGTTCGACAAGGAAGCGGAACGAGGCGCTGCTTGCCTCCTCCTCTCCCGCATGCCGCAACAGAAAGAGCGGCCGTCCCGCCGCCTTTGCCCTCAAACCCAGCCTGCGGCTTTCGGTGAGACCGAAATGCCTGGGGTTGCCCCGGATTTCGAGAATGATGGCGACAACAGCCCCGCTGGCCACCGCAGTCTCCGCAAGCCACAGGGCATCGTCCAGCTTGCGCGGAGAGGCGTAAAGAACATCCCGCTGGCTCAATCCGAACTGTTTGAGGCCGACGGAATAGGGAATTCCGGCCTCCTGCGTGGACACGACATCGCCGATCCACAGAACCGGCGCGTCGCCTGGCTGTCTCGCTTTCAGGTGAGAGGCCAGCGAGAGAGCAAAGCCGCTTGCTGCTCCGGCATCTCCCATCAGCAGCGAGCGGATTTCCGTGATGCCGTCGAGTGGCAGGCCACCTTCCAACGCGGTATCCATCGGCGGTATGCCGAATGGCAGACGCGGTTGATTATTCCTGGTTTTCTGGCCTTCCGGATCAGCGGCCAAGTCCGCCTGTTCCGCCGCGGCAAGCGCCGGGAGAGATTTTCCTTCCAATCTGGCGATCTGTTCGCGCAGGGCAAAAAGCGTCTCCTGCGCCGTGGCGTGCTCGGCCATGGCGTCAGCTCCATTCGTACATGTTCTCTTTATGTTCTTATGGATTCCAGAGCTGGCCGAAAGAGTCAACAGCCAAATCCTGGGAATCTTTTCCTCGGATCCTAGGCCAATGATTCTTCACTCGAAAAATATCGCGGGAGGTACTATATGGGCCTGATCAGAAGGAGAGCCTATGGCCCGCATCGACCAGACCGACGATTGGCAGGATCGCCACGCACCGACGATCAGCACGTTCGAGTCGCTGGCAATCGAGGCCTATGGTCATTTACCGGAGGAATTCCGGGCTCTCACCGTCAACCTGACGATCGAGATCGAGGATTTTCCGGACGACGACGTTTTCGAGGATATGGCACTCGAGACGCCTTTCGACCTGCTCGGCCTTTTCGAAGGCCGCGGCATTTCCGAGCGGTTCAACATGGAAACCGGTGAATTGCCGAACCGCATCCGGCTTTATCGCCGGCCGATCCTGGATTACTGGGCGGAAAACGAGGAAACCCTGGGCGATATCATCACCCATGTGCTGATCCACGAGATCGGCCACCATTTCGGCCTCAGCGACGACGACATGGAGCGTATCGAGGCCAGCGCCGACGAAGCTGCTCAGCGCTGATCCCCTCTGACTGGAGCTTATTGCTCTCCGAGCTTCATCTCGGGATCGTATTCCTTGCCATGAACGGTTTTGGTCACCGCCTGGCCGCACTGCATCTCGCCGGTCGTGGCGTTGAAGGCATAGGTCGGCGAACCGGAAAGTTCCCAGCCCTTGTTCAGCGCCGCCGTCACCTTGTGGCAGAAGGAGGAATCGTCGGGACCGCTGAGGAAGCGATAAAGTTTCATGGCGTTTTCTTTCGTTCGGCGATGATCCTGGCTCTGGCGGCAAGCTTTTCGGCCTCCACCAGGTGCAGACGTTCGACCATCTTGCCGTTCAGGTTGATGACGTTGAGAGATTGAGCTTCTGACTGGGCGAAGGCAGCGATCACCGCTTGAGCCTCTTCCACAGCCCGGGGATCCGGCCCGAAATGCCGGTTGGCGGGTTCGATCTGGGCCGGATGGATCAGCATCTTGCCGGAAAAACCCATGGCGCGGCCCTGCGCGCATTCCGCATCGAAGGCTTCCGCATCCTTGAAGTCGTTGAAGACGCTGTCGATCACATCGATCCCATGGGCGCGGCCGGCAAGCACGATCTGCATCAGCCAGGGCACCAGATAGGCCCGACCGGGCTGCGGCAGCACGCCCGTCTCCTTGCGCAGGTCGTTGAGGCCGACCACGAAACACTGGAGCCGCTCGTCGACAGGGGCAATTGCCGGCGCATTCAGGACGCCCTTCGGCGTTTCGATCATCGCCCAGATGGCAAGATCGTCCGGAGCCCCGGCCTCGGACAGGATATCCGCCACCGCCTGGACCTGCGACATGTGCTCGACCTTCGGGATCAGCACCACGTCGGGAGAGACCTCGGTCACCAGGTCCATATCCGCCTTGCCGAATTCGGTTTCGAGCGGGTTGATGCGGATGATCGTTTCCCTGCCCCGGAGCGGATTTTCCTTAAACAACCGGCGCAGGTTGTCGCGGGCCTCCGCCTTCTTTTCCGGCGCGACGGAATCTTCCAGATCGAAGATCGCCGCATCGCAATCGAGGCCATGCACCTTTTCCAATGCCCTCGCATTGCCGGCCGGCACGCTCAGGATCGAGCGGCGAATATGAAAGGAGGCGGATTTGATATCAGTCAAGGCGATCATCCGCGCTTTGTGCCAATCTTTTTGGTCTGCGGCAATACTGCATGCCCAAAGCCCCTTGCAAGACAGGGCGGAAGGCTCCACATTCCTTGATGAGAAAGGTATATACCATGCAAAACATTCGCGTATTCTTCGTCATCATATCAGCCATTGCCGTGCTCGCCATGGCAGCACTTCTGACGGCTTCGCTGACCGTCGCCTTTGCCGGCATTCTCGCAGTTCTGTCCATCGGGCGTGCGCTTTCGGCGCGGCTGAAGCCGGTTCCGGTACGGGCCAAGGCGAGCAAGCGCGAGATGCGCGTCTGGAACGACGGCCGCGGCACGATCATCGACCTTTGATCGCGCTGAAGCGGTAAAGAGACGAATGCGCCGGTTGCCGGCGCGTGAGCGTACCGGTTCACGCCAAACAGCCCTTCAAATCCGCGTCAATATGCTTTATGGCAGCTTCCGCAGATAAGTCCACGTGGAGGCAGATCATGGAAAAGTTCACCAAGCTCACCGGCGTTGCAGCGCCGCTGCCGGTCGTCAATATCGACACGGACATGATCATTCCGAAGGATTATCTCAAGACGATCAAGCGCACCGGCCTCGGCAAGGGCCTGTTCGCGGAAGCCCGTTACAATGACGACGGCTCGATCAACCCGGATTTCGTGCTGAACAAGCCCGCCTATCAGAACGCCAAGATCCTGGTCGCCGGCGACAATTTCGGCTGCGGTTCCTCGCGCGAACACGCACCGTGGGCGCTTCTCGATTTCGGCATCCGCTGCGTCATCTCGACGAGCTTCGCCGACATTTTCTACAATAACTGTTTCAAGAACGGCATCCTGCCGATCGTCGTTTCCCCGGAAGATCTTGAAAAGCTGATGGACGATGCCGAGCGCGGCTCGAACGCCATCCTTTCGATCGACCTGGAAGCCCAGGAAATCACCGGCCCGGATGGCGGCTCCATCCGTTTCGACATCGATCCCGGCCGCCGCCATATCATGCTCGAAGGCCTCGACGACATTGCCTCGACGCTGAAGAGCGATGCGGCGATCAGCACGTTCGAAAACAACAACCGAGCCGCTCGCCCCTGGCTCTGATTTCCGGAGCATCCTGATGGTCAAGCGGATTTCCTCCGGATCGCCCTTCGAAGCGCGGATCGGCTATTCGCGCGCCGTCGTCGACCGCGACATGGTCTATGTCTCCGGCACCACCGGCTACGACTATGGTCGGATGGAAATGCCCGAAGACGCCGCCGCCCAGGCCCGCAATACGCTCGGCACGATCGAGAAGGCATTGAAAGAGGCCGGCAGCAGCCTTCAGGACGTCGTCCGGGTGCGCTATTACCTCACCGATATGGCCGATTACGACGCCATCGTTCAGGTACTTGGCGAGACCTTCTCCGAGATCCGGCCAGCGGCCACGATGGTCGTCTGCGGGCTCACCATGCCCGAAATGAAGATCGAGATCGAAGTGACTGCCCGCATCGGCGCCGGCAGCCCTTAAAACCTTTCCAGCCTCGTCGCTCTAGCAGGTTCGGACGAGGTTTTGCCAGGCGCGGAAATTCCGCGCGGGAGGACGCGAGCCTGCAAAACCCGCAAGGATACCAAACGATATGGCAAAGAACCTCTTCCTCCTTCCCGGCGACGGCATCGGCCCCGAGGCCATGGGCGAAGTCCGCAAGATCATCGCCCATATGAACAGCGCCATGAAGGCCGATTTCGTCCTCGACGAAGGACTGGTCGGAGGATGCGCTTACGATGCCCATGGCGCCGCGATTTCCGAAGAGGACATGAGCAAGGCCATGAACGCGGATGCCGTTCTCTTCGGCGCCGTCGGCGGCCCGAAATGGGATCAGGTTCCTTATGAAGTCCGTCCGGAAGCCGGCCTGCTTCGCCTGCGTAAGGACATGCAGCTGTTTGCCAACCTGCGTCCGGCCATCTGCTATCCGGCGCTTAGCTCCGCTTCCTCCCTGAAGCCGGAACTGGTCGAAGGCCTCGATATCCTGATCGTCCGCGAATTGACCGGCGGCGTCTATTTCGGCGAACCGAAGGAAATCGTCGACCTCGGCAACGGCCAGAAGCGCGGCATCGATACGCAGGTCTACGATACCTATGAAATCGAGCGCATTGCCGGCGTCGCCTTCGAGCTTGCCCGCACCCGTAAGAATGCCGTCTGCTCGATGGAAAAGCGCAACGTCATGAAGTCGGGCGTGCTCTGGAACCAGGTGGTCACCGAAACTCACAAGGCGAAATATTCAGACGTCAAGCTGGAACACATGCTGGCCGATGCCGGCGGCATGCAACTGGTCCGTGCTCCGAAACAGTTCGATGTGATCGTCACCGACAACCTGTTCGGCGACATGCTCTCCGACGTCGCGGCAATGCTCACCGGCTCGCTCGGCATGCTGCCCTCCGCATCGCTCGGCGCACCCGATGCCAAGACCGGCAAACGCAAGGCGCTTTACGAACCGGTCCACGGCTCGGCGCCTGACATCGCCGGCACCGGCGTTGCCAACCCGATTGCGATGATTGCTTCGTTCGCCATGTGCCTTCGCTACTCCTTCAATATGGTCACGGAAGCCGACAACCTCGAAAAGGCCATCGCCAACGTGCTGGATCAGGGTATCCGCACCGGCGACATCATGGCCGAAGGCGCCCGCAAGGTCGGCACCGCCGAAATGGGCGATGCGATCCTCAAGGAATTCGTAAGCCTTTCCGCCTGATAACACCGATCGGTGCCTTTCCGCCGAGGGTGGAAAGGCACCTCCATATTTGGCGTTCGGTATTCTGCTACCCATATCGCGGAATCTATGGGAAAAAGCGGCGCGGGATCGGTCCCGCGCCACGGACAGAGGCCGATGAACCGGACAATCGAAAAACTGAAACATCGGCGGTATCGCCATCCATCCGGGCCGCCTTCGCCCCGATGGCTGCCTTATGTGCTGGTCACGATCAACCTGATCCTGATCGCCTTTTTCCTGCTCGATGCCCCGGTCGGCTCCTATGCCGCCCATACGCCTAACGTGCTGCTGCCGGTCGGCAGGGCGATTACCGATTTCGGCACCTCCGGCTGGATCCTTTTTGCGGCAGCGCTACTCTTTTTCGAAGCGCTCGCCGTTATCCGGCTCGTACCCGGCCTGAAAGCCCGCTTCCAGGCGATGCTGGTCAGTCATGTCGCGGCTTATATCTTTGTGGCCGTTGCCGGTTCCGGCCTTCTCGTCAACCTGGTGAAGCGTATCATCGGACGCGCCCGGCCAGGACTTTACGAGCAATGGGGTTTCCACGGCTTCAGCCCTTTTTCCGGCTCCCGGTTCGAAAGCTTCCCTTCCGGCCACGCAACCACGGTGGGCGCGTTCCTGATGGCATTGGCGCTGCTCGCTCCCCGCTACCGCCTGTTCTTTCTGATCATCAGCTTCTGGCTCGGTTTTTCGCGCGTCATCGTCGGAGCCCATTATCCGAGCGACGTGATTGCAGGCCTCTCCTTCGGCGCCTGGTTCTCCGTCATCATGGCAATCGTCTTTTCCCGTTACGGGCTGCTCTTCCGGCAGGAGCCGGACGGCTGGCCGGTTCTGCGCCGGGCGATACCCCTGCTGATACGTCCCGACTGGAAAAACACGCCCTTCCCGCCGCGTGGCATGCCGCCGAAGCGGGAGACGGACGTAAAACAGCAATGATCCCTTCATGAAAAAGCCCGGCGCAGTCGCCTGCGCCGGGCTTTTCATTTTAGCTGGGTTGCTGACGCAAACCCTTATTCGGCGTGGATATCGCGATCCTTTGTTTCCGGCAGGAAGAGCAGCCCGATCACCAGAGTGATGACTGCGAAAACAATCGGATACCAGAGACCATAGTAGATATCGCCCTTGGCGGCACTCATCGCGAAGGCCGTAGCCGGCAGAAGGCCGCCGAACCAGCCGTTGCCGATGTGGTAAGGCAGCGACATGCCGGTATACCGGATGCGGGTCGGGAAGAGTTCGACCAGCAGGGCCGCGATCGGGCCGTAGACCATCGTCACATAGAGCACCAGGACGAACAGGATGGCGATCGTGCCGATCCAGTTCACCCGGGCCGGATCGGCCACCATCGTGAACGCACCGCCCTTGGCGATCGTATAGACCGGCATGTCGGTGACGCCCTTCGCTTCGTCCGCGGTCAGCAGCTTTTGGCTGACGAGGTCGGCCGCAGGAACGCTCGCCTTTTCGCCGCCGCGAACCGAGGCGGCATTGAGAGCAAGTTCCGGATTGGCGGCGATGAAAGCGTCGAGCTTGGAATCCGCCACCTTGATCGCACCGCGGCTTAGCGGGTAACCGGCATCGTGAAGCGCAACATTCACGCCCTTTTCGAAGGCGCGCTGTTTGGCAGCGGCATCGGCACCGGCCGCAACCGAGTCGTAGCTGGTGACGGTCTTGTCAGCGATCTTCACCGTAGCCGGCTGGCCGGTGGGACCTACGACAACTTCGTAAGGCACCGAGTTGCGGGTCAAGAACGACGTGGCGATATCGCAGGAGCTGGTGAACTTCGATGTGCCGGTCGGGTTGAACTGGAATTTGCAATCCGCCGGATCGGCCGTGACAGTCGCCTTGATCGTCGCCTGGGCTTCGGCAAGTGCCGGGTTCGCCATCGAGGTCATCGCCTTGAAGAGCGGGAAGTAAGTGACCGCTGCGATCAGCAGGCCGGCCATGATGATCGGCTTGCGGCCGATCTTGTCAGAAAGCCCGCCGAAGATGACGAAGAACGGTGTGCCGAGGAAGAGCGCGATGGCGACCATGATATTGGCCGACAGGAGATCGACCTTCAGCACGTTCTGCAGGAAGAACAGTGCATAGAACTGGCCGCCATACCAGACGACGGCCTGGCCCATGGTCGCGCCGAGAAGCGCGATGATGGCGATCTTGGCGTTGCGCCAGGTGCCGAAGGCTTCCGTCAGCGGAGCCTTGGAGCCCTTGCCTTCCGCCTTCATCTTCTGGAACGCCGGCGACTCGTTCATCTTCAGGCGGATCCAGACGGAAACCCCGAGCAGGATGACGGACACGAGGAACGGAATGCGCCAGCCCCAGGCCGCAAACGCGGTGGAACCCATGACCCACTGGACAAAGACGATGACGATCAGCGACAGGAACAGACCGAGTGTCGCGGTCGTCTGGATCCATGAAGTGAAATACCCACGTCGCCCATGGGGCGCATGTTCGGCCACATAGGTCGCGGCACCGCCATATTCGCCACCAAGCGCAAGGCCTTGCAGGAGGCGCAGGGCGATCAGGATGATCGGGGCTGCGATGCCGATCGTGGCGGCACCCGGCAGGATACCGACCAGGAAGGTCGACATGCCCATGATCAGAATGGTCACAAGGAAGGTGTATTTCCGGCCGACGAGGTCGCCCAGGCGGCCAAATACCAGCGCGCCGAAGGGGCGGACCAGGAAGCCCGCAGCGAACGCGAGCAGCGTGAAGATGTTACGCGTTGCTTCCGGATACTGGGTGAAAAAGGTCGCGCCGATATAGGTGGCGAGTGAACCATAGAGATAGAAATCGTACCATTCGAATACGGTGCCGAGCGAAGAAGCGAAGATGACTTTCTTCTCCTCCCGCGTCATCGGTCCGGCCTTCGCGCCGACCCCCGTTGCGACATTTGCCATTATCGTCCTCCCTCAAGATAAAACTCGCGTGCCGGCTCCGGGCCCGTTCCTCCTGGGCTTGGCCACGGCGACGCATTGTCGCAGATTGACAGAATTCAAGGCTCAAGGAGAGGGATGCTTTGGGATTATGACTTTCGTCTAATATCGCGCGCACCGTGCACCACGGATGCCGCAGCGCGGCATGAGGTCAATGCAGCGCAGCAATCGGGTTAGCATCGCTTGACTCATTGCAAAAATCTTCTAAACACCTTCGCGAACGGGAAGACACCCACATGCGCGCCTGCGAATTCGACATCGCTGCCTCCGCACTGCCGGCTATCCAAGCTGCGCAGCGGGCGTGTTTTTCCGCTTTCTTCAAAACCAAGGCCAAAACGACGACGAAAACCGTCTGACGTCTCTGGCCGCCGCTCTCTCCCCGGATGGCCGGGGACAAGGAATTCCGCGACTTTAACCGCGGCTTCCCCCTCACCGGAAACGAGGAGAGACAGAAAGAGAGCAAAAAATGGGTTTCAAGATCGCAGTCGCCGGTGCAACCGGCAATGTCGGCAGGGAAATGCTGACGATCCTTTCCGAGCGCGGCTTCCCGGTCGACGAGGTCGTGGCGCTGGCATCCGCCCGTAGCCAGGGAACCGAAGTTTCGTTCGGCGACCGGACGCTGAAGGTTTCCAACCTGGAAAACTACGATTTTTCCGACACCGACATCTGCCTGATGTCGGCCGGCGGCGAGGTTTCCAAGAAGTGGTCGCCGAAGATCGGCGCCCAGGGCTGCGTCGTCATCGATAACTCTTCCGCCTGGCGTTACGACCAGGACGTTCCGTTGATCGTTCCGGAAGTGAACCCAGATGCGATCTCCGGTTTTACCAAGCGCAACATCATCGCCAACCCGAATTGCTCGACAGCGCAGCTCGTCGTTGCCCTGAAGCCACTGCACGACTTTGCCAAGATCAAGCGTGTCGTCGTCTCGACCTACCAGTCGGTTTCCGGCGCCGGCAAGGAAGGCATGGACGAGCTCTTCACCCAGACGCGCGCCGTTTTTGTCGCCGATCCGGTCGAATCCAAGAAGTTCACCAAGCGCATCGCCTTCAACGTCATCCCGCATATCGATAGCTTCATGGAAGACGGATATACGAAGGAAGAATGGAAGGTTCTTGCCGAAACCAAGAAGATGCTCGACCCGAAGATCAAGGTCACCTGCACCGCCGTGCGCGTTCCGGTCTTCATCGGCCATTCGGAATCGGTCAATATCGAGTTCGAAAACGAGATCAGCGCGGACCAGGCCCGCGATATCCTGCGCGAAGCCCCCGGCTGCCTCGTCATCGACAAGCACGAAAACGGCGGTTACATCACGCCTTATGAATGCGCCGGCGAGGATGCCACCTACATTTCCCGTATCCGTGAGGATGCGACGGTGGAAAACGGCCTCAACATCTGGGTGGTTTCCGACAACCTGCGCAAGGGCGCGGCGCTCAACGCCATCCAGATCGCCGAGTTGCTTGTCAATCGCGGCCTGATCAAGCCGCGCAAGGTTGCTGCCTGATAGATAATAAATTTATTAAGCATGTTCCGATAGAAACCCCGTCAGAAATGGCGGGGTTTTTCTTTCGAATCACCCATATCACGAACTATTCATGAACGGGTGAGTTGCGATTGTTTGCAACCGCCGCCATAAGGCCGAAACAATGCACATTATCCGGATGCTTCTGGCCGAGCGATCCGGTTCTCGGGGACGGGTTTGACCGCATGAAGAAGATTTTACTGGCAGGATTGATCGCAAGCGGTTTCATGACCGCCACCCCGGCGCTTGCTGCGCTCCAATGCGGCAACGATTCATCCGGTTTCGCCCGTTGGGTTGAGGAATTCAAGCGTGTTGCGCCTGCGAGTGGCGTCAATCCTTCCGTCGTCGAAAAGGCTTTCTCGAACGTCTCCTACAATCGCCCGACCATCAGCGCCGATCGCGGCCAGAAAAGCTTCAAACTCTCCTTCGACGAGTTCATGAAGAAGCGCGGCGGAGCTGCCATCATCTCCCGCGGCAAAGGCATGAAGTCCGGCAATGCCGCGCTTTTTGCGCAGATCGAGCGCCGCTTCGGCGTGCCGGCCGGCCCGATCATCGCCATCTGGGGCATGGAAACCGGTTTCGGCAGCTTCATGGGCGATCAGCATACGCTTTCCGCCGTCGCAACGCTCGCTTACGATTGCCGCCGCTCCGCCTATTTCACCGAACAGCTTTATGCTGCGCTTGAGCTGGTCGGCCGAGGTGATCTGAGCGTCACCGCCCGTGGCGCTGCCCACGGCGAAATCGGCCAGACCCAGTTCCTGCCGCTGAACGTTGTCCGCTACGGAGCCGACGGCGACGGCGACGGCCATATCGACATGGTCCGTTCGCGTGCCGATGCGCTTGCCTCGACCGCCAACTTCCTCAAAGGACATGGCTGGAGAGCCGGTGCCGGTTACCAGCCGGGCCAGCCGAACTTCGTTGCTATCCAGGGCTGGAACGCCGCAACCGTCTATCAGCAGGCGATCGCCTATATGGGCGCACAGATCGACGGCCAATAAGCCCGCCGGCAGTGACGTTTCGCTTCACCTGAAAAATTCAGGCCGACGCTTGTTCGGCCTGGACGGGCAGTTCGCTAAGGTCCGGACGGACGAAGTCGCCCTTGCTGTCCATAATCCACAATTCGCCACTCGAGATGTCGAACCAGGCGCCGTGAACGCTGAGTTCGCCTTTCTCTCCGCGTTTTTTGACGAACGGGAACGTTTCCAGGTTGGCGATCGAATTGCGGATCGACACCCGTTCCAGCGCTGTCTGCCGCTCGGCCTGGGTCATGAACTCGTTGCTCTGGATCTGTTCGGCGGCCGGTTTGACCAGCGCCATCCAGCGGCCGATGAAATCGCCGGGAGAAAGCGGCGACATGGTCGGATCCAGTGCCGCCCGGATACCGCCGCAACGGCCGTGACCCATCACCACGATATTGTCGATTTCCAAAACCTCGACCGCATATTCCAACGCCGCCGACGTGGCATGGAACTGGCCGTCCGGTTCAAAAGGCGGGACCATGTTGGCGACGTTACGGACGACGAAGAGTTCCCCCGGACCGCAGTCGAAAATGGTTTCCGGTGCGGCACGGGAATCGCAACAGGCGATGAGAAGGGTGTGAGGGTTCTGCCCCTTGTCCGCCAGCACGCGATAACGCTCGCGTTCGTCACTATAGCGACCGCTCATGAAGTTGCGGTAGCCCGCCAGTAGTCTGTCAGGAAAATCCGTCATGGAGCAACGATTATAGCGCCGCCGAGCGAAGATCAACGGCCATTGTGCATCTGCGAACTTCCGAGGCCGATTACCGCTTGGTGCGCTGCAACGGATGCACGAGCCGGCGCATCTGCACCATCGCCATGGGAGTGGAGAGGCTGGACGCGTCGGTCTCCAGCGTCAGCTCGTCGCCGCCGCGCTTGGCCGTGCGGGCTAGGACCTCGAAAACGCTCGCTGTTGCCAGCTGCAACGCCTTTTCCTCGTCCATGCCGGCAAGGATTCGCCCCAGGAACAGGGCGCCCAGCAGGTCCCCCAGCCCGTTCGGCGGATTGTCGATCAGCCGGTGTTCCGCAAGCAGCGCATGTTTGCCGGTCAGATAAAGATTGCCGGTACCGCCCGCCATCATCGGCACGGCCGAGGTCACCAGGATGCGTGGCGGCCCGAGCGCGATTGCGGCATCCATGATATCGTTGTTGGTTTCAAGCGGCGCGCCGGAAAGCCAGGCGAGTTCGTAACGGTTCGGGGTGGCGATCGTTGCCAGCGGAATGAGTTCGTCGCGGATCGCTTCTGCCGTCGGCTGCGGAATATAGAGCCCGCCGAGATCGCCCATGACGGGATCGCAGACATAGAGAAGGTCGGGGTTCTTCTCCTTCAGCGCCCGGATAAGCCGCGCCACCGAACGCGGCTGGGCGGCGTTGCCGAAATAACCGGTCAGCACCGCCTTCACTTCTCCCAGCCATGGCGCCCGAATAAGATCGTCTATAGCCTTGTCAAAATCTGATTCGGGAAAGGTCAGCCGTGTAGAAGGTCCGTGACCGGGATGCCAGGGGAGGACGACGGTCGGCATTGCCCAGACGGGGAACCCCAGCGTCTCGAGCGCGAAGACGGCGGCACGATTGCCGACCGAGCCGCGCACAACATGGCTGGAGATGACGAGGACGGCACTGCTGGTATCCTGCATGAGATCGGTTTCCGGCTACGATGGACCTGTTGATCGTTTCTTCGCCGCCGCATGTCAACAAGGCTTCACGGAAGAATGAAACGTGTAGTGTCGCTTGACATGGATCAGCCACGTTGCCGCGTGATGACACAAAGCTAATTTATTCCGTGCGGGCACGGAAAAGGGGAGAGGGACATGGCCGTCAGGCAAAATCCGAAACGGGAAAAACAGATCGAAAGCGCACGCAAGATCGTTGCCGCGAGCAAAGGGCCGCATCTCGACCCGCTCATCCTGTTCGCCCGGGCCAGCACTGACGACCTCGACAGCTATACGCCGGAAATGCTGGCGCTCTCCGCCAATCATGCAGCCGAGCGGCTGATGGCCTGGACCCGGATTCGGGCCGATATCACGGTCGAACCAGTCGCCGGCGTAACGCCGGACGGTATTCCGGTCTCGGTGCTGACCGTCGTCGATCGCAACATGCCCTTCCTGTTCGACTCGGTCATGGGCGAAGTGACCGCCACCCACCGCGACCTCACCATGGCCGTCCATCCGATCCTGGTCGTGGAGCCCGGCAAGGAACCGGCACTCCGCTCTAACGAACAGCCCAGCAACCCGGCTCATCACGTAAGCCTCATCCAGATCCATCTGTCGCCGCTGAACGAGGAACAGGCGGCTTCGCTCACCGAGCGTATTCGCTACATCCTCGACCAGGTGCATCTGTCGATCACCGACTGGGGCTCGATGCTGGAAGTCTTGGACGGCGCCGCCAAGCAGCTCAACAACTCGACAAGCCGCCGCAAGGCCGACCGCGACGAGGCGCTCGCCTTCCTGGACTGGCTGCGCGACGACAACTTCACCTTCCTTGGCATGCGCGAATACGTCTATTCCGGCAAGGGCACTGAGGCCAAGGTCGAACGCGGCAAGGGCCGCGGTCTCGGCATCCTCTCCGATCCGGATGTTCTGGTGCTGCGCCAGGGCAAGGACGCGGTGACGACCACCCCGGAAATCCTCGAGTTCCTCGACGGCCCCGATTTCCTGATTGTCACCAAGGCGAACGTGAAATCCGTGGTGCACCGCCGCGCCTATATGGATTATGTCGGCGTCAAGCGCTTCGACGAACAGGGCGAAGTTGTCGGCGAACTTCGTGTCGTCGGCCTTTTTACGGCAACCGCCTATACCCACTCCGTCCGCGACATCCCTCTCCTGCGCGCCAAGACCGGCCGGGTCGAAGAGCAGTTCGGCTTCGACCCCGACAGCCATTCCGGCCGAATGCTGGAAAACACGCTCGAATCCTATCCGCGCGACGACCTTTTCCAGATCGATGTCGATCTGCTCGCCCGCTTCTGCGAGCAGATCATGGCATTGAGCGAGCGTCCGCGCGTCCGGGTCCTGCCGCGCATCGACCATTTCGACCGTTTTGTCTCGGTGATCGTCTACGTGCCCCGCGAGGACTACAATTCCCTGGTCCGCGAGAAGGTCGGTGACTACCTGACCAAGGTCTATGATGGCCACGTCTCCGCCTATTATCCGGCTTTCCCGGAGGGCGGCGTCGCCCGCGTCCACATGATCATCGGCAGGCGCGGCGGCAAGACCCCGAGGATAGCGCAAGCCAAGCTCGAGGAAGCGATCCGGCTCATCGCCACGCCCTGGGAAGACCGCTTCGCAGCGCTTGCGGAGAAGGGGCCGCGGCTCACCGTCACCCAGGCCTTCCAGGAAGCCTTCTCGCCCGAGGAAACCTTCGCCGACCTGCCGGATATCGCCGCTTGCGCCGCCGGCGAAACGATCCGCATCGCCTTCTATCGCCGCCCGGGCGACCCCGCCAGCACCGTGTCGCTCAAGATCTTCCACAAGGACCGGCATCTGTCGCTCTCCCGGCGTGTGCCGCTCCTCGAAAATCTCGGGTTCCACGCCGTCAGCGAGCAGACGTTCGAAATCCAGGTGGGGCCGGAAAACGACCGCAGCCAAGTCGTCCTCCACGACATGGAACTGCAGCTCGGCGATGGGCGTGAAGTCGACCTGTCCCGCGAAGGTTTGGCGCTGGAGGAAGCCTTCCTCTCCGCCTTCGAAGGCCTGATCGACAATGACGGCTTCAACCGGCTGGTTCTGCTGGCCGGCCTGTCAGCTCGCGAAGTCACGGTGCTGCGTGCATATTCCCGTTATCTGCGGCAGACCGGCATCGTTTATTCGCAGGCCTATATCGGCGATACGCTGGTGAAATACCCGGCCATATCCGCCGCCATCTTCCGCCTCTTCCGCGATGGTTTCGACCCCAAGATCACTGAGAAGGCCCGCGTCAAGAAACTCACCGACCATCATGCGGAGATCGAGGAAGCGCTCGGCAACGTGCCCAACCTCGACGAGGACCGCACGCTTCGTCGTTTCGTCAATGCGGTCGATGCGACGCTCAGAACCAACTACTTCCAGCGCGACCCCAATGGGGCTCCATACCGGATGTTCGCCTTCAAGCTCGATCCGAAGCTGCTGGACGGCCTGCCGGAACCCCGGCCCTTCCGTGAAATCTTCGTCTACGGCACCGAGGTCGAAGGCGTGCATCTGCGCTTCGGCAAGGTCGCTCGCGGCGGGCTCCGCTGGTCGGACCGCGGCGAGGATTACCGCACCGAAATCCTCGGCCTCGTGAAGGCACAGCAGGTCAAGAACGCCGTCATCGTGCCGGTCGGTGCCAAGGGCGGCTTCTTCCCGAAGATGCTGCCGCCGGCAAGCGCGCGCGACGCGTTCTTCAATGCCGGCCGGGAAGCCTACAAGACCTTCATCCGCACCCTTTTGTCGATCACCGACAATATCGTCGGCGCCGACATCGTCGGGCCGCCGGACACGATCCGCCTCGATGGCGACGACCCCTATTTCGTGGTTGCCGCCGACAAGGGTACGGCGACCTTCTCCGACACCGCCAACGGCCTGGCGCAGGAAGCCGGCTTCTGGCTGGACGATGCCTTCGCCTCCGGCGGTTCGGTCGGTTACGACCACAAGAAGATGGGCATCACCGCGCGCGGCGCCTGGGAAGCCGTGAAACGGCATTTCCGCGAGAAGGACATCGACATCCAGACGACGCCATTCACGGTCGCCGGGGTCGGCGACATGTCCGGCGACGTCTTCGGTAACGGCATGCTGTTGTCGCGAAAGATCCGCCTCATCGCCGCCTTCGACCACCGTGATATCGTCATCGATCCAGATCCGGATATCGAAAAGTCCTTCACCGAGCGCGAACGCATGTTCGCCCTGCCGCGATCGAGCTGGCAGGATTACGACAAATCGACCCTTTCCGAAGGGGCGATGGTCATTTCCCGCTCGGAGAAGTCGGTAAAGCTCACCAGGCAGGCAGCGGCCGCGATCGGCATCGACAAGACGACCGCAACGCCTTTCGAGATCATGACCGCGATCCTGAAAAGCCCGGTCGACCTTCTCTGGTTCGGCGGCATCGGCACCTATATCAAGGCGGCCTCCGAGACCGATACGGAAGTCGGCGATCGCGCCAATGACCCGATCCGCATCACCGCGGCTGAAGTGCGCGCCAGCGTCATCGGCGAAGGCGCCAATCTCGGCATGACCCAGAAGGGCCGTATTGCCTACTCCCTGAATGGCGGGCGCTGCAATTCAGATGCGATCGACAATTCCGCCGGCGTCAACTGCTCCGACGTCGAGGTCAACATCAAGATCGCCCTCAATTCGGCCATGCAGGACGGCCGCCTGACCCGCGACAAACGCAACCAGCTTCTCGCCTCGATGACCGAGGAAGTCGGCCACTTGGTTCTGCGCAACAACTATCTGCAGCCGCTGTCGATCTCGCTGACCGAACGCAAGGGTACCGGCAACCGCGAAGAGCTTTCACGGCTGATGTCCGTGCTGGAATCGCAAGGCCAGCTCAATCGCAAGGTCGAAACTCTGCCCGATGATGCGGAGCTTGCGGAGCGTTATTCCTCCGGCAGACCGCTGACCCGTCCGGAAATCGGCGTGTTGCTCTCCTATTCGAAGATCGTTCTCTTCGATGCCCTGCTCGACAGCAGCCTGCCGGACGACCCCTATTTCTCGGCTGTCCTGAAGGCCTATTTCCCGGCCAGGATGCAGAAGGCTTATGCGGCGGACATCCAGTCCCACCGCCTGCATCGCGAAATCGTCGCCACCACGCTCGCCAACGAGGCTATCAACCGCGGCGGCCCGGGTTTCATACAGCAGATGAGCGATATGACCGGCGCCACGGCGGCGAATGTCGTCAAGGCTGCCTTCCTTGCCCGCGACGGCTTCGAACTTCCCAAGCTCTGGGCCGAGATCGATGCGCTGGATGGAAAAATCCCCGGCCAGCTGCAGAACGATCTCTACGCCCGCATCACCGAGACCTTCGCGGAAGCGACCCGCCTCATCCTGCAGACGCAGGTCGGCAGCGGTGATGTGGACGGCGCGATGAGCCGCCTCAAGGCCGCGATCAAGGGGCTGCGCTCGTCGCTCGCGGGCGGAGATTTCGTGGAAACCGCAGCCCGCGCCTCGGAACTCGAAGCGCAGGGCATACCGGCATCGCTTGCCCGTGAAATCCTGTTGCTGTCGACGCTGGTCCTGGTGCCGGAGATCATGCTGATCGCCGACCGTACCGGCGAAACCATGGCGCGCGCCACCGAGAGCTATTTCACTGTTACCGAAACCTTCCGCATCAATCGGCTGATCGGCGCAGGCGAACGCATCAGCACCTCGGAACACTATGAAAGCCTTGCGCTCTCCCGCAGCCTGCAGCAACTCGCCTCGGCGCGCCGCGACATCGTCATCGCCGCGATGACTGCCCATCCGAAGGAGAAAAAGCCGCTGGAAGCCTGGGTCGGCGGCGATCGAGTGCGAGTGAACCGCATCGGCGCCGAACTGGTGACCTTGAGCGAAAGCGGTGAACTGACGCTTCCGAAGATCACCGTCGCGGCCGGTCTCCTGAGCGATCTTGCGCACGGTCGGGCGCTGTAGGACAACGGACCGAACTGGCTGATCCGGGGGAAAAATGGCCGTTATTGATGTGGACGATGCGCCGGTGAAAACGAGCCGGCGCGGCATCTTGGGCTGGATGTTCTTCGATTGGGCAGCCCAGCCGTTTTTTACCGTCGTCACCACCTTCATCTTCGGTCCCTATTTCGTTGCGCGGCTGACCGAGGATCCGGTTTCCGCACAGGCGGCCTGGAGCAACATGGCGACGATCTCGTCGCTGGTCATCGCCGTCTTCTCCCCGGTCCTCGGTTCGATCGCCGACCAGGCCGGTCCACGGAAACCCTGGATCGCCTTTTTTGCGGTGATCAAGATCGTTTGTGTTTCGGCCCTCTGGTTCGCGGCACCCGGCTCGCCGATCATCTGGCCGATGATCTTCATGATCTTCGCGTCGATCGCCGCGGAATTCTCGACCGTCTTCAACGATTCGATGATGCCGCGGCTGGTCTCCAAGGACGATGTCGGCCGCATTTCCAACGTCGCCTGGGGGCTCGGTTATCTCGGCGGCATGATCGTACTGATCGCCGTCGTGGCGCTGCTCGCCGCCAATCCCGAAAGCGGCAAAACGCTGATCGGCATCCCCCCGCTTTTCGGCCTTGACCCGCATCTCGGCGAAGACGCGCGCATCACCGGGCCGATCTCGGCCTTCTGGTATTTCCTCTTTATCCTGCCGATGTTCTTCTTCACGCCCGACGCCAAGAAAGGTCTGCCGCTCGCCGCGGCGGTCCGCTCCGGCATAAGGGAGCTCAGCGGCACGCTGCGGGACCTGAGGCAGCGTACCGGCATCACGAAATTCCTGGTCGCCCGCATGCTCTACCAGGACGGCGTCAACGGCCTGCTGATCCTCGGCGGCACGTTCGCAGCCGGCATGTTCGGCTGGGCGACGATCGAGATCGGCATCTACGGCATCATCCTGAACGTCGTGGCGATCTTCGGCTGCATCGTCGCCGGCTGGCTCGATCGCCTGCTCGGCTCGAAGATCGTCGTGATCATCAGCCTCGTTCTGTTGCTGGTGGCCACCCTCGGCATCATTTCCACCGGCCCCGGCTTCGTCTTTTTCGGCCTTCTGCCGCTTTCGGGAGAGGACAGCGGCGGCCTGTTCGGCACCGCAGCCGAAAAAGCCTATATCCTGTTCGGATTGCTGATCGGCCTCGCCTTCGGCCCCGTCCAGGCTTCGTCCAGGTCCTATCTCGCCCGCAGCGTCAGCCTTTCCGAGACCGGCCGCTATTTCGGCATCTACGCGCTCTCCGGCCGCGCAACGAGCTTTCTCGCCACCCTGTTCTTTTCAGTGATGACCTATGCCAGCGGTTCAGCCCGGCTCGGCATGGCAACGCTGCTGATCTTCCTCGTAGCCGGGTTGCTGTTGCTGTTTGCGACACCGTATCCGGCGAACAGGAAGTAGGCGGGTAGCTTTCTGGTTGGGATGTGGATCCTCGGGTCGAGCCCGAGGATGACGGAGTGCGTGGGTCTAACAGAGAAAAGCGGAGCGTCGCAGCTTGCTCTCTTTGGGCAGCTCTGAAACACCCTCTCCACCGTCATCCTCGGGCTTGACCCGAGGACCCACGCCGCACGCTCAGAGCATAACATCCAGCAAAATCAATGCCGGAAATGCCGCATTCCCGTGAAGACCATGGCGACCCCATGCTCATCCGCCGCGGCGATCACCTCGTCGTCACGCATCGAACCACCCGGTTGGATAACCGCCGTGGCGCCGGCCGCAATGGCCGACAGCAGGCCGTCCGCGAACGGGAAGAACGCTTCCGAGGCGACCGCGGAACCCTTTGTCATCGGCTCGGCCCAACCCATCGCCTTTGCCGCTTCTTCCGCCTTGATGCCAGCGATGCGGGCGGAATCGATGCGGCTCATCTGGCCGGCGCCGATGCCGGCCGTCTGGCCGTTTTTGGCGTAGACGACCGCATTCGACTTCACGTGCTTGGCGACCTTGAAGGCGAACTTCATGTCTTCAAGCTCGGTCGCCGACGGCGCGCGCTTGGTGACGACGCGCAGGTCGATATCCTCGACCATGCCGTTGTCGCGGGTCTGGACCAGCAGGCCACCCGAAACGGTCTTCGCCGTCAGGCCGCGCGAGCGCGGGTCCGGCAGGCCGCCGGTCACCAGCAGGCGCAGGTTCTTCTTGGCGGCGATGATGGCCTGAGCCTCGTCGGAAACTTCCGGCGCGATGATGACTTCCGTGAACAGCCTGACGATCTCTTCGGCCGTCTCGGCGTCCAAAAGCTGGTTGACCGCGATGATGCCGCCGAAGGCCGAGGTGGAATCGCAGGCGAGCGCCCGCAGATAAGCTTCCTTGAGGCTTGGGCCGGTCGCCACGCCGCAGGGGTTGGCGTGCTTGATGATCGCGCAGGCCGGCGCCTTTTCCGGCGAGAATTCGGCGATCAGCTCGAAGGCACCGTCGGTATCGTTGATATTGTTGTAGGAAAGCTGCTTGCCCTGCAGCAGTTTTGCGGTCGCCACACCCGGACGGTTTTCGCCAGTCACGTAGAAGCCGGCGCTCTGGTGCGGATTCTCGCCATAACGCATCTCTTCCTTCAGCACGCCGCCGATTGTGCGGTAGCGCGGGATCTCGATGTCGAGCGCTTCGGCGAACCAGTTCGAGATCGCCGTATCATAGGCCGCCGTGCGGGCATAGGCCTTGGCGGCGAGCTTCTGGCGGAAGGCATAGACCGTCTGCCCGTCATTCGAACGCAGTGCCTCGATGAGGGCAGGATAATCGGAAGGATCGGTGACGGTGGTCACGTAGGCATGGTTCTTGGCGGATGCGCGGATCATCGCCGGACCGCCGATATCGATATTTTCGACCGTCGTCGGGTAGTCGCCGCCAGCGGCGCGCACCTCCTCGAACGGATAGAGGTTGATGACGGCGAGATCGATGCCCTCGATGCCGTGCTCCTTCATCGCCGCGACATGTTCCGCATCGTCGCGGATCGCCAGCAGGCCACCATGTACCGTCGGATGCAGCGTCTTCACCCGGCCATCCATGATTTCCGGAAAACCGGTGACTTCCGATACGTCCGTCACGGCGAGACCGGCGGCAGCGATCGCCTTGTGGGTACCGCCCGTCGACAGCAGCTTCACGCCCTGCTCGGTGAGCGCCTGGGCAAGCTCGATGATACCGGTCTTGTCGGAGACCGAGAGCAGTGCGGTGCGAATCCTGATGCGATCGGGAGCGGGGATTTTCTTGGAAACGACGGCCATCGGTCTCTCCTGGAAACGCGCCGCGGGACCCGGCGCAAAGGTAAGATCGCCGCCCGTTAGCACAGCTTGGCAGAAGAAGAAACGGCCTATTCGCCGCGCCTCAGCATCCAGCGTATTTCCGAGGTCTCCGGCGGAGAAAACTCGATGACCAGTTGCTGACTCGGCCGCACCCCGGAGACGTCCGCAAAGAAGATATCTTCATCGATCATTACCTGAAGCCCCGGTGCCGCAAAGATCCAGGTCTCGCCATCCGGCGCACGCATGGTGACGCTTTCCTCGTCCCGCCGCGAAAGGTTGATGACGGGATGGATGTGGAAACGCGCCACCGCTAGGAGAGCCTCGTTATCGGGCGCCTCGCCCTCGGGCAGGAAAAGCCGGTCATGTCCCTTGATCTTGTTGCCCTTCGCATTGAGGCCGATTTCACGCTCGTGGAAATAACCGAACTGATGGACATAACCGTCATGGCTGGCCCGCAGCCAGTCATTGCCATGCATGTCGTCCCACCGTTCCACCTCCACCTCCGATACCCCGCCGAGCAGCATGGAGCCCGCGAAGCGGGACCGGATGATACGGCTGGACGATGTCTCGTTGAGCGTCACAGTCGAATGGGCAGGCGTCGAACGCGCCATATGCCGGTAGTTTCGTCCGGCATATTTCGGCGAGCCGCAATTGACGATGAAACGATGCCGGCCGGCCGACATCTCGAAGGAAAGACAACCCGCATGCGCGCCGCGGGAAAGCCCGGGGGACAGCGGACGACCGGTATCGACGATCAGCGTCGTGCCGTCTGCCGAGAGGCGATGATAGTTCATGTGCGGCAGCGCCTTGAATGGCTTGCCCGCCGTTTCGTCATAGCGCAGCACCGACATCAGCTCGCTCGCGGGCGTCGAGCTCGCACCGTTGAACAGCGCCAGATCGCCATCCTGGTGCCGGAAGAAGCGGAGCGCCGGATACATGCGATCGATCGTCGGGATGAGTTTTTGCGGCAGGTCGTGGCCGAGATTGATATAGGTCTGGCGAAGCGGCAGGAGATCGATCAGCAGGTCGAGCACCGCACGTGGATTGCGCGACACATGCCCGCCATCGGCAAGGATCTGGCGTTCCAGCTCCCGATCCAGCCGCCTGCCCTCACGACGGATATAGGCAGCCCGCGTCGGCATCGAGATCGAGGCCATGGCAAGCGCGATCCGAAGCCTCAGCCGCGTATCGCCCTCCGGCGTGCAGCCGGCTATCTTCCTGAGATAACGGACCTGGTAGGCGAGGCTTTTCATGAAGCGGCGGTAGAATCCGGCCTCCGCGCCCTGCAGCACCACCGTGGAATGCGAAAGCCAGGCGATCACCCGTTCCGCCGCGACATGCGCCTCCCAGGCAATACCTTGCGGATCTCGGCCATAAAGCGCGATCCAGTCGGCGACCACCTGGCGGGCGCTGGCACAGGCAGCTTCCGTCTTGTTGGTGCGGATATGGCGCAGCCAGGCAAACGAATGCAGCCGCTCCGCCGCCGCCCGGGACGGCAGCTCGACGGAGAACGGCGATTGGCCATAGGTTTCGAGAATCCGCCCCGCGAGCGGGAACCGACCTTCCAGGATTTCCTCCGCCACGAACGGGTCGAGTGCGCGCAAATCCGTCGGCGCGACAATCAACCGGTCCGGCACCTGCATGGAAAACGAGGTCACGGCCAGGCGAAATCCGGCGGAACGCCGGCAAAGGCGCCGCCAGATTTCCCGCAAGCCGAAGGACAAAAGCCTCCGGCGATCCGCGAGCCGCATCTTCAATCTGGACACTCCGCAGGAATCAGCCTCCGCCCCGCCGGCGGGAATCAACTATTAGATTGTTCGAAAGTATCGGTCCGTATGGTGAAGAAAGCCTTACCGGACCTGGAGCACGCTTGCGAAGAAGCCATCCATGCCGCCCACAAAATTTTCGCTGGCGGGCAGCATGGCCGGCGTAGTGCGGAATTCACCGAGCGGCGAGATCGCCCCTTCCAGCCCCGGCCAATCGTTGGGATCGACGGCCAGGCGTTTCAATTCCGGATGGTCCTTCAGCACGCGCACGACCAGCTCCTCCCCCTCCAGCGAATCAAGCGAGCAGTTGGAAAAAACGATAAGGCCGCCCGATTTCACCAGCGTGACGGCATGGCGCAGCATCTTTTCCTGGAGAGCGGCAAGCTTTGTCACATCCTCCGGCCCCTTGGTCCAGAGCACGTCCGGATGCCGGCGCGTTGTGCCGGTCGAGGAGCAGGGCGCGTCCAGCAGCACGCCATCCAGCAACTCTGCCGGCTTGAATTCGAAAAGGTCGCCGCCGACCAGCTCCGCCTCGTAGCCGAGCCGACCGAGATTTTCCTTGAGCCGTGCCAACCGGTTGACCGATTGCTCGACTGCGATCACCTCCGCACCGGCCGCAATCAGCTGCGCGGTCTTGCCACCGGGCGCCGCGCAGAGATCCGCGACCTTCTTGCCCTTCAGATCGCCGAACAGCTTTGCCGGAATGCTGGCTGCGACATCCTGCACCCACCACACGCCATCTTCGAACCCTTCGAGCGCAGAAACCGCACCGTCAAAGGCCGCAAGGCGAATGCTGCCGGTCGGCAGAACCGTGCCGCCGAGCTTTTCAGCCCAGGCAGCGGGATCGGATTTGACCGTCAGGTCGATGGCGGCCGGAACGAGTTGGGCTTCGGCGATACGATCCGCTTCCACCTCGCCATAAAGGGCGACCAGGCGCTTGCGGAACCAGGCGGGCACCGGCGAGATGCTGGCGGTCGTGGCAAGGATCTCGTCCTTCTCCCGGTCCAGCCGGCGCAGGACCGCATTCACCAGCTTGGCGAAACGGCGGTTGCGCGGATCACGGTTGGCCTGTTCGACCGCAAGGTCGACGGCCGCATGCGGCGGCACGTCGAGATGCAGGATCTGCGCGGCAGCGATCACCAGCACATGGTGAAGCGCCCGCGCGCCTTCCGGCAGCGGCGTATCGATCAGCGACGCGATCGCCGCCTCGATGCGCGGCAGATGACGAAGCGCTGTATTGAGAATGGCGCGTGTCAGCGCCCGGTCGGCATCGCCCAGCGCCCGATAGGCCGGATTGCCATGAACGAGGTCGAGCATCCCATCGAGCGAGATTTTTCGGTCGATGACGGCCGCCAGAAGCTTGGCGGCTGTGACACGAACTTCGAGACCTGCCTTGAAGGGACCGCTCTCCTTCTCCGAGTGAGCCGGTTTCCTGCGCTGTTCGGCTGGTTTGCCCGCTGGCTTGTATGGCTTCTTGTTCTTTTTGTCTTCGTTCAAGACCAGGGACCTTTACGCGGTTCATCCGAGCCGCGGCCCCAACCGGTATTCGGAACGGAGCGCGCGGTGCGCTGCGGTCTATCAGCCTGGAACCCGGCCGTCGAGGCACCGTTGCGGAACTCACCGGCCATCTGCTGAAGCGCGGCGATCCGGTTGCCGGTGTCCGGGTGGGTAGAGAACAGGTTGTCCATGCGCTCGCCCGATAGCGGGTTGATGATGAACATATGCGCCGTCGCCGGGTTGCGTTCGGCCTCGTAGTTCGGGATCTGATGCGCCGCACCCGCGATCTTGCCGAGGGCCGAAGCGAGCCACAGCGGATTGCCGCAGATCTCGGCGCCGCGACGGTCGGCCGAATATTCGCGTGTCCGGCTGATCGCCATCTGCACCAGCATCGCCGCGAACGGCGCGACGATCATCGCCACCAGCACGCCGACGAACCCGAGCGGATTGTTGTTCTCGCGATTGCCGCCGAAGAAGAAGGCGAAATTGCCGAGCATCGAGATCGCACCGGCAAGCGTCGCGGTGATCGTCATGGTCAGCGTGTCGCGGTTCTGGATATGCGCCAGCTCATGCGCCATCACGCCGGCCACTTCCTCATGCGTCAGGCGCTGCAGCAGGCCCGTGGAGGCGGCGACGGCGGCATTCTGCGGGTTGCGCCCGGTCGCGAAGGCGTTCGGCTGCGGATTGTCATAGATATAGACCTTCGGCATCGGCAGGCCGGCATTGGCCGAAAGATCGCGGATCATGTTATAGAATTCCGGCGCGCTTCGCGCATCGACCTCCTGGGCATGATAGGCGGACAGCACCATCTTGTCGGAATTCCAGTAGGAAAACAGGTTCATGCCGGCAGCGATCACCAGCGCGATCATCATGCCGCCCGTGCCGCCGATCAGAAAGCCGATCCCCATGAACAGGGCAGTCATGAAGGCCAGAAGCATGGCGGTGCGCATTACATTCATCGTCATCTCTCCCGTTGCCGATATCGCCCAAAGGCCTTTAAAGGGTTTTCCCCCAGGCGCGAACGCCTTATGATGTGGTCAATTCACCCAGAGTTTTCAATAATCCACCCGGCGAAGCCCAAAATGCAGAACGCAGATAACGACAATTCGGAAACCGTACCGGAAGAGGAAGCTCCCAGGAAACCGCTTACTCCGGCTGCCGAGCGCGCCCTGAAGGAAGCCGAGGAACGCCGCCAGGCGGCGGCCAAGGCTGACATGCCCGAGGAATTCGGCGGCCGCGGCGGTGCCGACCCCGCCCGCTTCGGCGACTGGGAGATCAACGGCCGGGCGATCGATTTCTAAGTAAATATTCCTATTGACTTCCTCCGTGTATCGGAATTTATTCCTTTCCATGATCAAGTCGTTTCTGATTATCACTGGCATCGCCACGGTCTTCACGACCGGAGTTGAAGCGCGTGACGAAATCCCGGGACCGGTGGCGGCGGAAATCCTGCGGGTCATCGACGGCGATACGCTGCTGGTCGAAGCGCAGCCCTGGCCGCAGCAGAAGATGGAAGTTTATGTCCGTATTCGGGGCATCGATGCGCCGGAGCTGAAATCGAAATGCGAGCGGCTGCGCGAAGCGGGCCTCGACGCCCAGCGCGCGCTTGAAGCGCTCACCGCCCAATCACGTAAAATTCAGCTCATCCATATTTCCGGCGATAAATATTTCGGCCGCATCGTCGCCGACGTCGTGCTCTCCGACGGCCGCAGCGCCGGCGGCGACCTGCTGCTCGCGGGCCTCGTGCAGCCCTATGACGGCGGACGCAAGCCGCGCGAAGTCTGCGACACAGACTGAAAAGGCCGCCCGGTTTCCCGAGCAGCCTTTAAGTTCAATCAGCCCGCCTTGTTCTGGCGGTTGGCGATCAGATCGTCCACCACGCCCGGATCAGCGAGCGTCGAGATATCCCCCAGCGAGCCAAAGTCGTCCTCGGCGATCTTGCGCAGGATGCGGCGCATGATCTTGCCGGAGCGGGTTTTCGGCAGGCCGGGCGCGAACTGGATCTTGTCGGGTTGCGCGATCGGGCCGATTTCCTGGCGGACATGCTTCACCAGTTCCTGGCGCAGCGCGTCGCTGCCTTCGTGGCCGGACATCAGGGTCACGTAGCAATAGATGCCCTGGCCCTTGATATTGTGCGGATAACCGACGACCGCCGCTTCCGACACGAGATTGTGTGAGACGAGCGCCGATTCCACTTCCGCCGTGCCGAGCCGGTGGCCCGAGACGTTCAGCACGTCATCGACGCGGCCGGTAATCCAGTAATAACCGTCCTCGTCCCGGCGGCAGCCGTCGCCGGTGAAATATTTCCCCTTGTAGGTGGAGAAATAGGCCTGGATGAAGCGGTCGTGGTCGCCGTAGAGCGTGCGCATCATGCCCGGCCACGCGTCGGTGATGCAGAGATTGCCGTCGGCCGCGCCTTCCAGCACCTTGCCCTCGTTATCCACCAGTTCAGGCTTCACCCCGAAGAACGGCTTGGTGGCCGAACCCGGCTTCAGGTCGGTTGCGCCCGGCAGCGGCGTGATCATGTGACCGCCGGTTTCCGTCTGCCACCAGGTATCGACCACTGGGCAGCGCTTGTCGCCGACCACGTTGTAATACCATTCCCAGGCTTCCGGGTTGATCGGTTCGCCGACCGTGCCAAGCAGGCGCAGGCTTGTCCGCGAGGAGCGTTTCACGAACTCGTCGCCGGCACCCATCAGCGAACGGATCGCCGTCGGCGCGGTGTAGAAGATGTTGACCTTGTGCTTGTCGATGATTTCCCAGAAACGGCCTTGATCGGGGAAGTTCGGCACGCCTTCGAACATCAGCGAGGTGGCGCAGTTCGCCAGCGGCCCGTAGACGATGTAGGAATGGCCGGTCACCCAGCCCACATCCGCCGTGCACCAGTAGATGTCGCCGTCATGGTAGTCGAACGTATATTCGTGGGTCATCGCCGCGAAGACGAGGTAACCGCCGGTCGTGTGCAGCACGCCCTTCGGCTTGCCGGTCGAGCCCGAAGTGTAGAGGATGAACAGCGGATCTTCCGCCTTCATCTTCGCCGGCTCGCAGTGCTCCTTCACGGTGGCTATTTCCTGGTGGTACCAGAGGTCGCGGCCAGGCGCCCAGCCGGTCTTGCCGCCAGTGCGGCGCACCACCACGACCTTGTTGACGATCACGTGCTGGCGGGCCGCGATGTGGATCGCCGTATCGGTATTGTCCTTGAGCGGCACCGGCTTGCCACCGCGGACGCCCTCGTCGCAGGTGATCACGAAGGTAGACTGGCAGTCGATGATACGTCCGGCCAGCGCTTCCGGCGAAAACCCGCCAAACACGACCGAATGCACCGCGCCGATACGGGCGCAGGCGAGCATCGCATAGGCCGCTTCGGGGATCATCGGCATGTAGATGGTGACGCGGTCGCCCTTCTTGACGCCGTGTTTCTTCAAGACGTTGGCCAGCCGGCAGACCTGATCGTAAAGCTGGTTATAGGTGATCTTCTTGTCGATATAGGGATTGTCGCCTTCCCAGATCAGCGCTGTGCGCTCTCCATGGGTCTTCAGGTGGCGGTCGATGCAGTTGTAGGAAACGTTGGTCAGACCGTCCTCGAACCATTTGATCGAGACCTTGCCCTTGAAGGACGTGTTCTTGACTTTGGTATAGGGCTTGAACCAGTCAATGCGCCTGCCGTGTTTGCCCCAGAACTTGTCCGGATCCTCGACGCTCTCCTCGTACCACTTCTCGTATCTATCCTTGTCGATGAGCGCTTTCGCTTTGGCGGACTTGAGAACCGGGTAGACTTTTTCCGACATGAACACCTCCCTGAATTGGCACGCATAACGACGCATCGAGCCGTCAGCGATATGTGCCGCATTCATAACAGGTGAGGCAAGTGCGGCAATTAGACAAACGGTTCATCTCGGTGCGACGATCTCGCTTCAAAGATTTGCAATTCTGTCCCAATTCGATTATAGGGCGGTAAATTCCCGGAAATTGTGGTTGATACCCACGGCCCGCGACACCGGCGCGGACGGACAGAGGACCTATACCCATGGCTCAACAATTGCTCATGCCGAAGGCGACCGCTGTATGGCTGGTCGACAATACCGCGCTTTCCTTCGAACAGATCGCCAATTTCTGCAAGCTCCACCCGCTCGAGGTGAAAGCCATTGCGGATGGCGAAGCGGCGCAGGGCATCAAGGGCCTCGACCCGATCGCAACCGGCCAGCTTTCGCGCGATGAAATCGAGCGGGGCGAAAAGGACATCAACCACAAGCTGAAGCTTTCCGAGCCGAAGGTTCGCGTGCCGGAATCGAAACGCCGCGGCCCGCGCTATACGCCGGTCTCCAAGCGCCAGGATCGCCCGAACGCCATTCTCTGGCTGGTCCGCAACCATCCTGAACTCAAGGACGCGCAAATCTCCCGCCTCGTCGGCACTACCAAGTCGACGATCGAGCAGATCCGCGAACGCACCCACTGGAACTCGACCAACCTGACGCCGATGGATCCGGTGACGCTTGGTCTCTGCAGCCAGATCGACCTCGACCTCGAAGTCGAACGCGCTTCCAAGGGTCGTCCGCTGCCGACCGCCGCCGAACTCGGCGCTTCCCTGCAGCCGGCGAGCGAAACCGAAAACCTCGGTTTCAATTATCGCAACGACCGCGAGGAAGAGAAGGAAAAGGAGATCGACGCGGACGCCGTTTTCGCCAAGCTCTCGTCGCTCAAGTCCACCCGTCGCGACGACGACGAGGAAGATGACCGCTTCTGATCGACCCCATTTCGATTGCATTCAAGAAGCCCCGGAGACGATCCGGGGCTTCTTTCGTTCAGGCACTCTGTTTGAGGCCGCTCCCTTCGCGGGCGTAGCCGTTCGCCTTCAGGATCGCGGTGATCTCGTCCAGCACCGTCGCATCCTCGATCGTTGCCGGCATTTTCCACGGCATGTCGTCGGCAATCTTCTGCATCGTGCCGCGCAGGATCTTGCCCGATCGGGTCTTCGGCAGCTTATGAACCACCATCACCGTCTTGAACGCCGCCACCGGGCCGATCTCGTTGCGCACCAATTCGGTGACTTCCCTGGCAATATCAGACGTTTCCCGTGAAACATGGTTCTTCAACACCACGAAGCCGCAGGGGATCTGCCCCTTGGTCGCGTCATGGACGCCGATCACGGCGCATTCGGCGACATCGGGATGTTTGGCGCAGACTTCCTCCATTGCCCCGGTCGAAAGCCGATGGCCGGCGCAGTTGATGATGTCATCGGTGCGCGCCATCACGAAGATATAACCGTCCTCGTCCATCACCCCGGCATCGGCCGTCTTGTAATACCCCGGGAACTCGTCAAGGCAAGCCTCGCGGAACCGCTGGTCGGCATTCCAGAAGCTGACGAGGCAGCCGGGCGGCAGCGGCAGCTTGATGACAATATTGCCGAGCGTCCCGCGCGGCACCGGATGGCCGGCATCGTCCAGCACGTCGAGCGCATAACCGGGCATCGGCCGCGTCGGCGAACCGTGCTTGACCGGCATCAGACCGAGCCCGACCGTGTTGGCGGCTACAGGCCAGCCCGTCTCCGTCTGCCACCAGTGATCGATCACCGGGATCTTAAGCTTCTGCTCGGCCCATTTCAGTGTTTCCGAATCGGCCCGCTCGCCGGCGAGGAACAGGGCGCGCATCCCGGTCAGATCGTATTTTTCGACCAGTTCGCCCTCCGGATCGTCACGACGGATCGCCCGAAAAGCCGTCGGCGCCGTGAACAGCACTTTCACGTCGTGATCGCTGACGACCCGCCAGAACGTGCCGGCATCCGGCGTGCCGACCGGCTTGCCCTCGAAGATCACGCTTGTATTGCCGGCGAGCAGCGGTCCGTAGACGATATAGGAATGGCCGACGACCCAGCCGATATCGGATGCCGTCCAGAACACCTCTCCCGGCTTGACGCCAAAAATGTTCTCCATGCTCCAATGCAGCGCCACCATGTGGCCGCCATTGTCGCGCACGACGCCCTTCGGCTGGCCGGTCGTCCCAGACGTGTAGAGGATGTAGAGCGGGTCGGTGGCCTTGACCGGCACGCATGGTACGTCCCTGCCCCGCGCCTTCTCCACCACCTCCGAGAAATCCAGCTCTCCCCGCTCCGACCGCAGCTCCACCTGGAGCTGTTCGCGCTGGAGTATGAGGCAATGTTTGGGTTTTACGCGGGCAAGCTCGATCGCCTGGTCGAGCAGCGGCTTATAGGCGACGGTGCGGCCAGGCTCGAGGCCGCAGCTCGCACTGACCACCAGTTTGGCTTCCGAATCGTTCAGTCGCGCCGCCAACTCCAGCGCCGCAAACCCGCCGAACACCACCGAATGCACCGCCCCAAGCCGGGCGCAGGCCAGCATCGAGAAGACCGCTTCCGGCACCATCGGCATGTAGATGACGACGCGGTCTCCCTTGCCGATGCCGAGATCACCCATAACCGCTGCGATCGCCTTCACCTCGTCGAGCACCTCGGCATAGGTGAAGCTCTTCTGCCTTCCCGTCATGGCGCTGTCGTGGATGAAGGCGCGCTGTTCGCCACGCCCTGCGGCCACATGCCGGTCGAGGCAGTTGTGGCAGGTGTTGGTCTCCCCGCCGGTGAACCAGCGGCCATAGACCCCTTCGTCCCTGTCGAAGATTTTCTCCGGTTCCTTGAACCAGTCGATGGCAGCGGACGCGCTTCTCCAGAACCCTTCCGGATCCTTTTGCCAGCCTTCATAAACGTCGAAATAGCGGCTTTGCATCTGCACCTCCCGTCACATGAGCACAGCCCGGAATGGTCAATCTAGGGTGCAGGCGAGGTGCGGGAAAGCCCGACGAAAGCGCTAGGTACTTGGCGAAAGCCTGTTTTCAGCGCGAGCCGAAGATGGCCGAGCCGACGCGAACGCTGGTCGCTCCGAATTCAACCGCCGTCTCGAAATCGCCGGACATCCCCATGGAGAGCTTTTCGACGCCGCATTCCTTGGCAAGCTTGGCCAGCAGTGCAAAATGCGGCCCCGGATTTTCCTCAGCCGGCGGAATGCACATCAGCCCCTCGATCGAAAGCCCGAGCTCCTTACGGCAGAACTCTACGAAGGCAACGGCCTGCTTCGGCTCGATCCCCGCTTTCTGCGGTTCAAGCCCGGTATTGACCTGCACATAGAGTTTTGGCGCTTTGCCCTGCTTCTCGATCTCGTTGGCAAGCGCGCGGGCGATCTTTTCCCTGTCCACCGTCTCGATGGCATCGAATAGCGCCACGGCGTCGGCCGCCTTGTTGGATTGCAGCGGCCCGATCAGATGCAGCTCGATTTCAGGCGTCTCAGACTTCAGTTCCGGCCACTTGTCCTGGCTTTCCTGCACGCGGTTCTCGCCGAATACCCGCTGTCCCGCGGCGATTGCTGGCCGAATGTCCTGCGCTTCGAACGTTTTCGAAACCGCCACAAGCGTCACCGACCCCACCGGCCGCTTCGACAGGCGCTCCGCCCTGTCGATCCGTGCCTTCACATCCTGCAGCCGTTCTTCGACGTTCATGGCCTCTACCTTCCGCTTTTCTTGCAAGCTCAGCGCTTAGTCCTCATATAAGGCTCTGCCAAGGGTGTTTCGCCCTGAACTTGGCCTTTCCCACCCCTGTAAAACTTGACGCTTGCCGGGTTTCATGGTGAAGGTCTCGCCCGACTCTTGATCTTATTTTCCCGGAATATCATTGAAATGGCGACTGAACGTTACAATCCGCGCGATGCCGAGCCCCGTTGGCAGCAGACCTGGAACGATGCCAAGGTTTTCGAGACCGACAACAGCGATCCGCGCGAAAAATATTACGTTCTGGAGATGTTTCCCTATCCGTCGGGCCGCATCCACATGGGCCACGTGCGCAACTATGCCATGGGCGACGTGGTGGCCCGCTACAAGCGCGCCCGCGGCTTCAACGTCCTGCATCCGATGGGCTGGGACGCTTTCGGCATGCCGGCTGAAAACGCCGCCCGCGACAACAAGGTGCATCCGAAGACCTGGACCTACCAGAACATCGAATCCATGAAGGCGCAGCTGAAGGCCATGGGCCTGTCGCTCGACTGGTCACGCGAGTTCGCCACCTGTGACGTCGAATATTACCAGCAGCAGCAGCACCTCTTCCTCGACATGATGGAAAAGGGACTGGTTTATCGCAAGCAGTCCAAGGTCAACTGGGATCCGGTCGACCAGACGGTTCTCGCCAACGAACAGGTCATCGACGGCCGCGGCTGGCGCTCCGGTGCGCTGGTCGAGCAGCGCGATCTGGTGCAGTGGTTCTTCAAGATCACCGATTTCAGCCAGGATCTGTTGGACTCGCTCGATACCCTCGACCAATGGCCGGAAAAGGTCCGGCTGATGCAGAAGAACTGGATCGGCCGTTCCGAGGGCCTGACGGTTCGCTGGGAAATCGTGAGTTCGACGGCACCCGCTGGCGAAAGCGAAGTCGTGGTCTACACGACCCGTCCCGACACGCTGTTCGGCGCTTCGTTCCTGGCCATCGCCGCCGACCATCCGCTGGCCAAGGCCGCAGCCGCGCAGAATCCGGCTATCGAAGCCTTCGCCGAGGAATGCCGCCATCACGGGACCTCGCTCGCAGCGCTGGAAACGGCCGAGAAGAAGGGCATCGATACCGGCGTCCGGGTCAGGCATCCGCTCGACCCATCCTGGGAACTGCCGGTCTATGTCGCGAACTTCGTGCTGATGGATTATGGTACGGGCGCCATCTTCGGCTGCCCGTCCGGTGACCAGCGCGACCTGGATTTCGCCCGCAAATATGGTCTGCCCGTCGTGCCGGTCGTCATGCCGGAGGACGGCGACGCCGCGACCTTCGAGGTCGGCGACACCGCTTACGTCGATGACGGCGTGATGATCAATTCGCGCTTCCTCGACGGCAAGACGACCGATGAAGCCTTCGAGATCGTTGCAAACCGTCTGTCGGAAACGATTGTCGGCAATATGCCGCAGGGTGAGCGCAAGGTGAATTTCCGCCTGCGCGACTGGGGTATTTCCCGTCAGCGTTATTGGGGTTGCCCGATCCCCGTCATCCATTGCGATGATTGCGGCGTCGTGCCGGTGCCGAAAGCGGACCTGCCGGTCAAGCTGCCGGACGATGTGACTTTCGACCTGCCGGGCAACCCGCTCGACCGCCATCCGACCTGGCGCCACGTCGCCTGCCCGCAATGCGGCAAGGATGCCCGCCGCGAGACGGACACGATGGACACGTTCGTCGATTCGAGCTGGTATTTCACCCGCTTCACGGCGCCCTGGGAGAAGGATCCGACCGATCCGACTGTGGCCAACCGCTGGCTGCCAGTTGACCAGTATATCGGCGGCATCGAGCACGCGATCCTGCACCTGCTCTATTCCCGTTTCTTCACCCGCGCCATGCGCGAGACCGGCCATGTCGAGGTCAAGGAGCCCTTCAAGGGCCTCTTCACGCAAGGCATGGTCGTGCACGAAACCTATCGTCGTGGCACCGGCCCCAATGGTGAATGGGTGGCCCCGGCCGATATCCGCATCGAGGAAGTCGATGGCAAGCGCCGTGCCACCATGCTGAAGGGCGGCGAGGAAGTGACGATCGGCTCGATCGAGAAGATGTCGAAATCGAAAAAGAACGTCGTCGATCCGGACGATATCATCGCCTCCTACGGCGCCGATACGGCCCGCTTCTTCGTGCTCTCCGACTCGCCGCCGGACCGAGACGTGATCTGGTCCGAAGCCGGTGTCGAAGGTGCTCACCGCTTCACCCAGCGCCTGTGGCGTCTGATCTCCGAAGCCTCGGAGAACCTGGCTGGTATCGATCCGATGCCGGCTAACGAGGGCGAAGCGGTGGCAATCTCCCAGCTCGCTCACAAGACGCTGAAGGCGGTTCAGGGCGATTACGACAGGCTCTCGTTCAACAAAGCCGTAGCGCGTATCTATGAGCTGGTGAATGCGCTTGCGGCGCCGCTCGGCCGGGTCGCTGCCAGCGAGGGCGATGCTGCCTATCGCGCCGCCGTCCGCAACGCCTCGGAAATTCTGATCCAGCTTGTTGCGCCGATGACACCGCATCTGGCGGAAGAATGCTGGGCGGTTCTCGGCAACAAGGAACTGCTTTCCGTAGCCCCCTGGCCGCAATATGACGAAGCGCTCGTCATCGAGAACGAGATCACACTGCCGGTCCAAATCAACGGCAAGAAGCGCGGCGAATTGACAATCGCGCGCGACGCGGATCAAAGTGCGGTCGAAGCTGCGGTTCTGGCACTGGATACGGTCAAAGCGGCTCTTGAAGGCCGGGCGCCGAAGAAAGTCATCGTCGTCCCACAGAGGATCGTAAACATTGTCGTCTGACCGCTCTCTTCGTCGTTTCGGGTTCATATCCGGCCTGGTAATGTTGACTGTGCTTGCCGGCTGCCAGGTCCGCCCGCTCTATTCCGAGGCTTCCGGTACGGGCGAACGCCTGGCTTCGGTCGGTTTCGAACAACCTCACACCCGCCTCGATCAGGTTGTCCGCAACCATCTCGTTTTCCTGACCTCCGGTGGTGCCGGCGAGTCTGCCCATCCGGCTTACGAAGTGAAGCTGACGACAAAAAGTACCTCCTCGAACATCAGTGAGGACGAGGATAACGATAGCGTCTCTCCGACCGGCGTGCCTGTCCCTGGCCGCGTCCGGGTGGAAGGGATCTACACGATCACCCGCATCAGCGACGGAAAGATCTTGAAGTCCAGCAAGCGTGAAGTGGTATCGCTCATCGATGTCTCGGGTCAGGGTTATGCCTCGCTCCGCGCCGTTCGTGATGCCGAAAACCGCGCTGCAAGAGAGCTCGCTGAATTCATCCGCGCCGAGATCGCCATCGCGCTGGCCCGCGAACCTCAGCCGCAGACGGTATGGCAGAAGTAAAGTCCCACGAATTCGATCGGTTTGCCGAAAAGAGCTCGGATCTTTACAAGATCTTCGTGATCTACGGACCGGATCGCGGCCTTGTCTCAGAGCGGGCAGCACTCATTGCAGGCAGGACAGGCGTCTCGCAGGACGATCCGTTCGCCATGCTCAAGCTCGACGTCTCGGATCTGCAGGGTGACCCCGGGCGGCTTCTCGACGAGGTGAACTCGCTCGGCCTCTTCGGCGGCTCCAAACTCGTATGGCTGCGCGGTGCCGCCAATGAAAAACCCCTTCTCGACGCGATGCAGGCTCTCGTGGATGGTCCGCCGCCGGCCAACATCCTGATTGTCGAAGCGGGAGACCTCAAGAAGGGGAGCGGATTGCGCAAGATCGCGGAGCCTTCGCGGTCGATCGCTGTCATTCCCTGTTATGCGGACGACGTCAAGGCGCTGAACGGGCTGATCGATTCGGAACTGGGGAGCGAAGGTCTCAGAATCAGCCAAGGCGCGCGCCAGAGGCTCCTGGAGCTGCTCGGCGGGGATCGCGTAGCCTCCCGTAACGAGATCCGCAAGCTCGCTCTCTATTGCCGTGGTATGGGCATGGTCGAGGAAGAGCATATAGATGGGATTATCGGCGACGCGAGTGCCGTTTCGGCCGACGAGGCCGTCGATGCGATCCTCAGCGGTGACTTGCCGGGCCTGCACCGTGCCATCCAGAAGGTCGTCTCATCGAAGACCCCGGTTTTTCTCGTCCTGCAATCCTGCCTGAAACAATTCCAGCTGCTGGATCTGATGAAGGCGGAAATGGAGGAAAAGAAGCTCCAGACCGCCCAAGTGATGATGACACTCGGCCGGCATATTCACTTCAAGCGCAAACCGCTCATAGAAAAAGCGCTGAGAACATGGAGCTCACCAGCGCTCTCGCGTGAAACGGAAAGGCTGCAAGCCGCAATCCTGATGTCGCGGCAGAGGCAGAGCCTGGAATCCAACATCGCCTTTCACACGCTGATGGCCACGGCCATTCAATCAAGCCGTTGAATTTCCTAGATTATCTCCGTTCCAGAAGACGGCAGATCTCCTCGAGCTGCTCCAGCGTCCGATAACCAATCTTGATCTGGCCCCCACCATTCTTGTGGTTGATCTTCACCTCCAACCCGAGGGAATCGGAAAGGGTCCGCTCAAGCGCCAGCGTATCGGAATCTTTTTGTTCCGCTTTCGAAACGGTTGTCGACTCGGCTTGAGCCTTGATATCGTTCTGAGCCAGCTTTTCGGCATCCCGCACCGACATTCCCTTGGCAATAATGGTACGCGCCAGTGAAGCCGGATCCGACGTCGTGATCAACGCACGGGCATGCCCCGCGGAAAGGCTCCCTGCTGCCAGCATATCCCGTACCGGTTCGGGCAGCTTCAGCAGGCGAAGACTGTTGGCGACATGGCTTCGGCTCTTGCCGATGATCTCGCCCAGATCGTTCTGAGTATAGCCGTGCTCGGCGATCAGCTGGTCGTAGCCAAGAGCCTCTTCCAGGGGATTGAGGTCCGAACGCTGGACGTTTTCGACAATTGCAATCTCGAGCGCGGTCCGATCGTCCACGTCGCGGACGATGACAGGAATTTCGATCAAGCCAGCCAATTGGGCGGCACGCCAACGACGTTCGCCGGCTATGATCTCATATTGCGCAGGGCCTCGCGGCCGAACAACGACCGGCTGAACGATCCCATGCTGACGAATGGAGCTGGCCAGATCCTGCAGCTCGCCCTCATCGAAACTCCGACGCGGATTCTTCGGATTGCGGGATACATGCTCAATCGGGACCATACGATCCGGATTAACGCTCCGGGCACCATTATCGGCCGGCGCCTGCTGATCCATTTCGCCTATGAGCGCTGCAAGACCGCGCCCGAGGCGCCGTTTCGATAGGTCGTCGTTCATTCTTATCACTCACTTGGTCTGAATCAGGCGGCTTTACGCCTGCGTTCTCGCTGGATGACTTCGGAAGCCAGTTGCAAATAAGCTTGGCTGCCCGCGCATTTCAGATCGTAGAGGATCGCCGGCTTACCGTAAGAAGGCGCCTCGGATACACGGACATTGCGCGGAATCAGCGTATGATAGACTTTTTCGCCAAGATGCGTCCGCACATCATTGACAACCTGTTGAGCCAGGTTGTTTCGGGCATCGAACATGGTGAGGACGATTCCTTGGATGTCGAGCGACGGATTGACGCTGCGGCGCACCTGATCGACCGTTTCGAGTAGCTGGCTCAACCCTTCCAGTGCAAAGAACTCGCATTGCAACGGTACCAGGATGGAATGAGCCGCGGCCATGGCATTCATCGTCAACAGGTTGAACGATGGGGGGCAGTCCAGAAGAATATAGGAATAGACCAGGGCGTCATCGCCGCTCAAAGAGCTTCGAAGCTTGAATGCCCGATCAGAAGCCTGGGAAATTTCCATTTCGAATCCAAGCAGGTCCATCGTCGAGGGAACGATGTGCAGGTTTGGAACCGCCGTCTCGAGCGCCGTCTCCGCTATGGAGTTGTATCCCATCAACAAATCATAGGAAGAGAGCTTGCGGTCTCGACGGTCGATACCCAGCCCGGTGCTGGCATTGCCCTGCGGATCAAGGTCGATGATCAGAACGCGTTCGCCAATTGCCGCAAGGGCCGTTGCCAGGTTGATTGCCGTCGTTGTCTTGCCCACGCCGCCTTTTTGGTTGGCAATCGTGATAACCCGATTTCTTTCAAACATTCAGCACCTGAAAATCTAGGGTTCTTTGTGCCTTAAATTGCTAATCTCGAGGATAACTGAATCCGGCTCGACGGCACTCTGATGTTTTACCAGATCGAACGACCAACGGCCACGGGCTTTCTCGACTTCCGCGGCGTAATCCCTGCCTTTATGGAAAAAAGCTCTTGTATCTTTGCTAATCATCCAAGGCGATGTGTAGGAAAGAAGTGGATCGAGCTCGGCAAGGGCTCTGGCGGAGATGCGCTCGCAATCGGGAAGGGCCGTAAAGGCTGATTCGATTCGCAAAGGATGGACTGAACCCCTGGCACCCGTTTCATTGAGCGCCACTCGAAGAAACGCGGCCTTTTTCTGATTGCTCTCAACCAGATGAACCCATCCCTGTTGTGTCTCGGCCAGAAAAATGGCCGTTATCACGCCAGGGAAGCCACCCCCGGAACCAAGATCGAGCCATCTATATGGATGAGGGGAGAGTTGGAAGATTTGGGCGCTATCAGCAATATGACGCCGCCACAATTCGTCCAGTGTGGAGGGAGCAACCAGATTGATGGCCTTGGCCCACTTCTGGAAAAGCGCTGCAAAGTGCTCAAGCTTTTCCTGCGTTTCACGTGAAACACTCTTGCCGTTCAGAAGCATTACAGGACTCGCTTGACGCGCTGCGGTGCAGCTTCTTCTTTGCGAAGGAGTGCTAGAATGAGCGCAAGGGCAGCGGGCGTCATTCCGTCAACCTTGGACGCCTGTGCCAGATTGCCGGGGTTTGCCGCCGTTAGCTTCAGTTTGAGTTCATTGGAAAGTCCCGGAAGCGCTGAAAAATCAAAGGCTTGCGGGATAATTCGCGCCTCGTCCCGGTGGGTGGCATGGATGTCGGCCGCTTGCCGGTTCATATAGACCGCGTAGGACGCCTCGATCTCCAATGCTTCAGCAACCTTTGGCGGAAGTTGCTCCAGTTCCGGCCAGATGGTCGTAAGCGCGTCCAGCGATTGGTCAGGATAAGCCAATAACTCATACGCCGTCCGTCGCTGGCCGTCCTTATTCAACTTCAGACCAAAGCGATGTGCCTCATTGGGCGTCAGGTTGCGAGACTGCAGTAATTCCCTGCCGGCATCTAGTGCCTGGGTATAATCGCGAAACCTTGATGCCCGTTCTGCTCCCACGCAACCAAGTTCGATGGCTTTTTCAGTCAATCGAACATCCGCATTATCAGCTCGAAGCGAAAGGCGATATTCAGCGCGCGACGTAAACATCCGGTAAGGTTCGGTGACCCCACGGGATGTCAGGTCGTCCACCATGACTCCTATGTAGGAATCGGCGCGGCTGAAGTGATAGGCGTCGCCGCCGGAAGCTTTACGCGCGGCATTGAGCCCGGCAACCAAGCCCTGAGCCGCAGCCTCCTCATAACCCGTCGTTCCATTGATCTGGCCCGCAAGAAAGAGGCCGGGAATCTTCTTGACTTCAAGGGCGGCGGTCAACTCTCGCGGATCCACGTGATCATATTCGATTGCGTAGCCGGGCTGGATGATCGACACCGCCTCCAAGCCTGGAATGGTGTGAATAAACGCTGCCTGGACCTCGGCGGGAAGCGAGGTCGAAATGCCGTTTGGATAGACAGTCGAGTCGTCCAGGCCTTCCGGCTCCAAAAAGATCTGATGCCCGTCGCGTTCGCCAAAGCGGACGATCTTGTCCTCGATCGATGGACAATAACGCGGACCGACACCCTCGATCTGTCCGGAATACATCGCAGACCGATGGATATTGTCCGAAATGATCCGATGCGTCGCCTCCGTCGTGCGGGTGACGCCACAGGCAATCTGCTTCGTGGTAATCCGGTCGGTCATAAAAGAGAAGGGCACCGGATCTTCGTCGCCTTCCTGCCGGCCAACCCGTGCCCAATCGATCGTATTTCCGTCCAACCGGGCAGGCGTACCGGTCTTCAGCCTGCCAAGCCGCAGGCCGAACCGTAAAAGGGTCTCCGATAACCCCAGGGAGGGAGCCTCCCCGACGCGACCTGCGGGGACCTTTTGGTCGCCGATATGGATCAAACCCCGAAGGAACGTGCCGGTCGTTAGGACAACCGTTCCGCATCCGAATCGACGGCCATCCTTCAATTCCACGGCGGTCACGCGGTCAGCCTGGATTTCCACGTCAAACGCGTCCCCTTCAATGACCGTGAGATTGGGGTGGTTGAAAATCTCGCGCTGCATCGCCTGGCGGTAAAGCTTGCGATCGGCTTGCGTCCGCGGCCCGCGCACCGCCGGCCCCTTTTTTCGGTTGAGAAGGCGGAACTGGATGCCCGCGGCATCCGCAACACGTCCCATCAGCCCATCGAACGCATCGACTTCACGGACAAGGTGACCCTTGCCAAGTCCGCCAATTGCGGGATTGCAGGACATGACACCCACCGTCTGCCGATTATGGGTTATAAGAGCGGTCTGTGCGCCCAAGCGCGCAGCGGCACTCGCAGCCTCGCAGCCAGCATGTCCGCCACCGATGACGATTACGTCGAATGTCTTTTCCATTTGGTCACCTTATGAAACCGCGCAAAGCGCCCTGTTTCACGTGAATCACTTACCGATGCAGAACTGCGAAAAGATTACGTCAAGGAGCTGTTCCACATCGACCCGGCCGGTGATGCGGCCCAATGACGACGCGGCCGCCCGAAGGCTCTCGGCTCGAAGATCAAGTTCCTGGCCGTTTAGCGCTTCTGCGATTAAATGGGAAGCCTCTTTGAGATACTGAAGGTGCCGCTGCCGGTTGGGAACCAGCGATCCGGACCAAGTCTCCTTGAGCTTTAACAGGATCCGCGAACGCAATTCCTCCAGCCCGTCTCCCGTCTCACTGGAAATGGCAAGGTCATAACCAGCCGATAGTCGGTGCATATCGACCTTGGTGCCGATCCGCAGAACCTCAGCCTTCACGCTGTCGTAAGTTTGTTTCGAGTCCGAATCGATCTCTTCGAGCTGCAAAACGAGATCGGCCTGCTCGATGGCGATCCTGGCCCTGCGAACGCCTTCCTGCTCAACGCGATCCTCGCTTTCGCGCAGCCCGGCCGTATCGAAGAAACGAACGAGGTAGCCCTCCATATCGATATCGACATGCAGGAGATCCCTTGTTGTCCCAGCAATCTCGGTGACGATTGCAACGTCCCGTTTTGCCAAAGCATTGAGCAGGCTGGATTTACCCGCATTGGGCGGCCCGGCGATAACCACCTTGTAGCCGTCTCGGATAATCTCGCCCGCCTTTGCAGAAGCGATATGTCCCTCGATCTCGAAATAAAGATCACCGACCTCTGTCCAGACCCTGTCGGACACCGACCCCGGGACGTCATCCTCATCGGCAAAATCGAGTTCAGCCTCGATCAGCGCGCGAGCTCGGGTCAATCTCTCGGCCCAACCCACATAAAGCGCCGACTGTCCACCAAAACCCTGCTCGACCGCCAGGCGGCGTTGCATCTCGGTCTCTGCGGCGATGAGATCCGCCAGACCTTCGACCTCGACCAGATCCAACTTGCCGTTCTCGAACGCGCGGCGCGAAAACTCGCCCGCATCCGCCAACCGAAGTCCGATCGCCTCCAGTTCCTGATAGACGGCGGAAACGACGGCCCGACTGCCATGCAGATGCATTTCAACGCAATCCTCGCCGGTAAACGAATTCGGACCAGCAAATGCCAGAACCAGAGCGTGGTCGATCACCAGACCGTTGCGGCTCCGAATCGTTCTGAGTCCGGCCTTCCGATCGGCCGACAGTTCACCAGCCAAAGCCACCGCGGCGTCGAAAGCCTGCGGACCGCTCAAGCGGATAACAGCGACACCCGCTGGCAGGGTGCCGCTGGAGAGCGCGAAGATCGTATCGTTGTCTGCCTGGGCCATGGGTTCAACTTACCAGAGGCGGCACTAAACTGAAAAGCGCCCGGCAAAACCGAGCGCTCCATATCTAATTTGAATCCGGCTAAGGATCAGGTGTTCATCGAGTCGAAGAAATCGCCATTGGTCTTCGTTTGCTTCAGCTTGTCGATCAGGAATTCAATCGCATCCGTAGTGCCCATCGGGGCAAGGATACGGCGAAGCACGAAGATCTTTTGGAGATCCTGGCGTGGCACCAGCAGGTCTTCCTTACGTGTGCCGGACTTGAGGATGTCCATCGACGGGAAGATGCGCTTGTCGGCGACCTTGCGGTCGAGCACGATTTCCGAGTTACCGGTGCCCTTGAATTCTTCGAAGATAACTTCGTCCATGCGGCTGCCGGTATCGATCAGCGCCGTGGCAATGATCGTCAGCGAACCACCCTCTTCGATATTACGAGCGGCACCGAAGAAACGCTTCGGACGCTGCAGCGCATTGGCGTCGACGCCGCCCGTCAGGACTTTGCCGGAGGAGGGCACGACGGTGTTGTAGGCACGGCCGAGGCGGGTGATCGAGTCGAGCAGAATGACGACGTCGCGACCGTGCTCGACGAGGCGCTTGGCCTTCTCGATGACCATTTCGGCGACCTGTACGTGGCGTACGGCCGGTTCATCGAAGGTCGAGGAGACGACCTCGCCCTTCACCGACCGCTGCATGTCCGTGACTTCTTCCGGCCGTTCGTCGATCAAGAGGACGATCAGATAACATTCCGGATGATTGGCGGTGATCGAGTGGGCGATGTTCTGTAGCAGAACGGTTTTACCGGTGCGCGGCGGCGCGACGATCAGGCCACGCTGGCCTTTGCCGAGCGGCGCCACAAGGTCGATGACGCGGGCGGAGAGATCCTTGGAAGTCGGAACTTCCAGTTCCATCTTGAACCGCTCGTTCGGATAGAGCGGCGTCAGGTTGTCGAAGTGGACCTTGTGGCGGATCTTTTCCGGGTCGTCGAAATTGATCGTGTTGACCTTGAGAAGGGCGAAATAACGCTCGCCTTCTTTCGGACCGCGGATCGGGCCCTCGACCGTGTCGCCGGTCTTCAGCGAGAAGCGGCGGATCTGGGAGGGTGAGATATAGATGTCATCGGGACCGGGCAGATAGTTTGCGTTCGCGGAACGCAGGAAACCAAACCCGTCCTGCAAGACCTCGACCACGCCTTCGCCGATGATTTCGACGTCCTGGCTCGCCAGAACCTTGAGGATCGCAAACATCAGTTCCTGCTTGCGCATGGTGCTGGCGTTCTCGACCTCCAGTGATTCGGCGAAGGTCAGCAAATCGGTGGGGGATTTGCTCTTGAGTTCTTGAAGCTTCATTTCAGCCATGAAGGGGGGACCATATTGAGAATTTCGGGGGGATAGGCGTGTCGGTGAAATTCGCTACCGCGGAAGATGATCCGGGGACGACAGGAAATTACACGCATGCCACGAGATGAGATGGGGAGGAAAATAGCGATTCACGTGGAACGCCGCAAGGGGCAAGACGGAAATCTTGCCAAAGAAAGAATATCCTCGCGTCAGAACGGTTTCACGATCACCAGAATGACGATCCCGATCATCAGAACGGTCGGGAGTTCATTCATCATCCGCCAGTAACGCGGCGTTTTTCGCGGACCATCGACCGCGAAGTTGCGCACCGCGCGGCTGAACAGCACATGCACCATTGTGAGCAGCACGACAAGCCCGATCTTCGCATGCAGCCAGCCGCCACGAAACTCGTAGACGTCCCAAGCGAGAAAAAGACCGAGAACCCAAGTGATCATCATCGCCGGGTTCATGATGATCTTCAGCAGCCGCTGCTCCATCATCTTAAAGGTTTCGGACTGCGCCGAGCCGGGTTCCGCATCGCTGTGATAGATGAACAGCCGCGGCAGGTAGAGGAGGCCCGCCATCCAGGACATCACTGCGATGACGTGGAAAGCCTTGACGTAGAGGATGAAATCATTCGGTTGACCGAGATAGACGGCAACCAGGATGGCGATGAAGACTGCAAGCGCGATGAAGGCGCGCAGTGCCGATCTCCTCCCTGCCGGCGTGCCCGTCTGCAGCTCCTCTCCGCTCACGCGTTCGCTCCCCGCACACGTTCGATCAGCTGGCGCACATGATCCGGATTAGCCTCCGGGGTGATGCCGTGGCCGAGATTGAAGATCAGCGGCCCATGCCCAAGCTTAGCGAGAATGGCGTCGATACCCTCCTCCAGCGACCTGCCGCCGGCGACGACCCGCATCGGATCCAGATTGCCCTGCACCGGGCCATCCTTCTGCAACTCGGCCGCAAACGACAGCGGCACCGACCAGTCGAGGCCGATCGCATCGGCTTTGGTCTTCTGCCGATAGGATTTCAGGTTCAGGCCCGCACCCTTGGCGAAGGCGATGATCTTCGCCTGTGGTCGCGCGCTGCGGACGATCTCGATCATCCGGGCCACAGGCTTCACGGCACAGGCGTCGAATTCCTTCTCGCCCAGAACACCGGCCCAGGAATCGAAGATTTGCACGGCGTCGGCGCCAGCATCGATCTGCGCGATCAGATATTCGGCGGAGATTTCCGCAAGCAGCGACAGCAGCCTCTCGAAGGCTTCAGGATGCCGATAGGCGAACAGCCGGGCAGGGGCCTGATCCGGCGTCCCGTGGCCGGCGATCATGTATGTCGCAACCGTCCAGGGCGCACCACAGAAACCGAGCAGCGTGGTTTCCTGGGGCAGTTCCTGTCTCAGCCGGCGAACCGTTTCCATGACCGGAGCGAGATGGGCAAGAACGCCTTCGCTGTCCAGCGCCCGAATACCAGCGACATCGATCGGATCCATTTGCGGACCTTCGCCCTGCACGAACCGCACGTTCCGGTGCAGCGCATCGGGGATGACCAGGATATCGGAAAACAGGATCGCCGCATCGAAACCGTAGCGCCGGATCGGCTGCAAGGTCACCTCGACAGCCAGATCCGGCGTGTAACAGAGATCGAGAAAACTTCCGGCCGCCGCCCGCGTCTCCCGATATTCCGGCAGATAACGTCCTGCCTGTCTCATGAGCCAGATTGGTGGTGGACTGACCGTCTTGCCTTCCAGCACTTGGATGATCTTCCGGTATGCGCCGGTCAATGGGTTCTCCCTAAAAATATAAGAAATGAATCTTTCTAGATTTCTATTTCTTAGAGTCGGTGAGTAGCAAGGATTAAAGTCAAATCACAGCCGACGCGACGATCCGCCGCTTTGCAGCTACTCGCGGGACAGAAAATCACCTCCGGTTGAGGGATCTTGGGATAGCTTGAATTTCGCAAGTTATTTCAGGAGGATGGCGGGAAATGGAATTCGGCACTATCTGTGGATAAGCTGGGGAGGAAAAAGAGCGACGAAGAGCCTATCCCCAGAACGCACAAGCAGGCCTGATCCGCATCCGCAGGAACTGCGAATGTGGAAAACCGGGCGGTTTTCCCGAGGCCTGGTTCCGGCCTGGGAGAACCCGATGGTCTCTCCCGAGTTATCAACAAAGGGTTAAGTTTAGCGTGGAGAACAGAAAAAACTTCTTCCATCTGCATCTCATATCTGACTCGACGGGCGAGACTCTCATCTCCGCCGGCAGGGCGGCCTCGGCGCAATTCCAGTCGTCGCTAGCGGTGGAGCATGTTTATCCGCTGATCCGCAACCGCAAGCAGTTGCTGGCCGTGCTCGAAGCGCTCGATCGCGAGCCGGGCATCGTCCTTTATACCATCGTCGATCAGGAACTGGCCGAGCTCATCGATCAGCGATGTCGGGAAATGGGCCTACCCTGCGTCAATGTTCTCGAACCGGTCATGGCGACCTTTCAGGCTTATCTTGGGGCGCCGTCCCGTCGCCGTGTCGGGGCCCAGCACGCGCTCAACGCTGATTATTTCAAGCGCATCGAAGCGCTCAATTTCAGCATGGATCACGACGATGGCCAGATGCCGGAGGATTATGACGAGGCGGATGTCGTGCTGATCGGCATCAGCCGCACTTCGAAAACGCCGACCAGCATCTATCTCGCCAATCGCGGCATCAAGACCGCCAACATTCCGATCGTGCCGGGTGTGGAACTGCCCGATAGCCTATACCGCGCGACCCATCCGTTGATCGTCGGTCTCATTGCGACCACCGACCGGATCAGCCAGGTGCGTGAAAACCGCGAACTCGGTGTCACCCAGGGTTTCGACCGGCGCCACTATACGGACCGCGCGACGATCAATGAGGAACTGAAATATGCCCGCGCGCTCTGCGCCCGCCAGAACTGGCCGGTCATCGATGTGACGCGCCGGTCGATCGAGGAGACAGCAGCCGCAATCGTTGCGCTGCGCCCGAAGCTGCGTTAAGCGAATCCGCCTGCAGCCTTTGGGAGATTTTCGTGACAGTGCCCCTCGTACTCGCCTCCTCCAGCCCCTTCCGCCGGATGCTGATGGAAAATGCCGGCCTGACGTTTGAAAGCCGTGCGGCCGAGATCGACGAGCGAAAGATTGAAGCTGGGTTGGAAGGCGCAAGCCCTGACCAGGTGGCGCTGACGCTTGCCAAGGCAAAGGCGGCCAACGTGAGCACACATTTTCCGGGCGCGCTTGTGATAGGCTCGGATCAGACCATGTCGCTCGGAAGCCGGGTTTATCACAAACCGAAGACCCTTGCCGAAGCGAAAGAGAATCTGCTTTCCCTTTCAGGCAAGATCCATCGACTGAACAGCGCGATCGCTTTTGCGCGCGACAGCGAGATCGTCTGGGAGCATGTCGCGCATGCGGACCTGACCGTCCGCGAGCTAAACGAAACCTTCGTCGATCGCTATCTGTCGCGGGTCGGCGAAAAGGTCTACGGGAGCGTCGGCGCTTATCAGTTGGAAGGCGAGGGCATCCAGTTGTTTTCAAGGATCGAGGGCGATTATTTCACCATCCTCGGCCTGCCCATGCTGCCGCTCCTCGAGAAACTGCGCGAATTGGGAGCGATCGATGGCTGATTCACGTGAAACATTTTTGGTTAATGCTTTCGTAACCGGCTGGCCGGTGAAACATTCCCGCTCGCCGCTGATCCACGGTCACTGGCTGAAACAGTTCGGCATTGCCGGGTCCTACACGGCTGAGGCTGTCACAGAAGCGGATTTTCCCGCCTTCATCCAATCGCTGAAAGACGGGAGCTCCGGCTTTCGCGGCGGCAATGTCACCATCCCCCATAAGGAGCTCGCATTCAGGCTGGCCGACCGACCGGATGATCTTGCCGAAGAACTCGGGGCATCGAATACGCTCTGGATGGAAGACGGACTGCTGCACGCCACCAATACCGACGGCCACGGTTTTACCGCCAATCTCGACGACCGTCATCCAGGTTGGGACAGGACCAGCCGTGCGGTAATCTTTGGTGCCGGTGGTGCAAGCCGCGCTGTCATCCAGGCGATACGGGATCGCGGCGTCAGTGAGATCCACGTGGTCAACCGGACTGTTTCACGGGCCGAGGAACTCGCCGATCGCTTTGGTTCGAAAGTTCACGCCCACCCGGTTGGAGCCTTGAATGAGGTCATGTCGGATGCCGGGCTGTTCGTGAACACGACATCGCTTGGCATGGACGGCAGCGAGGCGCCGGAGATTGACTTCTCACCGCTGGCGTCCGGCGCAGTCGTCACCGATATCGTCTACGTACCCTTGAAAACGCCGCTGCTTACTCAGGCCGAAGAACAGGGTTTCGCGATCGTCGACGGGCTCGGCATGCTGCTTCACCAGGCTGTGCCCGGCTTCGAAAAATGGTTCGGCCGTCGCCCGGTTGTCGATAAAACTCTTCGGGACCTCGTCATCGCCGATATGGAAAACCACGGATGATCGTCATCGGCCTCACCGGCTCCATCGGAATGGGAAAATCCACAACCGCGAAAATGTTCGCGGAAGAGGGTGTCCCGGTGAATGACGCCGATGCCGTCGTCCATGATCTCTACCGCACCGATGCAGTGGCACCCGTCGGTGAAGCGTTTCCGGGCACGGTCAAGGATGGCGTCATCGACCGCCAGGAACTGTCCCGGCAGCTTTCGGCCGCGCCCGAGAAATTCCAGGCCCTCGAGGCGATCGTCCATCCGCTGGTCCGCAAGCGTGAAGTCGATTTCCTGTCGCGCCACAGGGAGGCCCGTACCGACCTCGTGCTCCTCGATATTCCGCTTCTCTTCGAAGTGAAGGGCGAGGATCGCGTCGATGTTATTGTTGTTGTCACCTGCGATCCACAGATACAGCGCGACAGGGTGCTTGCGCGTCCCGGCATGACGGAGGAAAAATTGGCGATGATTCTCTCCCGCCAGATGCCCGATGCGGAAAAACGCAAAAGAGCCGATTTTCTCGTCGATACGGGCCTTGGACTGGAAGCGGCGAGGGAACGGGTACGCGAGATCATCGCGTCTCTGAAGGCCGGAAAGATGAGCGAGAAAAAACCAAATGCGTGAGATCATCTTCGATACGGAAACCACAGGCCTCGAATCGAAGGTCGATCGGGTGATCGAAATCGGCGGCATTGAGCTGATCAACAATTTTCCGACCGGCAGGACGCTTCATCTCTACATCAATCCGGGCGACCGCAAGGTTCATCCGGACGCGCTTGCGGTCCATGGCATTACCGACGAGTTCCTGAAGGACAAGCCGAGCTTCGGCGATGTCGTCCAGCAGATCATCGAGTTCTTCGATGGCGCCAAGTGGATCGCCCATAACGCCACCTTCGACATGGGCTTCATGAATGCAGAATTCGGTCGCCTCGGCCTGCCCCCCGTAATGTCCGACCAGGTCATCGACACTCTGGCCATGGCCCGCCGCAAACACCCGATGGGTCCGAATTCGCTTGATGCGCTCTGCCGCCGTTACGGCATCGACAACGCCCACCGCACCAAGCACGGCGCGCTGCTCGACTCCGAACTGCTCGCCGAAGTCTATATCGAGATGATCGGCGGTCGTCAGACGGCGCTCGGCCTGATGGGCAACGAACGGTCTGCGACGGTGGTCGAGGTCGATGAAGTCGTGGTGGCGGTGACCGGCCGCCCGCGGCCGCTTGACCGCCGGCTGACGGAAACCGAGATCGAAGCGCATGCGGCCATGGTCACCTCGCTGAAGGACAAGGCGGTCTGGCTGAAGTACAAGCAGGCCCAATAGAAAAGCCCGGGTCGAAACCCGGGCTCTTTCGTCAAATCGAAAAATCCGATCTCAGCTGTCGAGTGCCTGGACCTTGGAGCGAGCCTGTTCTTCGGCCATGCGCTGTGTGAACATCTGCGCGAAATCGATTGGGTCGATCATCAGCGGCGGGAAACCGCCGTTGCGCGTCACGTCGGCGATGATCTGGCGGGCGAACGGGAACAGGAGACGCGGGCACTCGATGAAGAGGAGCGGCAGCATGTGCTCCTGGGGGAAACCAGTGATGCGGAAAACGCCGCCGTAAACCAGCTCGGCCGCGAAGACGATCTTGTCGCCTTCCTTGGCTTCGGCGTTCAGCGTCAGGATAACATCGAAATCGGCGTCCGAAAGCGGATTGGCGTTGACGTTGACATTGATGTTGATCGCCGGCGCCTTGTCGCGCGCCTGCAGCGAGCGCGGAGCGCCCGGGTTCTCGAAGGAGAGATCCTTGGTGTATTGCGCCAGGATGTTGAGGGACGGCGTTTCGGCCTGGTTGTTATCATCTGCCATTGGGATTTCCTCGAGGCTTTGGAGCGTTGAGGCCCTCTAACATTTCGCTTGTGGGCTTACAACCCTGGCCAACGGGCTGAACCCCTCAAGGTTCCCTGCTTTTCGGTCCGGCCCAGGGCGAGGAGGGATCGGGATCGCGATGGTAGTCCTGCTCGTCGAGATCGACCACCGGCCCGGTTTTGTTGGCCTCCGGCGAAGGCCTCGGGCTTTCGTATTGATAGCTCTTGCTGCGAGGCGAACGGACGACCACGATACGCCGGCCGATCACAGACCAGATCAGGCTGCGCACGAAGGGAATGAACAGCGCCAGTCCGATGATGTCGGTGATGAAACCGGGCAGCAGCAGCATGATGCCGGCAACGACGATCATCGCTCCGTCGATCAGGGCGCGGCCGGGTGCGCGGCCGTCGCGGCTCTCGGTGGAAATCTGTCTCAAGATCTGGATCCCCTGGTTGCGCAGCAGGACGGCTCCGAGCAACGCCGTACCGATCACCAGGCCGAGCGTCGCCCAGAGGCCGAGTGCTTTGCCGACCAGCACGAAGCCCGCGATTTCGGCGAGCGGCCAGCCGATAAGAAGAAGCGGCACGAGAAAGAAGCGCATGGTATTCCCTGTGTCGTGATATCCAGAAGTGCGCAAAGCGCTAACGTCTTCGCCATTTGAATGATAGGCGTATGCAGACTATATGAGAAACTGCACCGAACTTTTAAACGCCAAATGCGGGTTAAGATGGGCTCTAACGACTTTATAACACTCTTTTTCCTCGTCGCAGCGGTTCTGATCTTCCTGCAACTGCGCAGTGTGCTCGGACGCCGGACGGGAAGTGAGAAGCCGCCGTTCGATCCTTACAGCCCCCGCGACGTCGCAAAAAACCCGGGCGGCGACGACAGCAAGGTCGTGACCCTGCCGCGCCGGGATGCCACGGAGGACGAGCAGCGTTATGCGGATGTCGACGCTCTCGCCAAGCCGGCTACGCCGCTTAATGCCGCGCTGCGCGAATTGGTCAAGTCCGATCCCGCTTTCCGTCCCCGCGAGTTTCTCAACGGCGCCCGCATGGCGTACGAAATGATCGTCATGGCTTTTGCCGACGGCGACCGGAAGACGCTGAAGGGCCTTCTCTCCAAAGAGGTGTTCGACGGTTTCGATACGGCGATCACCGACCGGGAATCCCGCGGCGAAGTAGTGAAGTCCACCTTCGTCGGCATTGACAAGGCGGATATCACCCATGCCGCGGTCAAGGATGCCGAGGAACAGATCACCGTCCGCATCGTCAGCCAGTTGATTTCCGCCACCTATGACAAGGCCGGCGCGCTGATCGACGGCGATCAGGAAACCGTGGCCGAGGTCACCGACATCTGGACCTTTGCCCGTGACATCCACTCCCGCGATCCGAACTGGAGATTGGTCGCCACCGAATCCGAACAATGACCTTGAGCTCTGCGGATTATACTCTACGGCCGGTAACCTTCTCCGATCTTGCGGGGTGGGGCGATGACGATCCGACGGCACTGTTTGCCGGCATGCGCGCGTCGCTCGAGCATATCCGCAAGGTCAAGCCATACCGCACCGGTTCCCTCGGCCTGACCGCCGAAGAACTCGGCACCCTCATCGAAGCCGCCCGGGACCTCCCGGGCGATGCCGTTTCCGCCAGGGCCTTTTTCGAAACCCATTGCACACCCTTCCTGATCGCGCGCAGCGACGGCCGGCGCGGTTTCGTCACCGCTTTTTATGAGCCGGAAATAGAGGTCTCGGAAACGCGGGACGATGTCTGGGCGCATCCTTTCTATTATCGCCCGGACGATCTTATTGATCTCGACAACAGTAACCGTCCGGCGGGGTTGGACTCCGGCTACATGTTTGGCCGGCAGACACCTGACGGAGTCGAACCTTATCCGGATCGCGGCGAGATCGATCGCGGATTCCTCGAAGGCCGCGGCCTGGAGATCGCCTATGCGAAATCCAAGGTCGATGTCTTCTTCATCCACGTTCAGGGCGCCGCAAGACTGAGATATCCGGATGGAAACATCCGGCGGATCACCTATGCCGCCAAAGCGGGCCATCCGTTCTCGCCGATCGGCAGGCTGCTGATCGACCGTGGCGAGATCGATCCTGCGAAGATTTCCATGCAGAGCATCCGAACCTGGCTGGCTGAGAATCCGGCTAAGGTTGATGAACTGCTTTGGCACAATCGTTCGTACATCTTCTTCCGGCAAGCGGATGTCTCCGATCCGTCGCTCGGACCGGTGGCCGCCGCCAAGGTGCCGCTGATCCCGGGGCGCTCGCTGGCGGTCGATCGCCAGATCCACACTTTCGGTTTTCCCTTTTTCATCCGGTCCGAGACGCTGACCCATATGGATGGCGGCAAACCCTTCGCGCGGCTGATGCTGGCGCTTGATACCGGCTCGGCGATCGTCGGACCGGCGCGCGGCGACATTTTTACCGGCTCAGGCTTCGAGGCGGGCGAGCTTGCTGGAACGGTGCGCAACGATGCGGACTTCTATATTCTCATCCCCAAGGCAGCGTCTGTCAGGTACGGCGGATGAAGGGCGGTCGCAAACTCGATCCGGAAGAGCGGATATTGTGGGGAAGGGTGGCGAAGTCGGCCCGCGCCTTGCCCGGCCGCATGAAGGAGATCCTGCAATTCGAGGAAGCGGAGGCCGCAAAGATCGCCGCGGAAGAAGCTGCTGTCGAAGCGAAAAAGCCGAAACCCGCGCCGCGGCAAGAAAGTTATGCGGTCGAACTTCCGGTTGCCGTCCCCTCCAAGCGTCCCGTAGGCTCTCATCAGCCGCTCGAAAAGCCCGTCAAGAAAAAGCTCGCCAAGGGCCGGCTGCCGATCGACGCTCGGCTCGATCTGCACGGACTATTTCAGGGCGAGGCCCACGACCTGCTTCTCGACTTTTTGCTGCGGGCCCATGAACGCGGGCTCCGCCATGTCCTGGTGATCACCGGCAAGGGCAGCTCGATGGGCAGCGAAGGCGCGCTCCGACGCGCCGTGCCCCTGTGGTTTTCGAAAGCCGAATTCCGCTTCCTGATCTCCTCTTATGAATGGGCTGCGCGCCATCACGGCGGAGAGGGCGCCATGTATGTGCGGCTTTCCCGCAGCCGCGGAGATCGGGAATGACTCCCTTCGGTCATGCATTGAGAGAGCTGCGCCGCCGCAAGGGCATCACCCAGCGCGAGCTTGCTGAGGCGATCGGCGTCACGCCCGCCTATCTCTCCGCCCTGGAGCATGGAAAGCGCGGCCGTCCGACGTTCGAACTGCTGCAGCGGATCGCCGGATATTTCAACGTCATCTGGGACGAGGCAGAAGAACTTTTCCGCCTTGCCGAGGCGTCCCATCCGAAAGTCGTGCTCGATACCGCGGGTCTGCCGCCATCATACACCGGCTTTGCCAACCGTCTGGCGCAGCGGATTCGCTCTTTACCGCCCGACGTGATAGAGGAAATGGACACGCTCCTCAAAAAAGCCGAGATGCGAGGCTGAATTCGCTACGCATCCACGGCTTTCATGCCGTATTGGCGAGGCTCAACCTTTAGAAACCGCCCCGATTTCCCTATATTCTGAGGGTGGAATAGCCGGTGATTCGCTTCACCGGCATCTCAAACGAATTGGAAGATAATTGATGACCGATACACCCGTCAGCGATAATGGCGCGAGTGCCGAATACGGTGCCGACTCGATCAAGGTTCTGAAGGGCCTTGATGCAGTGCGCAAGCGCCCCGGCATGTATATCGGCGATACTGACGACGGCTCCGGCCTGCACCACATGGTCTACGAAGTCGTCGACAACGCGATCGACGAAGCGCTTGCCGGTCATGCCGACCTGGTTACCGTGACCCTTAATGCCGACGGTTCGATCACCGTCACGGACAACGGACGCGGCATCCCGACCGACATTCACACCGGCGAAGGCGTCTCCGCTGCCGAAGTGATCATGACCCAGCTCCATGCGGGCGGTAAGTTCGACCAGAACTCCTACAAGGTGTCCGGCGGTCTGCACGGCGTCGGCGTCTCGGTCGTCAATGCATTGTCCGTCTGGCTGAAACTGCGCATTCGCCGCAATGGCAAACTCCACGAGATTTCCTTCACACATGGTGTCGCCGACGGACCGCTCAAAGTCATCGGCGAATACGAAGGCCGTTCCGGAACCGAGGTCACCTTCCTCGCCAGCTCCGACACCTTCACGATGACCGAATACGACTATGGCACGCTCGAGCATCGCCTGCGCGAACTGGCCTTCCTGAATTCCGGCGTTAGAATCCGGCTAACGGACAAGCGCAAGCCGGACATCAAGGAGGAAGAGATGCTGTATGACGGCGGTCTCGAAGCCTTCGTCCGTTATCTCGATCGCTCCAAGAAGCCGCTGGTCGACAAGCCCGTCGCCATCAAGGGCGAGAAGGACGGCATGACGGTCGAAGTGGCCATGTGGTGGAACGACAGCTACCACGAAAACATGCTCTGCTTCACCAACAACATTCCCCAGCGCGATGGCGGCACCCATATGGCCGGCTTCCGGGGCGCGCTGACGCGCCAGGTGACGTCCTATGCGGATAGTTCCGGTATCACCAAAAAGGAAAAGGTAACGCTGCAGGGAGAAGACTGCCGCGAGGGCCTGACCGCCGTGCTTTCCGTCAAGGTGCCCGACCCCAAGTTCTCGTCGCAGACCAAGGACAAGCTCGTGTCGTCGGAAGTTCGGCCGGTGGTCGAAAGCCTGATGAACGAAGCGCTGAGCACCTGGTTTGAAGAACATCCGACCGAAGCGAAGATCCTCGTCGGCAAGGTGGTCGAAGCAGCAGTCGCCCGCGAAGCCGCCCGCAAGGCCCGCGAATTGACCCGCCGCAAGGGCGTGCTCGACATCGCCTCGCTGCCCGGCAAGCTTGCCGACTGCTCCGAGCGCGATCCGGCCAAGTCCGAACTTTTCCTCGTCGAGGGCGATTCCGCCGGCGGTTCCGCCAAGCAGGGTCGTTCGCGAGAGAACCAGGCGATCCTCCCGCTCCGCGGCAAGATCCTCAACGTCGAGCGTGCTCGTTTCGACAAGATGCTCGGAAGCCAGGAAATCGGCACGCTGATCACCGCGCTCGGCACGTCGATCGGCAAGGACGAGTTCAACGCCGACAAGCTGCGTTACCACAAGATCATCATCATGACGGACGCCGACGTTGATGGCGCCCATATCCGCACCCTGCTTCTGACCTTCTTCTTCCGCCAGATGCCGGACCTGATCGAACGCGGCCATATCTATATCGCCCAGCCGCCGCTCTATAAAGTCAGCCGCGGCAAGTCGATCCAGTACCTGAAGAACGAAGGCGCGCTGGAAGAATACCTGATCACCATGGGCCTTGAGGAAGCGACCCTGACGCTCGGTTCCGGTGAAGTGCGTGCCGGCCAGGATATGCGCGAAGTCATCCAGGATGCACTGCGCCTGCGCAGCCTGGTCGAGGGCCTGCATTCCCGCTATAGCCGCTCGATCATCGAACAGGCTGCGATCGCCGGCGCGCTCAATCCGGAGCTTACCGATAATCGCGAACGGGCCCAGCAGACCGCCGACGAAGTGGCGCGCCGCCTCGATATGATCGCCGAAGAGACCGAACGCGGCTGGTCCGGCCATGTGACGGACGAGGGCGGTCTGCGTTTCGAGCGGATGGTGCGCGGCGTCAAGGAAGTCGCGGCCGTCGACGTGGCGCTGATCGGCTCGGCCGATGCCCGCCATATCGACCAGATGACCCCGCGCCTGCAGGAAATCTACCGCACCCCGCCGGTCCTCACGCGCAAGGACGGCCAGCAGGAAATGTCCGGCCCCCGCGCCCTCCTGGAATCGATCTTCGCAACCGGCCGCAAGGGCCTCTCCATGCAGCGTTACAAGGGCCTCGGCGAGATGAATGCCGAGCAGCTCTGGGAAACGACGCTCGATCCGAACGTCCGCTCGCTGCTGCAGGTCAGGGTGAACGATGCGACCGATGCCGATGGTCTCTTCTCACGCCTGATGGGCGACGAAGTCGAACCGCGCCGCGAGTTCATCCAGGATAACGCCCTGAGCGTTGCCAACCTCGACATCTGAGGTCTAAGCTTCATTAACAATGAAAGCGGCGGTCCGGATCGGGCCGCCGCTTTTTGTTTGTCCAGTTCGAAAGTGTTTCACGTGAATCTTTTCTGTGGATAGGGATTCACGTGAAACAATTTCGAGAGATCGCCGGCGCTCAGGGCTCTCCGGTAAATTTTCCTTCGAAGGCGATTTCCGAAACCGGCTTGCGCTTGCTTGGAAACTCCCGCTCGGCAAGATCGTCGGGAAGCGTGCTCCGGTCCGCAATGCGGCCGATCGCAGCCGCTGCCTCGGCCCGGTAACCTTCCGGAATGCCCAGAACCTCGACAGCCTTTTCCTTGTCGAAACCCTCCATGCCATGCGCGTGATAACCGAGTTTCATCGCCTGGCAGATCACCGAGAACCAGGCAGCCCCCGTATCGTAGGAATGGGTGTAGGCAAGCCGGTGCTCGCCATTGCTTGCCACGCGATAGGTCTTCGAGACGACGATCATCAGCGCTGCCGCGTTCTGCGCCCAGCGCTGGTTACCCGGCGAAAGAATGTCGACGAGCACCGGAAAAGATGGCGTGCCGCGCAGTGCATAGATGAAACGCCAAGGCTGGTTGTTGCCGGAGGAGGGCGCCCAGTGAGCGGCATCAAGGATCGTCAGCATGGTCGCCTGATCGATCGTCTCCGCGGTAAACGCCCGCGGCGACCAGCGGTCGAGGAAAAATGTATCGATCGGAAACTCCGAGTCGCGGGTGTTGCTGCTGGTCATGGGCATTCTCCGAAATTGCAGGCCGGGAGGAGATTTAGGATTAACAATAAGCCCGGCGACCTGGTTGGCAACAGACTTCTGGTTGGCTGAAAACGGGGGTGACAAGCCGGGGCGCATGTTTCATAAACCTCCTCGATAAATGGAGGACCATGTTTTGAAACTGATGCGCATTGGTGAGCCGGGCCATGAAAAGCCGGCACTTTTTGACAACAAGGGCAAGATCCGCGATCTGTCCGGCCATGTCGCCGACATTGCCGGACCTGCGATTTCCCCGGAAGGCCTTGCCAGGATCGCCGCTCTCGATCCGGAAAGCCTGCCCGAACTGCAACCGACCCGCATCGGCGCCTGCGTCGCCGGCACCGGGAAGTTCATCTGCATCGGCCTCAACTATTCCGACCACGCCGCCGAAACCGGCGCGACCGTGCCGCCGGAGCCGATCATCTTCATGAAGGCGACCTCCGCCATCGTCGGCCCGAACGACGACGTGGTCATCCCGCGTGGTTCCCAGAAGACAGACTGGGAAGTCGAGCTCGGGGTGGTCATCGGCAAGACCGCGAAATATGTCTCGGAAGCTGATGCGATGGATTATGTCGCCGGCTACTGCCTGACCAACGACGTCTCCGAACGCGCCTTCCAGAGCGAGCGCTCGGGTCAGTGGACCAAGGGCAAGTCCTGCGACACCTTCGGCCCGATCGGCCCCTGGCTCGTCACCAAGGACGAAATCGCCGATCCGCAGAACCTCGGCATGTGGCTCACGGTCAATGGCGAGAAGATGCAGAACGGCTCCACGAAGACGATGGTCTACGGCGTCCGTTATCTCGTCTCCTACCTCAGCCAGTTCATGTCGCTGCATCCGGGCGACATCATCTCCACCGGCACGCCTCCGGGCGTCGGCCTCGGCATGAAGCCGCAGCGCTTCCTGAAACCCGGCGAAGTCGTCGAACTCGGCATCGACGGCCTCGGCACCCAACGCCAGACCTTCGTTGCTGACGTCTAAATAATAGGAGGACTCATGCCCGCCGGCGGGCATGAGTCCTTAACCAGGCTTGGAAGGTGGAACTTTAAGGCTTACATGTCATTCTCAAGACAGCAGAATGATCTGCCGCCCCGCCTTCCTCTTGGCCAATTCAGCCGGTATTCCCCATAATGTTGCATCGCAATAGAAAAGTGCTTGCCTATCCTCACACTGCTCCTGAACCGATCGGTTCGATGTCCCTGTCGAATGCGCTGTCGGAAATCACGAAAGGTAGCACGTCGATGTTCTATCAGTTCTACGAGATGAACCACGCCGCGATGGCTCCCGTCCGCGCCGCCGCGGATGCCATGCACTTCTTCTATTCCAATCCGCTCAATCCGTTTTCCCACACCACGATGGGCCGCACGCTGTCCGCCAGCCTTGAAGTCTTCGAGCGCGTCACGCGCCGTTACGGCAAGCCGGCCTTCGATCTCCCCTTCACGACTGTCGATGGTGAGACCGTCGCGGTAACGGAAGAGATCGTCTGGACCAAGCCTTTCTGCAATCTCCTGCATTTCCGCCGCGATCTGCCCACCGGTCGTGCCCCGGATCAGAAGATCCTGATCGTTGCGCCGATGTCCGGCCACTATGCGACGCTGCTGCGCGGCACCGTGGAAGCGCTGTTGCCGAGCGCCGACGTCTACATCACGGACTGGATCGATGCCCGCATGGTGCCGATCACCGACGGCCGCTTCGATCTCGACGACTATATCGACTATATCATCGAGATGCTGCATGCGATCGGCCCCGGCGCCCATGTCATCGGGGTCTGTCAGCCCTCGGTTCCGGTGCTTGCCGCCGTTGCCGTCATGGAATCCCAGCGGGATGCCATGCTTCCGGCCTCGATGATCCTGATGGGCGGTCCGATCGACACCCGCATCAACCCGACCGCCGTCAACAAGCTTGCGGAAGAACATCCGATCGAGTGGTTCCGCGATAACGTCATCATGAACGTGCCGTGGCCGCATACGGGTTTCATGCGCCGCGTCTATCCGGGCTTCCTGCAATTGTCCGGCTTCATGTCGATGAACCTTGACCGCCATGTCAGCGCCCACAAGGAATTTTTCCAGCACCTCGTCAAGAACGACGGCGAGTCTGCCGAGAAGCATCGCGAGTTCTACGACGAATATCTGGCGGTCATGGACCTCACCGAGGAGTTCTACCTCCAGACGGTCGACACGGTCTTCATCAAGCATTCACTGCCGAAGGGCGAGATGATGCACCGGAATGTACCGGTCGATACCAAGCTCATCCGTCAGGTGGCGCTTCTGACCGTCGAGGGCGAGAACGACGATATCTCCGGTCTCGGCCAGACCAATGCGGCGCAGACCATCTGCCCCAATATCCCCGATGACATGCGCCTGCATTACATGCAGCCGGATGTCGGCCATTACGGCGTGTTCAACGGCTCGCGTTTCCGCCGCGAGATCGCGCCTCGCATCGTTGCCTTCACCCAGAAACATGCCAGGTCTGTGACCAAGAAGACTCCGGTCAAGCGGGTCATCAAGGGCGGCAAGGCCGGCTAAGTCCGGTCGCGTCTTCGAATTCTGGTTTATATTTCAGCATCTTCTTGAATTTAATGATCCGTCTTCTTGAAGGCGGATCATGGGCTCACCAAATCGAATTCAGTCGGGCTGGCATGTGGCCACCCGCTGAAACATCAGGGTGTGACCAATGAACCAGTCAGCATTGATTCGTCCGGAGTGGACGCCGGCTACCATCGCGCTCATGGTGCTCGGTTTCGTCGTTTTCTGGCCGCTCGGCCTTGCCATGCTCGCCTACATTCTGTTCGGGGAGAGGCTCCGCGGCTTCAAGCGTGATGCCAACCACCGCGCCGACCGGATGTTCGCCGGCTGCCGTCGGGCGAAGTCCCGCTACAACACGCATTTCACCACTGGCAACGTCGCCTTTGACGACTGGCGCAAGACCGAGATCGACCGGATCGAGGAAGAGCGCCGCAAGCTGGATGAGATGCGCGAAGAATTCGACAACTATGTCCGCGAGCTTCGCCGCGCCAAGGACCAGGAAGAATTCGACCGCTTCATGCGCGAGCGGCAGAACCGTTCCTCCGGCCAGAACCCGGTTGTCGATCTCTGATCCTCCCAGGGATTCACGTGAAACGTGATGGGGAGCCGGCGTCGTTGAGACGCCGGCTTTCTTATGGAAAGGAATCGGCTAGAAAGGGTCCATGTTCGCGCTTCTGAAAAAGCCAGTCCGCTCCAAGCCGAAACCGCTCGAAACGGTGAAGCGGACGCTTGATGTCGGTGATCGGGCGATGCCGCTGACGATCAGGGAAAACCGCCGCGCCACCCGCATTACGCTCAGGATCGAACCCGGCGGCCGCGCGCTCAACCTTACGGTGCCAGCGGGTCTGCTGAAGCGCGAGATCGACGATTTCCTCGACCGTCACCAGGGCTGGCTCCTCACCAAGCTCGCCAAATTTTCGGCCGATAACCCGATCCGATCAGGCGGCCGCATCGCCTTTCGCGGCGTGCCCCATCGGATCGAACATACCGGCACGCTGCGCGGCCTCACCGAAGCGGTGCTGGTCGATGGCGAACCGGTGCTGCGGGTCAGCGGCCTCGAGGATCACATGGGCCGTCGGCTCTCCGCCTTCTTCAAGAAGGAAGCGCGCAAGGATCTCGAAGTGCTGGTCGCCCGCCACGCCGCCGCCATCCGCAAACCGGTCAAGTCAGTCTCCATGAAGGACACCCGCAGCCGCTGGGGTTCCTGTTCCTGGGATGGAAACCTCAGTTTTTCCTGGCGCATCGTCATGGCCCCGCCTCTCGTCATCGATTATCTCGCCGCCCATGAAGTGGCGCACCTGAAGGAGATGAACCACGGCCCGAAATTCTGGGCGTTGTGCCGAGAGCTCTGCCCGCGCATGGAAGAGGCCCGAAAATGGCTGAAACAGCATGGGTCCCAGCTACATGCGATTGATTTCGAGTGACGAGGTTGCGGCCGTGGTCCCCGGGTCAAGCCCGAGGTGATGGGGGAGCAGTAAGTGCAGGAAGCGGTTGGCAGCGGAGGGTGTGGCACCCCCCTCTGCCCTGCCGGGCATCTCCCCCACAAGGAGGGAGATTGGCTGGGAGCCTGCTCACAGCCCTCCATTGGGCGTTGCATGTTTCGCGGCGGTAGTTTGGAAGCGAGGATCGCGACGCTTGTGATCTCCCCACCCGTGGGGGAGATGCCCGGCAGGGCAGAGGGGGGCTTGCTTAGGCAAATCAGTCACTTGGGAAACAAAAGCATAAAAATACACCCTCGCTCATCCCCACCCCTCGACCCCGTGCCTACAATCCACCCGTCCCGTTTCGGCTACACCGGCCCGCATGACCGGCGAGGCGGGACCGGTGCCTTGATGATCTGCCGTCATGCAGGTGGGTCGCCAGGGGCTGCGCAGAAAATGGTCTCCCTCTCGCCCTGAGGCGGGGCGTGCGTGTGTCGCACACAACCCGGTATGGCATTCCGCAAGGACGCAAGACCATACCGCCGCAGAGGGACCGGAGTTGCGCGGAAAACACACCGAACGGGGCACGTCGCGTGTCATTATTAAATTTCAATTCGAGGCACACGACGTGTCCCGGCCGATCCTCGGGGAGAACCCGAAGACGAAAATAACCAGGATCACCAAGGCCGCATTCCGTCTGCTATGATTTGCCTCGACTCCGGCGGAATTTCATGCCACTCCGCACGTCATGAAACCTGATATCAAGATTTGCGGGTTGAAAACCCCCGAGGCTGTTGATCGCGCCGTGGCGCGGGGCGCCTCGCATATCGGCTTCATCTTTTTCGCCAAGAGCCCGCGTTATGTCGAACCGGACCTGGCCGGAGACCTTGCCGATCGAGTCCGCGGGCGGGTGAAGCTCGTCGCGGTGACCGTTAATGCCGACGACGAGGAGCTCGACGACATCGTCTCGATGGTGCGGCCGGACATCCTGCAACTGCATGGCAATGAGAGCCCGGAACGGGTTCTGCAGGTAAAAGCGCTTTTCGGTCTGCCGGTCATGAAGGCATTTTCCGTGAAGGAAGCTGGCGATCTCGACCGGATCGATCCTTATATCGGCGTTGCCGATCGCTTTCTTTTCGATGCCAAAGCGCCCGCCGGATCCGAATTGCCGGGTGGCAACGGCATTTCCTTCGACTGGAGCCTGATGGCTTCCCTTGACGAGGGCGTGGATTACATGCTTTCGGGAGGATTGAACAAGGATAATGCCGTTATTGCCCTCAAATCGACGCGGGCAAGCGGTATCGACTTATCGTCCGGCGTGGAAAGCGCGCCGGGCATCAAGGACCTTGGAATGATCGATGCCTTTTTCGATGCCGTCGCAGAGGCGGGTCGAAAGGGCGCGTGAGGGAGTAGAGAGTGAACGAGACGCCACAACCCAATTCGTTCCGTGCCGGCCCCGACGAGGATGGCCGTTTCGGTATTTTCGGCGGGCGCTTTGTCGCCGAAACGCTGATGCCGCTGATCCTGGATCTCCAGGGCGAATGGGAAAAGGCGAAGAACGATCCGGCCTTCCAGAAGGAACTGGCTGATCTCGGCGCCCATTATATCGGCCGTCCGAGCCCGCTTTATTTCGCCGAGCGCCTGACCGAACATCTCGGCGGCGCCAAGATCTATTTCAAGCGCGAAGAGCTGAACCATACCGGTTCGCACAAGATCAACAACTGCATTGGCCAGATCCTGCTCGCCAAGCGCATGGGCAAGACCCGAATCATCGCCGAGACCGGCGCCGGCCAGCATGGCGTCGCGTCGGCGACCGTTGCCGCCCGCTTCGGTTTCCCTTGCGTCGTCTACATGGGTGCGACCGACGTCCAGCGCCAGGCGCCGAACGTTTTCCGCATGAAGCTTCTCGGTGCTGAAGTCCGTCCGGTGACCGCCGGTCACGGCACGCTGAAGGACGCCATGAACGAGGCGTTGCGTGACTGGGTCACCAATGTCGACGACACCTATTACCTGATCGGCACCGCCGCCGGCCCGCATCCCTATCCGGAAATGGTCCGCGACTTCCAGTCGGTGATCGGCACCGAAGCCCGCGCCCAGTTACTGGAAGCCGAAGGCAGGCTGCCGGATGTCGTCATCGCCGCCGTTGGCGGCGGTTCGAACGCGATCGGCATCTTCCATCCGTTCCTGGACGACAAAAGCGTCCGGATCGTCGGCGTCGAAGCTGGCGGCCGTGGCCTCCAGGGCGTCGATCATTGCGCCTCGATCACTGCCGGATCGCCAGGCGTCCTGCATGGCAACCGTACCTATCTGCTGCAGGATGGCGACGGCCAGATCCTCGAAGGCCATTCGATTTCGGCCGGCCTCGATTACCCGGGCATCGGTCCGGAACATAGCTGGCTGCATTCCATCGGGCGCGCCGAATACGTGCCGATCATGGATGACGAAGCGCTCGACGCTTTCCAGATGCTGACCCGTCTCGAAGGCATCATCCCGGCGCTGGAGCCGAGCCATGCGCTCGCCGAAGTGATCAAGCGCGCCCCGAAGATGGGCAAGGACGAAATCATCCTGATGAATCTGTCGGGCCGTGGAGACAAGGACATCTTCACCGTCGGCAAGATTCTCGGCATGGAGCTTTGATATGACCGCTCGTATGGACAAACGTTTCGCGGCCCTGAAGGCCGAGGGTCGCCCCGCGCTGATCACCTACATCATGGGCGGCGATCCGGATTTCGAAACCTCGCTCGGCATCATGAAGGCATTGCCTGATGCCGGTGCCGATCTCATCGAGCTCGGCATGCCGTTTTCGGATCCGATGGCCGATGGTCCGGCAGTCCAGATGGCCGGTCAGCGCGCCCTCAAGGGCGGCCAGACGCTCGCAAAGACGCTCAAGCTTGCGGCCACTTTCCGCGAAACCGATACCGAAACGCCGATCGTGATGATGGGTTACTACAACCCGATCTATGTCTACGGCGTCGAGAGATTCCTCGATGACGTGATTGCGTCGGGCATCGACGGCCTGATCGTCGTCGATCTGCCGCCGGAAATGGATGACGAGCTTTGCATCCCGGCACTGGCCAAGGGCGTCAACTTCATCCGCCTCGCCACCCCGACCACCGACGACAAGCGCCTTCCGGCCGTTCTCAAGAACACGTCGGGTTTCGTCTATTACGTCTCGATGAACGGCATTACCGGATCGGCCCTTCCGGATCCGTCGCTGATCGGCGGAGCCGTCAAGCGCATCAAGGGCCACACGGCTCTGCCGGTCTGCGTCGGTTTCGGCGTCAAGACCGCGGATCACGCCAAGGCAATCGGCGCTGCGGCGGATGGCGTCGTTGTCGGCTCGGCAATCGTTAGCCAGATCGCCGGCAGCCTCACCAAGGATGGCAAGGCTGGCCCGGATACCGTCGCTGCGGTCGCGACCCTGGTTCGCGGTCTTGCAACCGGCGTGCGCGCTGCCCGCCTTGTTGCCGCCGAATAGTTTCCCACATTAGGCTTCAGTTAATCGGGAGTACGCCAAGTGAACTGGATCACCAATTACGTCCGGCCGCGCATCAACTCCATGCTCGGTCGTCCCAACCGGGACGTTCCGGAAAATCTCTGGATCAAGTGCCCGGAAACCGGCGAGATGGTCTTTCATAAGGACCTGGAAGAGAACAAGTGGGTCATCCCCGCTTCCGGCTTCCACATGAAGATGCCGGCCAAGGCCCGCCTCGTCGATCTTTTCGATGGCGGTGTCTTCGAAGCGTTGCCGCAGCCGAAGGTCGCCCAGGATCCGCTGAAATTCCGCGATTCCAAGCGTTATGCCGATCGCCTGAAGGATAGTCGCGTCAAGACCGAGCAGGAAGACACGATTCTCGCCGGCCTCGGCGAGGTCCAGGGCCTGAAGCTGGTCGCCGTCGTGCATGAATTCAACTTTATCGGCGGTTCGCTCGGCATGGCGGCTGGTGAGGCGATCGTCCGGGCTTGCGAACGAGCACTCACCGAAAAATGCCCGCTGGTGATCTTCCCGGCCTCCGGCGGCGCTCGCATGCAGGAAGGCATCCTGTCGCTGATGCAGCTTCCGCGCACCACGGTTGCGGTCGACATGCTGAAGGAAGCAGGCCTGCCTTATATCGTCGTGCTCACCAACCCGACGACCGGCGGCGTCACCGCCTCCTACGCCATGCTGGGTGATGTCCATATTGCCGAGCCCGGCGCCGAAATCGGCTTTGCCGGCAAGCGCGTCATCGAACAGACGCTGCGCGAAAAGCTGCCTGAAGGCTTCCAGACGTCGGAATACCTGCTGGAGCATGGCATGGTCGATATGGTGGTAAAGCGCCACGAGATTCCATCGACACTGGCCAAGATCCTGAAGATGCTGACGAAACAGCCTGTTCAGGAAGTGCTTCCGGCGCCCATCGCGCTCAGCGCCTGACCGAGAGAGAGCATCGAGAGCCGGAGCGGCGGGATGACCACCATGAACGAGCCCGTTGTGAGCGAGGCCGAGCGGGAAATTGAACGACTGATGACCCTTCATCCGAAGGGTTTCGATCTTTCGCTCGACAGGATCACCCGCCTGCTCGAGATACTCGGCAATCCGCATAGGAAGCTGCCGCGCGTCATCCATGTGGCCGGCACCAATGGCAAGGGCTCCGTGACGGCCTTCTGCCGTGCCCTGCTTGAGGCAGGCGGTTATGCGACGCATGTCCACACGTCCCCGCATCTCGTCCACTGGCATGAACGCTATCGGATCGGCGTCAAGGGCGGCAGCAGCCGGATCGTCGGCGACGAGATGCTGGCGGATGCGTTACGACGCATCGCGGCGGCCAATAACGGCCAGATGATTACCGTCTTCGAGATCCTCACAGCGGCGACTTTCCTCCTGTTCTCCGAACAGCCTGGCGATGCGGTGATCCTCGAAGTCGGCCTCGGCGGTCGTTTCGATGCCACCAATGTCATTTCAGATCCTGCGGTTTCGGTCATCATGCCGATCTCGCTCGACCACCAGGCCTATCTCGGCGACCGCGTCGAACTGATTGCCGCCGAGAAGGCCGGGATCATGAAGCGCGGCCGTCCCGTCGTCATCGGCCATCAGGAATTCGAAGCGGCCCGCGACGTGCTGGTTTCGACTGCAGAACGGCTCGGCTGTCCGACCGCCGTTTATGGCCAGGAATTTTCGGCCCATGAGGAATTCGGCCGGCTGATCTATCAGGATGAGTTCGGTCTTGCCGACCTGCCTTTGCCACGCCTGCCGGGGCGTCACCAATACGCCAATGCCGCCGCCGCCATCCGCGCCGTCAAGGCGGCCGGTTTTACCGTCACCGAAGCGATGATGGAAAAGGCGATGGCGACCGTCGAATGGCCGGCCCGCCTCCAGAAGCTGACCGAAGGCAAACTGCTGCAATATGCGCCCGAAGGCTCTGAAATCTGGCTGGATGGCGGGCACAATCCCGGCGCCGGCGAGGTGATCGCCGAGGCGATGGCATCCTTCGAGGAGCGCCAGGCTCGGCCGCTTTACATTATTGCCGGCATGATCAACACCAAGGACCCGATCGGCTATTTCCGTGCCTTTGCCGATATCGCAGAACACGTCTTCACCGTGCGCATCCGCGGCAGCGAATCGGGTCTCGACCCGGTGGTTCTTGCCCATGCCGCCTTCGATGCCGGCTTGGTGGCCGAGCCCGCCGGCTCCACGGCCGAGGCGCTGCAGGAAATCGCCCGCCGCCAGGTGCCGGGCGCTCCGCCGCCGCGCATCCTGATCGGCGGTTCGCTTTATTTCGCCGGCAACGTACTTGCCGACAACGGCACCCCGCCGACCTGACCGGGAAGGGCGCGACCGACATAGAAAAAGCCCGGCTGCAGGGATCAGCCGGGCTTTTTTATGCGGGCATGCGACTGGAAGTTAGGCGGCGCTGGAAATCCAGGCCGAAAGGGCGGTCTTCGGAGCGGCGCCAACCTTGATGTCGGCCACTTCGCCACCCTTGAACATGGCAAGCGTCGGGATCGAACGCACGCCGAACTGGGCAGCCAGTTCAGGATTTTCGTCGATATTCAGCTTGACGACCTTCACCTTGCCGGCGAGCTCGTTCGAAATTTCTTCGAGGCTCGGACCGATCATTTTGCAGGGGCCGCACCATTCAGCCCAGAAATCCACGATCACCGGTTCGGCTGCATCGAGGACTTCGGCTTGAAAGTTGCTGTTATCGACTTTAACGGTAGCCATAGGGCTCTCCTTCACGATTCTCTGTTGGTGTAAATGTGAGCTTCCCGCTCAAAGTTTTCAATGGCCGCTATCTCACTTTGTTTTGAGTTCCGCAAGCGAGCGTGACAGCAGTTCCGCGGGCAGCGTAACCACTTGCGCCGACTCGGTATAGACCAGCACGCATTCGAAACTTTTCGCCGGATAAAGCGGCCGCAGGATTTCGCAATAGATGGCGAGCTGCGCCCGATGCGAAAGCGGCACGTCCTCCAACGTTTTCGGCGGCACGCGATTGGTCTTGTAGTCGAGGATGATCACCCGGTCCTCGGTTACCACGAGCCGGTCGATGCGGCCGGAAATCGCGTAATCGCGGCCTTCCAGCGCCAGCGTGCCCATGATCGAGACTTCCGACTGGCTGCGCTCGGAAAACACCGGCCCGAGTTCGGCATGCGACAGCACCGACATGACGCTGGCGACGAGCTTTTCGCGCTCCGCTGCCGGCCAGAAACGGGCCGCACGGTCCGCATAACGACGGGCGGCAGAGGCACGTTCGGCCTCAGGGAAATCCGTCAGCATCTGCAGCATGCGGTGGACCAGCTTGCCCTTCTGCAGCGCCAGCCCGGCACTGTCCTTCTGGTCAGTGGCGAACAGCGGCGATGTGACGATCAGGTCATCCGCGTCGTCATCGATCATCGTGCCGGCGCCGGAAGGGCTGAGCGGCCGCGGCAGGATTTTTTGCGCGGGCAGGGGACGGGAAAGCGCTGTAGGAAGCGGCTTTCTGTCCGCTGCCGCCGCCTCTTTGTGTACCGACTTCGGCGCCTGTCCGGGAGCGGCCGGAAGCCGCCATTTGAAACCGCCCCATTGGTCGTCGGAACCCCGAAACTCCGCCGGGCTGCAATGGTGTTCGTCGGCGGCGAGCGCCTTCGAGATCATCGACTGCCAGGTATCGGGATTGTCGATCTTGCCGCGATAACCGCAGACGATCAGCCGGTCCGCGGCCCGTGTCATCCCCACGTAGAGCAGCCGGCGATATTCTTCCTCGGTCGAAGTCCTGATTCGGTCGTCGTCGGCTGATGTCATCGCATTGGTCAGCATCTTGCCAGGAACCCATGCCGGCACACTCTCGCCGCGGATCCGAAGCAGCCGGAATTTCGGCACATGCGAGGAAATGAAAGCCTTCGAGCCGCTGTCGACGAGGAACACCACCGGCGCCTCCAGGCCTTTGGAGGCGTGCACGGTCATGATCCGCACCTCGTTGCGACCGCCGTCCTGCTCGCGCTTCACCTCCGGCGACTCGATCTCCAGCGTCGAGATGAACGCCTGCAGGCCCGGCAATCCATTTGTCTCGTGGTCGAGCGCGAAGGTCAGGAACTCGTCGAGAATATCGCCGGCCTCGGTACCAAGCCGGCCAAGGAATTTCCGCCGCCCGCCCTGCGCGCCGAGAATCCGGGCAAACAGGTCATGCGGGCTGAGCTGCCGCGAGAGGCCGAGAAGATGCTGAAGCCGGTCGGCCGCATCGCGGAAGCGTAGTGGTTGTTCTTCGCTCAACCGGTTGAGCTGTGCCCAGGCGCTGGTGTTCTCCGCCCGCCGCGCCGCGATTTCGAAGACGTCCTCTTCCGAAAGATTGAAGAGCGGGCTTTTGAGCAGCGCCGCCAGCGAAAGATCGTCCTGCGGCAGCAGCAGAAAGCGGCCAAGCGCCAGGAGATCCTGCACGGCGATATGGCTCGTCAGCCGCAGCCGGTCGGCACCGGCGACGGGAATATTGTCGCGGCGTTTCAGTGCCCGGGTCAGCGCATTGACGAAGGCGTCGCGTTTCCGCACCAGAACGAGGATATCGCCGGCCTCGATCGGTCGTTCGACACCTTTTTCGATGATCGTTTCCTTGCCGATCATCTCCTCGATCCGGTTGGCGATCCGGCCTGCGAGAATGGCGGAAGGCGCCTTGTCGGGCGTCGAATCGAATGGCGCCGTCCAGTCTTCCTCCTGTTCGGCGACTTCCGGCACTACCACGTCCCAGAGGTCGACGGCGCCCGGGTGGCCGATCCTGTTGGAACGGTGCTGCACCGGTTCGCCGAGCGCGCTGAGGCCTCGAAAGTTCTCCTCCAGGGAAAACACCTGGTCGACGGCTGCGAGCACATCGGCCGTGGAGCGGAAGGAGAGCGGCAGCCGCACTGAGTGGAATGCCTGGTCGCTGGCCCGCACCCGTTTTTCCGTCTCGCTGCGTTCTTCCGCAAACCGCTCCGGCCGGGCGCCTTGGAAGGAATAGATCGACTGCTTTTCGTCGCCGACGGCAAAGATGGTGCGGCGGGTCTCGCGGGCGCTGGCGCCGGAATAGAAATCCTCCGCCAGCGACTTGATCACCGTCCACTGGATCGGRCTGGTGTCCTGCGCCTCGTCGACGAGAATGTGGTCTATGCCCTGGTCGAGCTTGTAATGCACCCAGGCGCCGACGCCATCGCGGGTGAGAAGATCGGCGGTGCGGGCGATCAGGTCCTCGAAGTCGAGCAGGCTGCGTTGTTTCTTCAGATCCTCGTAATCGTCGTTGAGGCGTTGCGCCAGCGTCAGCGCCGCCTTGGTCGCGAGGAACATCCGGACCAGCCGCAGCCGGTCGCGACAAGCGACGACATGGGCGCGGGCGATTGCCACCGCTTCGGTCAGTTCCGGCGCCGTCGTTGTCATCGCCTTGGCAATCAGCGAACTGTCGGCCTTCGGCTTGCCCTCGCGGGTGAGAAAAATCTGGTCGAGATGCTGGGCCCGCTTCAGGACATCCGGCTCCTTGGCGACCAGCCGAAGGCCGTAAGCGACCTCCGTGACCTTCTGCCCGCCCTTCTGGTCGGCAAGCGCGAGATAGAGGTCGAGCGTCAGGCCGGAGAGGCCGGGTAGGGGCCAGTAGCCGGCGGCGATACTGTCTTCCGTGTCGGCCGGCCCGAGCCCTAAGGCGCGCTTCAGCTCGACGCCGATGCCGCCGTGGCGTTCCGCATGGGCGATGAATCGTCGGATCGCGGTGCGGTTGGCGATGATGTCGCTGAGCAGCGTTTCGAGCCCGAATTCGTCGCCGAGATCCAGCACATGGGCAAAGGCTTCGGCCAGCACCGGGTCTTCTTCCGCCGACGTTGCCGTCAGCAGGGAGCGCCGCGCATCGGCAAGCAGGGCAGAGGCGGCGCGGTCGTCAAGCACCGAAAAATGCCCGGCGACATTGGCTTCGAGCGGAAACTGGTGCAGCAGCGCCTCGCAGAAGGCGTGGATAGTCTGGATCTTCAACCCGCCCGGCGTTTCCAGAGCCTTGGCGAACAGCCGCCGCGCTTCGGCAAGTTTCAGCGAATCCGGCTCAGCACCTTCGATGCTGGCGATCCGCTTGCGCAGCTCGCCGTCCGAAAGCACCGTCCATTCCGAAAGCCGCTGGAAGACGCGGTTCGACATTTCCGAGGCCGCGGCCTTCGTGTAGGTGAGGCAGAGAATCGACGAAGGCCGGCAGCCGGCGAGCAGCAGCCGGATGACCCGCTGGGTCAGCACATGCGTCTTGCCGGAGCCGGCATTGGCCGAGACCCAGGCGGAACTGATCGGATCGGAGGCAAGCGATTGCTGCACCGTCGTCCAGTCGATCCACTTGAGCGGATCGTCACCCTCGGGAGCCAGGTCACTCATCGGCTTCCGCCTCCTCGTCGTCGGCCGTCGACCATTCAGCCACGCGGGCGAGGTGGTCGTATTCGCCGCCGAAATCATTTTGGGCCATCGGCACGAGCCGCGATGCGAAGCCGGCTTCGCCGTTGCGCAGCGTGATCACGAAGCGGGTGAGCTGCTCGATCGATTCGTCGGCCAGATCGATCGCCGATTTCGGTTGGCGCTTGGCCGTCGCGCTCGAACCCTCGTTGTTGACCTTGTCTTCCCGGAACCGGTCGCCGGGACGCAGCCGGACATAGAGCAGCTGGTCGGGTGTCAACGGACCCGCATCCTTGAAAGCTCCGGCTCTGAGCGCCGCCGCCTCAAGCCCGAGCTGCGGATCGAGCAGTGCCCGCGCCTGGGAAACGGAAGGGCTGAGGCCCGTCTTGTAGTCGACGAGATCGGCAAGGCCCGAGCCCTTGATGTCGATCCGGTCGGCTATGCCGGTAACGCGGATGCCGGCGGGCTGAAGCTCCCAGCCGGCCCCGACTTCCGTCATCGTTTTGCGGATATCCGGCGCGCGCTCGACTTCCCAGTCCAGGAAGGCGCGGGCCACCTCGGCAAAACGGGGTCGCCAGACGCGGTCGATATGCGGCGGCAGCAACTCGGCGTCGAACAGCTCCTCGGTGATCCGCCGCATCGCCTCCCTGGCGACAGGCGTGCCGGGTTTATGGCCTTCGCGGGTGTAGCGGTCGATGATTGCATGATAGAGCGTGCCGCGCTCGGAGGCGCCGGGATCTCGGTTGAACGGATCGAGCGGATCGAGTTTCAAGATGCGGCGGGCATAGATCGAATACGGGTCACGGCGCAGGCGCCCGACCTCGCTGAAGGAATACTTTACCGGCTGCAGGTCCGCCGGAGGTTTCGGGGCCGGGCGCTTAGCGACCGGCTGGTTTTCCCCGGCATCGATCATCGAGGCCCAATCGCGGTACTGATGGCCGCGTGTCCGGAGCTCGTCCGCAAACTGCCGTCCACCCAGCGCAAGCAGCCGCTGCAGCCAGCGCGAGGCGACGGTTGGCGTGGATCCTTGGCGCATCGAGCGCGAAAGGATTAGATGCCGCGTCCCGCAGGCCATTTCGAAATCGTGGGCAAGCTGGCCGATCCGCCGTTCCGGCGGTTCCAGCCCCATATCGGTCTTCATGGTACGGGACAGGAACGGGTTGTTGACCGTCTGCCCCGGCCAGGACCCTTCGTTGAGGCCGCCGAGGATCATCGTATCGACGCTCTGCAGCCGGGCTTCGAGAGTACCGAAGATGAAGATGCGCGGATGGCTGAGCGAACGGGGCTTTACCGCCTCGCCTGTTGTCAGCGCCATGACGATATCGATCCATTGCGGACCGTCCGCCTCCATCTGCCCGTCGGTATCGATGACTTCGGAGAGCAGCCCTGCCAGCCTTTCGCCGGCTTCTCCAGACCAGAGCGCTGCGAGGTCTCGCCGTTCATCGATGCAGATCGCCTCAAGTGCGCGGCCGGTGCGATCGGCCCATTCGGATAGCGTGAGTTTTGCCGTAAGGCCGCGCCCATCCGGCCGGCGGCGGACGAGGGCGGAAGCGAGCGGCTCGACCGCTTTCGCCAGCCGCTGCGCAAGATCGCGCGCCTTACCTGCGGCATCGGTCGGCAGCGATAGCCGCCAGTGCGGCGCGTGCCTGTCTTCGAGCTGGCTGGCCAACTGGGTTTCGAGCAGCGGCTCCAGCGCGGAAATGTCCATGTCGCCGAGACCGCCGCGCAGAGCCAGGATTTCCAGCGCTTCGACGGCCGATCGCAGCTCCGCTGCCGGCAGGCCGAGGCGCATCAGCGGATGCTTGATCAGCGCCACGATCGCCACCGGGTCGCCCGGCCGGAGCGTTGCTTCGAGCAGAAGCTGGGTCAAGGTGCCCTGTGGCGTACCGGACAGCGGCGAACCGGCGGAATCGTCGGCAAGCAGGCCGAAGCGCGAAAGTTCGGCGGTCACCCGGCGGGCAAGCGCTCGATCAGGCGTGATCAGCGCGGCCTGGCTCTCGCCACCGTTTTTGCCCGGCTGTTCGAGCGCAAGCCGGAGCGCGATGGCGATCGCCACGGCCTCCTCGCGTTCGTTCGAGGCTTCGATCAGCGAGACATCGGCAAAGGCTTGGGTAAGGAGAGCGGGATCCGCGTCGTCCCGCCAGGTGCTCCAGCGGTCCGTCGCCTTGGCGGGCACCAGCGCCTGGGAGAGCGCTTCGGCGCGGAAGGCGAGATCGCCCGGAACTTCGCCGAGCATCGCCACGTCTTCCCGCGTCACGCCGAGCTTCTTGAGCAGCCGCGACAGGCCGAACTGCGAATGGCTGCGGCTGGCGGGTTCGGGTTTGCCGTCAAAGGCCTCTTCGCCGATCATCGCCCATTGATCCGGCGGCATCGAGAGGTCGAGTCCCGGCAGCACGACGGTGCCGTTCGGAAGGCGGGAGATCGCCGCGATCAGGTCGGCAGCGGCCGGCACGGAGCCGGTCGAACCAGCGACGATCACCGGTCCCTTGTGATCCCTGGACGAAATCCGCCGCGCCTCGCCGCGCAGGATCGACGCCTGATGTTTTGCCGGCGAAGACCGACGCAGTTCTTCGAGACGAAGCGGCCAGAAGGCGCTCGCGATCGACAGGAACTCCGCGGTCAGCTGCCACCAGAGCGCATGTTCGCCGGTGTCGAGTTTTTTGAGATCCGTCCAGTCGCGCTCCTCGGTTTCGACCGCGTCGATGAGTTCGGCGAGCGCCCGGGCGAGCCATATGGCATCGGCTGGGCTGGCCGGTGCGACGAGCGGCGATTCCGAATGTACGTCGAGCACGATTTTCGGAAGCTGGTTGCGCCACGCAAGAATCAGTCGGCCGAGTTCGAGGAGACGCGCGGTGCCGCCGATCGGCAGCGCCAGGTCCATCTCCTCGGGCGCCACGAGGTCGAAATAACCGCTGTCGTCGTCGGTTTCGCCGAGCGGCCGGATGACCGGCAGGATCGCCGATCGGCCGCCGAGCAGATCGACGAATTCCGAGCGTAGCACGCGGGCCGAACGGCGCGTCGGCACATAGATGGTCACGTCGGCGAGCGAAAGCGGATCGGTCGGATCGTAGCGAAAAGTCTCGTTGAGCCGACCGTCGCAGAGTGCCGCTGCCACGGTCTTGAGGAACGGCGCTCCGGCGGGGATCGAAAACACCCGCTTCTTGCCGGATAGCGTGGTCATGCCTCCACCGGATAGCGGGCGATCACCGCTTCGGCTTCCGGCAGCGCTTCCGGCGTGCCGACGGTGATCCAGTGGCCATCGAGCATGGTTCCATAGAGCCGGTCGCGGGCGATCGCCTTGTCGAAATAGATATTGATGTTGAAAGCATCGGACGGTGCGTCATCCAGAAAGGACGGGCTCATCGCAAAAGCGCCGGCATAAACGACCGGGTTGGCCGGATCGTCCCGGTAGCGCCTCAACCGGCCATCCGCATCTATGCCGAAATCGTTGATGCCGTTGTGCCCGGTCGTGTTGTCGATATCGACGCAGAGCATCGCCATGTCCATGCGCTCCGGATCGAAGAACTCCGCCAGGTGCCGCAGGTTGGTCGGCTTGCCGGGTGTCTCGCCGATCCAGAAGAGGTCGGCATTCATGACGAAAACCGTGCTGCGATCGAGAAGCTTCAGTCCCTTCACGATGCCGCCGCCATTGTTCATCAGCGCGTCGCGCTCGTCGGAGATCAGGATTTCGAGGCCCTGATAAGCTTCGAGATGCGCCGCCATCTGGTCGGCGAAGTGGTGCACATTGACGACGGCGCGCTCGACGCCAGCCTCTCTCAGCGAATCCAGCACATAATCGATCATCGGCTTGCCGGCGACCGGCACCAGCGGCTTCGGCATCGTGTTGGTGATCGGCCGCATACGGGTGCCGAGCCCTGCGGCAAGCACCATCGCCTGTTTGATCGGGGCTCGTTGAATGGTCATCGGCAACCGTAATTATGATTCGGGCAGTTCTATTCCAGCCCGACGGCACCAATCGCGCAAGGGGGCGAGCACATCGTGGCTCAGCGCCGTCGCGAGATGGCGGAGCGTCCGCGGCATGTGCTTCAGATAGCCCGGCTTGCCATCCCGCTGCAAGAGCCGCACCCAAAGGCCGGCGAGTTTGCAGTTGCGCTGCGCAGCCATGATCGCCCAAGCCTTGAGGAAGGTCGGCTCGTCGAAGGCTCCGAGTGCGCGGCGAAGCGTCACGTAATCCAGCATCAGCTGATCGGCGAGTGCCTTCGGGATGTCGACGCGGGCGTCCTGGACGATAGAGGCGAGGTCGTAGGCGGTCGGGCCGATCATCGCATCCTGGAAGTCGATCAGGCCGACGCGTCGCACGCCCGATTCATGCGGCCGCCAGATGATATTGGGCGAATGGAAATCGCGCAGCAGCAGGTTTTTCTCGACGCCGTCAAGCTCGCGGATCAGATTGTCCCAGATCGCCAGATATTCCTGCCGTTCCTCGTCAGTCGCCGGCGTTCCGCGTTTCCACGGCAGGTGCCAGTCAACGAGGAGCCGCGCCTCCATCTTCATGGCCGTCGGGTCGAAATCGGGAATATGGTGGATATGGCCGTCCCCGACCGGCAGATCCTGGCGCATCTCATGGCTGTGCAGGAAGGCGAGGCACACGATGCTTTCGCGGTAGCGTTCCTCGATGGGATTGCCGTCTTCGTCGACGGCCCCCTCTTCGCCAAGATTTTCGATCAGCAGAATGCCCTGGTCGTAATCGACATGCAGCACTTCCGGCGCCGCAAGTCCCAGTTCGCGCAGGTATTCGTCGATCGCCACGAAGGGGTAGGGGTCTTCCGCCAGATGCGCGACCTTGGGATAGGGCTTTCCATCGAGAACCGGCGGCCCTTGCGCCGGGCGCGGCCAGTCCATCAGGATCAGCGTTTCGCCGGTTGCTATTTTTACGCTCTCATAGGCGCGTGTCGAAGCGTCGCCGGTGAGGAAACGCCGCCGGGCGCCGGGGTAACCGTGGCTGTCGAGAAATTCGCGGATCGCCAGCACGCGGCGGATGCGCTGCATCTGCGCCTCCGGTGCCGTGATCGTCGCGGTCCGGCCGCTGCCGCTCTGTTCGAGCCGGAGCTGAATGCGGGCCTGCGGCAGCAACGCGTCGGCGACTTCCGGCCATTCCACCAGGCAGATGCCGCTGGAAAGCGCCTCGTCGAAACCGAGCTCGTCGAGTTCCGAGGCATCGCCAAGCCGATAGAGATCGAAATGCGCGACTGGGATGCGCAGCTCGTAGCTCTGCACCAGCGTGAAGGTCGGGCTCGGCACTTCAAGCTCGTCTTCATCGCCAAGCGCGCGCAAAAAGGCCCGGGCGAAGGTCGATTTGCCGGCGCCGAGATCGCCGGAAAGGGCGATCCAGTCGCCCTTGTTCAGCGCCAGCGCCAGGTCTTCGCCGAGGCGGATCGTTTCGGCCTCGTCGGCAAGCGTCAGGGTAAGAGCTGCCTCACCACTCATTCGGCGGCGACGGACCGCGCCGTCGTGCCGCTCGGAATGCGGCACGTAACCGTGGTTCCCTGGCCAGGCTTGCTGTCGATCGCGACATCGCCGTGATGCAGCGTCACGAAGCTCTCGACGATCGAAAGGCCGAGACCCGCCCCACTGCGCTTGCCGCCCTTGGCATTGGCCGAGAACCGGTCGAACACGGTCTTCAGGATATCTTCGGGGATGCCCGGACCCTTGTCGGTCACCGAGAAGAACACGTCGCTATGGGTGCGCCAGCAGTTGAGCGTGATGGCGGAGCCTTCCGGCGCGAAATTGGTGGCATTGGTGAGCAGCTTGATGAGGATCTGCTTCAGCCGCTGCTGGTCGGCAACGATGGTGCCAAGCCCGGCCGGCGCAGTGATCGCCAGCGCCACGCCGTTCTCGTGCAGGCGATCGGCGATCTGCATCGCCACGTCGTCGAGCAGGTCGTCTATCGCCATTTCCGAATAGTTGAGCTGCATGATGCCCGCATCGACGGTCGCCAGATCGAGGATGTCGTTGACGATCGTCAGAAGAACCGACGAGGATGTCGAGATATGGTCGATATATTCCGACTGGCGCTCGTTCAGCGTACCGATGCCCGGTGTCTTCAGGAGGTCGGTGAAGCCGATGATATTGGTCAGCGGCGAGCGCAATTCGTAGGAGACGTGCTGGACGAAATCGTTCTTGAGCTCGTCGGCCTTCTGCAGCGCCTCGTTCTTCTCCTTGAGCGCCCGTTCCGCCCTGGCACTCGCCGTCATGTCGACGAAGGTCAGCATCGTCTGGGCGTTGGGCAGCGGCGTCACGGCATAATCGAGGATCAGGCCGGAATAGAGCTCGAACGTGCCCTGCAACGAGGGGCGCTCGTCATCGAAATTGGTCAGCATCTGGCCGAAGCGGCGCCAGCCGTCCGGCTTGTCGTAGGATGGCGAGCAGGCGGTCTCGATCGCCTTGATATGCGTGCCCGGCTTGGATTCTTCGGCGGTGATGCCCCAGAGCGCCCGGAAGGCCGGGTTTGACAGGCGGATGCGTCCGTCCGGTCCGAAGACGGCGACACCTTCGGACAAATGGTCGATCGTTTCGCCCTGGACCTGGACCAGCGTGTTGTAACGGGTCTCGAGATCCACCTGTTCGGTAAGGTTCTCGAACACCCAGGTGGCGCCGCCCTGCGGATGCGCGGTTGCGATGACGCGCAGCGTCTGGCCGTTCGGCAGATGCCATAGGTCGGTCTGCGTATCCGGCGACTGGTAGACGGAAAGCGCCGTTTCCTTCCAGCTCCGCCAGCTCAGCTGTTCCGGCAGCTTGCCGTCGCTTCTGAGCTTGTCGAGCAGCTCGCTGTTGTCCGGCCTCTGGTCGAGGAAGGGAAGCGTGAAACCCCAGAGCTGCACGAAGGCCTGATTGTAGAACTGCAGCCGGCGGTCGCCGTCGAAGATAGCGACGGGCGTTGCCAGGTGGTCGAGCGTTTCCGCGTGGCTCTTCAGGGTGCGCTTGAGTTCCTCGCGCACCGCTTCCACTTCGGAAACGTCGATCGCAATGCCTGTGGAACCGCCCGGCACGACGACGTCGACAACGTCGAACATCGTGCGATTGCCGTGCACCACGGTGGAAATCCGGTCGTGGAAAGGCGAGGTGGAGGTCGCTGCCGCCCTGATCTTTTCGCGGGCGATCGAACCCAGAACCTCGCGGCCGTCCTCGATCGCCTGGGCCGGGGTCGAAGCCTCCACGGCATCGCCATAGGCATGGTTGACCCAGGTCAGCTTGCCGTGTGAATCGCGACGCCAGACCGGCTGCTCGATGGCGTCGAGCAGCGAATGGAACAGCATGATCGAGTTGGTCAGCCGCTCGCGCTCGATCTTGAGCTCAGCGAGTTCGGCGCGCAGATTGTTGAGTGCGATGAAACGGACGAAGGCCTTGCCGCCCGAAACGCGCCCCTGCACTTCCAGGATTTCGTCCCGGTTGGTTTCTACCACCATGTCGAAGGAGCGGGCTTCCACCCGCAGGAGTTCGATCGATTTCTCGAGTTCGCTGGCGGAACTGCCGCGCATCCAGCGGCCGAAGGCGAGAAACTCGCGGTCCTGCTGCGGCGCTCCGGTTTCCACCGGCAGCTGGCCGAGGAATTCAGGCTTGGAGGAGCCGCTTTCCCACACGACGATCCGGCGGTTCTTGTCGGCAATCAGGGCCTCGAACTTGGAAATCCGCTGCTGTGCGTCGGAAAGGGCACTGCGCATTTCCTGCGTTTCGGCTTCCATATTGCCGCGCTGGCGCACCAGCCAGATGGCGGAAAACAGGGCGGCTCCGAGGGCGCCCATCACCAGCGACGAAACGATGACCTCCGTCGAGGAAAACAGGCGGACGGCGGCGTCACCCGATTGCTGCGCAAGCGCCGCGGTCGCGAGCCCGGAAAGGGCGGTGCCCGAGAGAAAGGCGCTGCCGAACAGCGCCAGGCGGCGAAGCCTGCCGACGATTGCATTGCCGTCTGGAGATCCGAAACCGGAACGCCCCGCAAAGGGACGCAAGGCTGGAGCTTCCGCTCCGCCGCAAAGGGGATCGGCCCGTTCTGACGAGCTCATTTTTCTTACCGACATATCCGGTCTGTCTCCGTCCAATTGCCGCTCATCGACAAGACATACCACTCCGTGCCTTGCCCGTAGCCGGACGGCTCCCAATCAGATGGTGGGAGCGCGACGATGTCCGAAAACCGCTGGCGGCTTTCGGCATCACGCTCCAGGGAAGGCGCGAATCAAGTTCTAAAACAATACTTGCTTAGGGAATCGCCGGGAAGGGATGCGCCCAAAAAAGAAGCCGCAGCCTTTGTCAAGGCTACGGCTACCATATCTTGTGGATTAACCGGCTATTGATTAATAGCGGTAGTGTTCAGCCTTGAACGGGCCGGTCTGCGAGACGCCAATATAGGCGGCCTGCTCGTCGGAGAGTTCCGTCAGCTTCACGCCGAGCTTGGCGAGATGCAGGCGGGCGACCTTCTCGTCGAGGTGCTTCGGCAGGATGTAGACGTCGTTCTTGTACTCGCCCTGCTTGGTGAAAAGCTCGATCTGGGCCAGCGTCTGGTTGGTGAACGAGGCCGACATCACGAAGGACGGATGGCCGGTAGCGTTGCCGAGGTTGAGCAGGCGGCCTTCCGACAGAAGGATGATGCGGTTGCCCTTGGGGAACTCGATCATGTCGACCTGCGGCTTGACGTTGGTCCACTTGAGGTTCTTCAGCGCCGCGACCTGGATTTCGTTGTCGAAGTGGCCGATATTGCCGACGATCGCCATGTCCTTCATCGCACGCATGTGGTCGATGCGGATGACGTCCTTGTTGCCAGTCGTGGTGATGAAGATGTCGGCGCTGTCGACGACGTCTTCGAGGATGACGACTTCGAAGCCGTCCATGGCAGCCTGCAGGGCGCAGATCGGGTCGACTTCGGTGACCTTGACGCGGGCGCCGGCGCCGGCGAGCGAAGCGGCAGAACCCTTGCCGACGTCACCGTAACCGCAGACCACGGCGACCTTGCCGGCCATCATCACGTCGGTGCCGCGGCGGATGCCGTCGACCAGCGATTCCTTGCAGCCGTATTTGTTGTCGAACTTCGATTTGGTGACCGAGTCGTTGACGTTGATCGCCGGGAAGGGCAGCAGGCCCTTCTTGGACAGTTCGTAAAGGCGGTGCACGCCCGTTGTGGTTTCTTCGGTAACGCCCTTGATCGCGTCGCGCTGCTTGGTGAACCAGCCGGGCGAAGCCTTGAGGCGCTTCTTGATCTGCGCGATGAGGATTTCTTCTTCTTCCGAAGTCGGGTTCGAAAGAACGTCCTCGCCGGCTTCGGCGCGGGCGCCGGTGAGGATGTACATGGTGGCGTCGCCGCCGTCATCGAGGATCATGTTGGAGAGGCCGCCATCGGCCCACTGGAAGATCTTGTCGGTGTAATCCCAGTATTCCGTCAGAGATTCGCCCTTGACGGCGAAGACCGGAATGCCGGCGGCAGCGATTGCCGCAGCAGCATGGTCCTGGGTCGAGAAGATGTTGCAGGACGCCCAGCGGATTTCTGCACCGAGGTGCTGAAGGGTCTCGATCAGAACGGCCGTCTGGATGGTCATGTGGAGCGAGCCCGAGATGCGGGCACCCTTCAGCGGCTTCGTTGTGCCGAATTCTTCGCGGCACGACATCAGGCCCGGCATTTCGGTTTCTGCGATGTCGAGCTCCTTGCGGCCGTAGGCGGCAAGATTGATATCCGCGACGACGTAATCCTTCTCAGTGCTCATAAAGCTCTCCATGTTCGGTGGTGCCTTCTCCGGCGGGTACCGACGGACGTGGCAAGACCCGCCTTGGCAGACGGAAACTGGCCAGCGGTTTAGCAGGCTTCCTACAAACTGGCAACGGGATATAAAGAGGTCTTTATATGTTTATGTCATCGGAGGGTTAAATCGCGGGTGCGTCAGGCTTCTTCGCCGAACTTGTTGGCGACGAGTTGCTCGAGCGCATCCAGCGCTTCTTTGGCCTGGTTTCCTTCCGCTGAGACCTCGATCGTGCAGCCGGTGCTTGCCGCGAGCATCATCAGGCCCATGATCGACGTGCCGCCGACGGTTGTTCCGTCCTTGGAGACGGTGATCCGCGCATCGAAACTTTCCACCATCTGCACGAACTTGGCAGAGGCACGAGCATGCAGACCACGCTTGTTGATGATCAGGAATTCACGGGGAGAGGAGGATGACATCCGGTCTGGGTTCTCATTTGCCGCTGAGGACGCGGCTTGCGACATTGATATATTTACGACCGGCTTCGGAGGCTTCGACGAGCGCCTTGTCCATGTTGTTGTCGCTGCGCACGCCGGCAAGCTTGATCAGCATCGGCAGGTTCATGCCGGCAATGACTTCGATTCGGCCGCTTTCCATGACGGAAATGGAAAGGTTGGAGGGGGTGCCCCCGAACATGTCCGTCAGGATGATGACACCATGACCTTCATCGGCATTGGTAACGGCATCGACGATATCCTGCCGCCGCTGATCCATGTCGTCCTCTGGACCGATCGATACGGTTTCGATGAATTTCTGAGGTCCGACGACATGCTCGACCGCATGACGAAATTCCTCAGCCAGCTTGCCATGGGTGACAAGCACTAGTCCGATCATGAAAACTGCCCCCTGCTATGGAAACTCGGCGCCATTATCGCATTGCAATAAAGCGGTCCAGCGGTGGGATGCCATCTTGTCCAAGTAGATTCGAAGTTCAAGTCAAAAAATCAGGCTGCCGGATGATGAAAACGGCATCTCGCCGTGAAAATCCGGCGTAAAGGCCGCCAGAACGGCCAGCGGATCAGGTGCACCGCGCCATATCCGGACAAGCGGAAGGATACCCACACCGGGGATCTGGAAACGTTCGTTCTCCGGTGGAAGCCTTTCATCTTCGGGTAGGGAGATGATCTGGACCGCAAGGTCCAGCGCCGCGGCGGAGACGCTTTCAACAGGGGCGATGCCGCTGCCGCGCAGTTCGATGAGGCCGGCGATCGGTTCCGGCCGAGTGGCGAGCAGATGATTGCCGTGGCGCGAGACGAGCACCTGATCGTCGGCGACAAGAGCCGCGAAAGCGCCTTGGCGCCAGGCGGCTGCGATGCAGGAGAAGGCGAGCATCGACTTGCCGCTGCTGGACGGACCGGTAAAGAGCACGCCCCTGGTGCCAATGGCGATCGCGGTCGCATGGATGTTGACCGGCGCCGGGCTCATTGAATTTCGCCGCCCGGCAGCGACAGCGTGAAGCGGGCGCCGGTGATGGCACCTGTCTTGGCGTCGTATAGGTTTTCCGCCTTCAGCGAGCCGCCATGGGCCTCGGCGATCTGCCGGCTGATCGACAGGCCAAGGCCGGAATTCTGGCCGAAACTCTCGCCGTCCGGCCGGTCCGTATAGAACCGTTCGAAGATACGGTCGATATCCTCCGCCTGGATGCCGGGCCCGTTGTCCTCCACGGTCACGACGACACGATCCTTGGAGTGAGACAGCCGGATGGCGACGCGGCCGCCCTTTTCGGGCACGAAGGATCGCGCGTTCTCGATGAGGTTGGTGATGATCTGCCCAAGGCGCAGATCATGGCCGTTGACCAGGAAGGCGGACCTGTTGCCGGCCTTGTTGTCGGTCGTCAGGCTGATTTCCACCGGCTTGCGGCCGGTGCGGATCTGCCGGGAAATATCGACGAGATTGCCGAGCAGGTTTTCCATGTCGACGGGCGTCGAATCCGACCGGGCGAGTTCGGCGTCCAGCCGCGAGGCGTCGGAAATGTCGCTGATCAGGCGATCCAGACGGCGTACGTCGTGGAAAATGACTTCCGTCAGCCGCTGTTTGGACTCCTCGGTTTTGGCGAGCGGCAGCGTCTCGACGGCGCTGCGAAGCGAAGTTAGCGGGTTCTTGAGCTCGTGGCTCACATCCGCCGCGAAACTCTCGATCGCATCGATGCGGTCATAGAGCGCGTTGGTCATCTCGCGAAGCGCGATGGAAAGATTGCCGATTTCGTCCTGGCGATAGGAGAAGTCCGGGATCTCCTCGCGCTGCTTGGCGCCGCGCCGCACCCGGATCGCAGCCGCCGCCAGCCGCCGCAGCGGATTGGCGATGGTCGAAGACAGCAGCAGCGACAGGAGGATGTTGACGAGCGTCGCGACGCCGAAGACGCGCATGATCGCCAACCGTTCCGCATGCACGATCTTGTCGATGTCGCCTGCCTGGGTCGATAGCAGAAGCACGCCGAGCACGGCGCGGAAACGCTGCACGGGTACGGCGACGGAGACGATCAGCTCGCCGCGCTCTGTGACCCGCACTAGCGCGCCGCGCACGCCGGTCAGCGCGTTCATGACTTCCGGATAGATCGAGCCGTCGCCACCTGGCGCTTCCTTGTAGACCGGCAGGTTGCCCGGCTGCAGCAGGCGGTTGATGAGGCCTGCGAACCAGTCGCTCCAGGTCTGCGATTCGTTTTCCACCGGCGGCAGGTCGAAACGCAGCACCTGTCCGCGCGAATAGAGATGGCGTGAATCGAGCAGCAGGTTGGCGTCCGCATCGAAAATCCGGGCGCGGGTGCGGGTCGGCGAAATCAGCCGCCTGAGAACCGGGGCGATGCGTTCGGGGTCGATCGGGAAATCGAGGTCCTCGTCGTTCGGCACCGGCGTAATGCTCTGGCCGGCCTGCAGTTCGAGGAGTTTCTGGGGATCGATGGTGATCGAGTTGGTATCGACCGAGGCGGAGGCGGAAATCGCGCCGGCGATGATCTCGCCCTGCGTCAGCAGGCTTTCGACGCGAGCATCGATCAGGCCCTCGCGGAACTGGTTGAGGTAGAGAATGCCGGCGACCAGCACCACCGTTGCAGCGATGTTGAAGAACAGGATGCGGCGGGTGAGGCTCGAAAACACCGCATGGCCGAACACTCGCCGAATGAGCGTGAAAGGGCGCGACCAGAACCGCCGCGGCGCACGTCGTGTCCCAGCCTTCTCCATTCGGATCATATTGCTATCAAATGTTTGATCTGCCACTGCAGTCCTTCCACCGGGCCAGCTTAGCGCTGGTCCGGCCGTGGCCTCAAGTTAACCTTTCGCAAGGGTCAAGCGGCCTCACGGAATCGATAACCCACGCCATAAAGGGTTTCGATCATATCGAAGTCGTTGTCGACCATCTTGAACTTCTTGCGCAGCCGCTTGATGTGGCTGTCGATGGTACGGTCGTCCACATAGACCTGCTCGTCATAGGCGGCATCCATCAGCGCATCGCGGCTTTTGACGACGCCGGGCCGCTGGGCCAGAGAATGCAGGATCAGGAACTCGGTCACCGTCAGCGTCACCGGTTCACCCTTCCAGGTGCAGGTATGGCGCTCCTGGTCCATGACAAGCTGGCCGCGTTCGAGCGTGCGGGCGGCCTGCTGATCGGCTGCCGTCTTGGCCCCGGCACCGCCGGCGGCTTGCGCCTCGCGGCTGCCGGCACGTCGCAGGATCGCCTTTACCCGCTCCACCAGCAGACGCTGCGAGAACGGCTTGGTGATGAAGTCGTCGGCGCCCATCTTCAGCCCGAACAACTCGTCGATCTCTTCATCCTTGGAGGTGAGGAAGATCACCGGCAGGTCGGATTTCTGCCGCAGGCGGCGCAGCAGTTCCATGCCGTCCATGCGCGGCATCTTGATATCGAAGATCGCCAGCTGCGGAGGGCGGGCGATCAGCCCGTCGAGCGCGGAAGCGCCATCCGTATAGGTTTCGACCTTGTATCCTTCTGCCTCGAGTGCAATCGAAACCGACGTCAGGATATTGCGGTCGTCATCTACGAGCGCGATTGTTTGCATGCTCTCCATCTCCGTCATCTATGCGCATCTCCTGGAATTCACCCCAGCCAGGCGGCATCAGCCGACGCGCTTCTTGAGTATAAAGGTGGAACAAATTGTGGCAAAGATAAAGAGGCCGCTGACGATCGTGCGTTTTGGCAATGAGACTTAAGATAGCGCGGATGCGGATTGAAACGGTTATTAAACCGATTTAAAGAGGAATAAAATTTTTTAAATCGATTAAATAATTGATATTATTAAAGAATTTTCAAGCGGCCTCTTGCCCTTTTAGAAATCTGTCATTAATTTCGCGTCAGTTCCCACGGCAAGCTGAAGGAGTGCGCGCATGGAGGAGTTTGGACTTCACAACCCGTCCAAGGGTTTAGCGGCGATCGGTCTCGGCGGTGTATCGCGTGTTTATTACAATTCGTCCGAGGTTGAACTCTACGAAGAAGCAATCCGCCGCGGTGAAGCCGATCTGACGATCGACGGCGCACTCCGCGCCGTCACCGGCCAGCACACCGGCCGCTCCCCCAAGGACAAGTTCATCGTCCGCGATGCCGGCACCGAGAGCCGCGTCTGGTGGGGTGCCGACAACAAGCCCATGAAACCGGAACACTTCGAAGTCCTGAAGAAGGACATGCTCGCCCATGCGGCCGGCAAGACGCTGTTCGTCCAGGATCTGGTCGGCGGCGCCGATGCCGAATATGCCCTTCCGACCCGCGTCGTCAGCGAATTCGCCTGGCACGCTCTCTTCATCCGCAATCTTCTGATCCGCCCGGATCGCGCCACGCTCGAAAGCTTCGAAGAGAAGCTGATGATCATCAACCTGCCAAGCTTCAAGGCGGATCCCGCCCGCCACGGCTGCCGCACGGAGACGGTGATCGCCTGCGATTTCACCAATGGCCTCATCCTTGTCGGCGGCACCTCTTATGCCGGCGAAAACAAGAAGTCGGTCTTCTCCATCCTCAACTACTTCCTGCCGGAAGAAGGCGTCATGCCGATGCACTGCTCGGCCAATGTCGGCCCGAATGGCGATACCGCGCTGTTCTTCGGTCTGTCCGGCACTGGCAAGACTACGCTGTCGGCCGATCCGAAGCGGACGCTGATCGGTGACGACGAGCATGGCTGGGGCAAAAACGGCGTCTTCAATTTCGAAGGCGGCTGCTATGCCAAGGCCATCAATCTTTCGGCCGAAGCCGAGCCGGAAATCTATGCCGCGACCCGCCGTTTCGGCACGGTGATCGAAAACGTCGTGCTCGACGAGAACCGGGTTCCGGATTTCAACGACGATTCGCTGACCGAGAACACCCGTAGCGCCTATCCGCTGCATTTCATTCCGAATGCATCGAAGACCGGCGTGGCGCCGCAGCCGAAGTCGATCATCATGCTGACCGCCGATGCTTTCGGCGTCATGCCGCCGATCGCCAAGCTGACGCCCGAACAGGCGATGTACCACTTCCTCTCCGGCTACACCGCCAAGGTCGCCGGCACGGAAAAGGGTGTCACCGAGCCGGAAGCGACGTTCTCGACCTGCTTCGGTGGGCCGTTCATGCCCCGTCATCCGGCCGAATACGGCAACCTGCTCAAGGAATTGATTGCCCGTCACGGGGTCGATTGCTGGCTCGTCAACACCGGCTGGACCGGCGGCGCATACGGCGTCGGCCGCCGTATGCCGATCAAGGCGACCCGCGCTCTCTTAAGCGCTGCGCTCGACGGCAGCCTCAAGAATGCCGAGTTCCGTATCGACCCGAACTTCGGTTTTGCGGTGCCGGTCGCCGTTGAAGGCGTCGACAATGCGATTCTCGATCCCCGCTCGACCTGGGCGGACGGCGCCGCGTTCGACGCCTATGCCAAGAAGCTCGTTTCGATGTTCATCCAGAACTTCGGGCAGTACGAAGACCACGTCGACAGCAAGGTGAGAAGCGCCGCTCCGGTCATGCTTGCCGCCGCCGAGTAATCTTTGAAGGATTCACGTGAAACCGCCGGCCCGGGATAACACCCTGGGCCGGCGGTTTTCTTTTTGCCGGCTTTGTGGGAAAGATGCGGGCCTGCCGCATGTCGCCCGAACGTGGGTGCCGGTTCCGGACAACGGCATGCGCCCAAGAACAAAGACCAGAGACCCATGGCCAGCAATCCCCTTGTCATCAACAACCGCATCACCATCGCCGGATGGGAACTGACGGAACAATTCGTGCTGGCGGGCGGGCCGGGCGGCCAGAACGTCAACAAGGTCTCGACGGCCGTCCAGCTTTTCTACGACATCGTCAACACGCCGTCCCTGCCGGAGCGGGTGAAGGAAAACGCCATCAAGCTCGCCGGAAAACGGGTGTCGAAGGATGGCGTGCTGATGATAGAAGCGAACCGGTTCCGCAGCCAGGAGCGCAACCGGGAAGACGCGCGCGAGCGGCTGAAGGAACTGATCCTCAAGGCTGCCGAACCACCGCCGCCGCCACGCAAGAAAACCAAGCCGACCAAGGGTTCGGTGGAGCGTCGGCTGAAGGAAAAATCCGGTCGTTCGGACGTCAAGAAGATGCGCGGCCGGCCAAGCGGCGACTAACGGCGGAGATTGATCTTTGGCGACGCTTGCAAATGGCATCAGGCACCTTCCCGGCTATCTCGATCGATTGGCGCAAGAGCATCTGGTCGAACTGATACGAGACGTCGTAGCCGAGGCGCCGCTCTATACGCCGGAAATGCCCGGCACCGGCAAACCCATGTCCGTGCGCATGACCAATTGCGGCTCGCTCGGTTGGGTAACGGACAAGGACCAAGGATATCGCTACCAGTCCTTCCACCCGGTGACGAAAAAGCCGTGGCCAGCGATGCCACGAGAACTGCTCGATCTCTGGGAAAAGCTCGGCGACTATTCGAAGCCGCCGGAAGCCTGCCTCATCAACTTCTATTCCGACGACGCCAAGATGGGCCTGCATCAGGACCGGGACGAGAACGATCTGGCCGCCCCCGTTTTCTCCGTCTCGCTCGGCAATAGCTGCCTGTTCCGGGTCGGCGGCCTGAGCCGCAAGGACCCGACCGGCTCCTTCCGGCTGGCAAGCGGGGATGTCGTCGTGCTGGGTGGAGAGGGGCGTCTGGCGTTCCACGGCGTCGACCGCATTTATCCCGGCACCTCGACGCTGCTAAAGAACGGCGGACGCATCAACCTCACGCTCCGCCGTGTGAATAGCTGACGATTTAATTCAATAGCCGGCGATCGATCGCCTACAATTTCCGCAGCTCGACCGTTTCCACCAAATGATTGCGGCCCTTGCGCAGGATGAGATCCGCCCGTGGCCTGGTCGGCAGAATGTTCTGCCGCAGGTTCTTCAGGTTGATGTTTTCCCACAATCCTTCGGCAACGGCGCGGGCCGCATCCGCATCGATCGCCGCGTATTTCTTGAAGAACGAGGTTGGATCGCGGAAGGCGGTCTGGCGCAGCTTCATGAAGCGCTGGACGTACCAGTTGTGGATCTGCTCTTCGTCGGCATCGATATAGATCGAGAAGTCGAAGAAGTCCGAAACGATCGGCACGATCTTGCCGTCGGCCGGCAGCGCCCGCGACTGGAGGACGTTGATGCCTTCGAAGATCAGGATGTCCGGCCGATCGACCAGCGAGTATTCGTCCGGCAAAACGTCGTAGGTGAGATGCGAGTAACGCGGCGCCTTGACGTTCGGTTCACCGGCCTTGATCGCCGACAGGAAGCGCAGGATGGAGCCGATATCGTAGCTTTCCGGAAACCCCTTGCGCTCCATCAGGTTTTCCCGGCTCAGCACGGCGTTCGGATAGAGGAAACCGTCGGTGGTGATGAGATCCACTTTCGGGCTCGACGGCCAGCGGGCGAGCAGTTCTTTCAGGATACGTGCGGTGGTCGATTTGCCGACCGCCACCGACCCGGCAATGCCGATGATGAAGGGCGTCTTGGTGATGTCGGAAAGGCTCAGGAAACGGTTTCGCTGCTGGAAGAGGCGTTGCGTCGCCTCCACATGCGTCGACAGCAGGCGCGACAGCGAGAGATAGATGCGCCGGACTTCATCGAGATCGATCGGGTCGTCCAGCGAACGCAACCTCTGCACCTCGTCGGCCGTGAGCGTCAGAGGCGTGTCTGCGCGGAACTTCGCCCATTCCTCCGCACTGAAGTGGTGATAGGGCGAATAATATTCCGCATTCGAGCCGGTCTCGAGCTCCGGCGCCTCGGCGGGCTGGGAAACGATATTCATGATGTCGGCCGGCTTGCCTTTTCTTGAAGGCCGGACTGGCCGGTCCTTCGCTGGAGTTCGTCGAGCACATCCTGCAACGGTACCGCCGCAATATTCAAGACGACCAAAAGATGATAGAGAAGATCGGCGCTTTCCGCCGTCAGATTTTTGGCGTCGCGCTTGATCGCGGCGATCACCGTTTCGACGGCTTCTTCGCCGAGCTTCTTTGCGGCCTTATCCTGGCCGGCGGCGACCAGTTTTGCCGTCCAGGATTCCTCCGGCGAGGCCTTGGCCCGCTCGGCGACGATCCGCTCGAGGTCGATCAGGGAAAATTCACTCATAACATTCTCTCCGACCGCTCAATCGAGCCGCATGGCGATGCCGTGTTCTGCCATATAGTGCTTTGCCTGACCGACCGTATAGGTCCCGAAGTGGAAAATCGACGCGGCCAGCACTGCCGTTGCGTGGCCCTGTTTGATGCCGGCGACCATGTCGTCCAGGTTTCCGACTCCGCCCGACGCGATAACCGGTGCCCGGACGCTGTCGGCGATCATCCGCGTCAGCTCCAGGTCATAGCCGCTCTTGGTGCCGTCCCGGTCCATGGAGGTGACGAGCAGCTCGCCGGCGCCGCGCTCGACCATCTTGACGGCGAACTCGACGGCATCGATGCCGGTCGCGTTGCGGCCGCCATGGGTGTAGATCTCCCAGGCGCTGAGATTGTCGCCACCGATCGCCTGGCTGCGCCGCCGCTTGGCGTCAATCGACACGACGATGCACTGGTTGCCGAACTTGTCGGCGGCCTCAGCCACGAAGTCCGGATTGTTGACCGCCGCCGAGTTGATCGCGACCTTGTCGGCGCCGGCCAGCAGCAGCTTGCGGATATCGCCGACGGCACGCACGCCGCCGCCGACGGTGAGCGGCATGAAGCAATGGTCGGCGGTGCGGGCGACGACGTCGAAGATCGTCTCGCGATTGTCGGAGGAGGCGGTGATGTCGAGGAAGCAGAGTTCGTCGGCACCGGCGGCGTCATAAGCTTTTGCAGCCTCGACGGGATCGCCGGCATCGATCAGGTCGACGAAGTTGACGCCTTTCACGACGCGGCCGTCCTTGACGTCCAGGCAGGGGATGACGCGGGCTTTGAGGGTCATGCGGCACGTCCTTGTCTGGAGCGGATCAGGGCCAGCGCTTCGTGGGGATCGATGCGGCCGTCATACAGCGCACGGCCGGAAATTGCGCCTTCGAGCCGGGCCGCATCCGGCTCCAGCATGCGGCTGATATCGTCGAGCGAGGCAAGCCCGCCCGATGCGATGACCGGAATGGAGACGGCATTGGCGAGTTCCAGCGTCGAGTTCCAGTTGATGCCGGCCAGAATGCCATCGCGGTCGATGTCGGTATAGATGATCGCCGAAACGCCGGCGCCTTCGAATTTCTTGGCCAGCTCGATGACGCCGAGCTCGGACGCTTCCGCCCAGCCTTCGACCGCGACCTTTCCGCCCTTGGCGTCGATGCCGACGGCGACCTTGCCGGGAAACTGCCTGCAGGCCTCGATGACCAGAGCCGGATCGCGCACCGCGACCGTGCCGAGGATGACGCGGGCAAGCCCGCGCGCCAGCCAGTTTTCGATATGGTCGAGAGTGCGGATGCCGCCGCCGAGCTGCACGGGATTCTTCGTGGCTTTCAGGATAGCGTCGACGGCAGCGCCGTTGACGCTTGTCCCCGCGAAGGCGCCGTTCAGGTCGACCACATGCAGCCACTCGAACCCCTGGTCCTCGAAGGCCTTGGCCTGGGCTGCGGGATCGGGATTGTAGACGGTGGCCTGCTCCATGTCGCCGAGCTTGAGGCGCACGCACTGGCCGTCTTTCAGGTCGATTGCAGGAAAGAGGATCATGTCTTCGGTCCTTGACAGTTCGCGCGAGCTCAGGGCTTCCAGCGCAGGAAATTGGAGATGAGGGCAAGGCCTAGTGCCTGGCTTTTCTCAGGGTGAAACTGGGAACCCGCCACATTGTCGCGACCGACGAACGCAGTCATCGAACCGCCATACTCGGTGGTCGCGATCACGTCGTTCCGGTGCTTGGCCGCCAGATGGTAAGAATGCACGAAATAGGCGTGCAAGCCGTCCGGTCCGGTCGGAATTCCGTCAAACAGCGGATGCGGGTGATGGATATCGAGCGTGTTCCAGCCGATCTGCGGGATCTTGAGGTTCGGATCGGAAGGCGTCATTTCGACGACGTCGCCCTCGATCCAGCCGAACCCGTCGGTGATCGTCTTTTCAAGCCCCCGCGACGACATCAGCTGCATGCCGACGCAGATGCCGAGGAAAGGTCGGCCCTTGTGGTCAACGACGTCCAGGATCGCCTCGCGCATGCCCGGCACGGCATCGAGGCCGGCGCTGCAATCTGCATAGGCGCCGACGCCCGGCAGCACGATACGGTCGGCGGTGGCCACCGCATCGGCCTTGTCGGTGAGGTCGATCACGGCGTTGATGCCGGCTTCCCGGGCGGCCCTTTCAAAGGCCTTGGTCGCGGAACGGAGGTTGCCGGACCCGTAGTCGATGATTGCGACGCGCATCAGCGTCCTCCATGTTCGAAAAGGCCCATGTGTGGGGCCTGCCATCCGGCGGCGGGCGGCTTTGCCTGTTTCGCCCACTCGGCCGAGACCGGCATCGGTTGTTGTTCTGGCTGCGGCAGGCCGGAGAAATAGATCTCCTCGGCCGTACGCAGATCGTGAGCGGAGATCACCGTTTCCAGTGTCCAGCCGCGACGGATCAGCGCTTCGGAACGATAATGTCGGCCCTCGAGCGCCGTGAGCAGGCTGGTGGCGAAACCAAGCAGCAAGCCGGCGGTCCAGAAGCCAGGAACCTGCATCAGGATGCCGCTGCCGATCTGGATCAGCAGAACCACGATCCCGGCAATCCACAGTCTATGCCAGAATAGCCAGATCCACGGAAACAACAACGCGAGCCACGAGAACCCGTCCCGTAATACGAGGGTCGAGTGGAAATCCCTGTCGGGTCCGCTTCGCGGGTCATTGGGCGGTGTCAGAACGAGATAGCTTCTCAAGGATCGTCTCCTCAAGCAGTCAGACCAGCATTCCCTTGGTCGAAGGAACGCGATTGGCCTGCCGCGGGTCGATTTCAATGGCGGCGCGAAGTGCCCGCGCCACGGCTTTGAAGCAGGTCTCGGCGATATGATGGTTGTTGGCGCCGTAATGGTTCAGCACATGCAGCGTGATGCCGGCATTCTGGGCAAGCGCCTGAAAAAATTCCCGCACCAGCTCCGTATCGAATGTGCCGATCTTCGGCGCGCTGAACGCGACGTTCCAGACCAGGAACGGCCGGCCGGAAACGTCGATGGCCGCCTTGGTCATCGTTTCGTCCATGGCAAGGTCGAGCGAGGCGTAGCGGGTGATGCCGCGACGGTCGCCGAGCGCCTTGGAGATCGCCTGGCCGATCGCGATACCGGTGTCTTCCACCGTGTGGTGGTCGTCGATATGCAGATCGCCAGTGACCTCGATGTCCATGTCGATCAGCGAATGTCGCGAGAGCTGGTCCAGCATGTGGTCGAAAAAGCCGACGCCCGTGGAAATCCTGGCCGCGCCGGCGCCGTCGAGATTGACGGAAACGGAAACGGAGGTTTCGTTGGTCTTGCGGACGATGTTGCCCACGCGTGCGGTAGTCGTCTCACCCATCTGGGTCTGCTCCCTGCGATCGATCTGCGCTCCTTATCAGGCACTACGTCAAATATCCAGCAAAAGCAGGGCAGTGGCGGCGGCATCGCATCATGAGATTGCATTCGCCCTGGACCGTCTTACATAAATGTCCAACGGGGCCGGAATGCTCTGAAACGAATGCCCGCAGGACGGGCCAACAGGTGGCTTATGACAACCATTATTACTGTTCGGAAAGGCGGCAAGGTCATCATGGCCGGCGACGGCCAGGTGAGCCTCGGCCAGACCGTGATGAAGGGCAACGCTCGCAAGGTGCGCCGCATCGGCAAGGGCGAAGTGATCGCCGGTTTCGCCGGCGCGACGGCCGATGCCTTCACGCTGCTCGACCGGCTTGAAAAGAAGCTCGAACAATATCCGGGCCAGCTCATGCGCGCCGCCGTCGAGCTTGCCAAGGACTGGCGCACGGACAAGTACCTGCGCAATCTCGAAGCGATGATGCTGGTCGCCGACAAATCGACGACACTGGCGGTTACCGGCAACGGCGACGTGCTGGAACCGGAGCACGGAACGATCGCGATCGGGTCGGGCGGCAACTATGCTTATGCCGCGGCGCGCGCGATGATGGATTCGGACAAGTCGGCCGAGGAGATCGCTAGGAAAGCGCTGGATATCGCCGCCGATATCTGCGTCTACACCAACCATAACCTGGTCATCGAAACGCTGGATGCCGATGACTGACGGCGCGCCCCGCTATTCGTTTCGCGATGTCGCGGCAGAGGATTTTCCTCTGCTCGCGCAGTGGCTCGCCGAGCCGCATATCGCGAAATGGTGGGGTGAGGTCGATGAGGAACTGGCCAGTATCGAACAGTCGATGACGAGCGTCGAAACCCGGCCGTTGATGGCGGAACTGGACGGCCGGCCGATCGCCTATCTCCAATATTACGATCCGCATCTTGAAGAGGGTCATCCCTATCAGGATCAGCCGAAAGGCACGCTCGGCATCGATATCTCGATCGGCCCTCCGGAGTTGGTCGGCATCGGCCATGGAAGCGCGATCATCCGCCAGCTCGTGGACGAGCTTTTCGAAAACGGCGCAAAAAGGATCGTCATCGATCCCGATCCGGAGAACGCCCAAGCGATCCGCGCCTACGAGAAGGCCGGCTTCCGCTACGTCGACACCAGGACATCCATATACGGTCCGGCCCATTTCATGGCGCTGGACGCAAGCCAAGAAACGGATTTGACATGAGTAACTTTTCACCCCGGGAAATCGTCTCCGAGCTGGATCGGCATATCATCGGCCAGCACGACGCCAAGCGTGCGGTGGCGATTGCGCTGCGCAACCGCTGGCGCCGCCACCAACTCGACGAGAGCCTGCGCGACGAAGTGATGCCGAAGAACATCCTGATGATCGGCCCGACCGGCGTCGGCAAGACGGAGATTTCGCGCCGCCTGGCGAAACTCGCCGGCGCGCCCTTCATCAAGGTCGAAGCGACCAAGTTCACCGAAGTCGGTTATGTCGGCCGCGATGTCGAGCAGATCATCCGCGATCTCGTCGAGATCGGCATCGGCCTGGTGCGCGACAAGATGCGGGCCGATGTGCAGGCCAAGGCCCATATGAGCGCCGAGGAACGGGTGCTCGACGCGCTGGTCGGCGCCACGTCCTCGCCAGCCACCCGCGAAAGTTTCCGCAAGAAGCTGAGGGCCGGCGAGCTCGACGACAAGGAAATCGATATCGAGGTCACTGACACCGGCGCCGGCATGCCCGGCTTCGAGATTCCTGGCATGCCGGGCGCCAATATTGGCGTCTTGAACCTGTCTGAAATGTTCGGCAAGGCGATGGGCGGCCGCACCAAGAAGGTCCGTACCACCGTCAAGAAATCCTATGGCGAGCTGATCCGCGACGAATCCGACAAGCTGATCGACAACGAAGTCATCCAGCGCGAGGCCGTCCGCTCGGTCGAGAACGACGGCATCGTCTTCCTCGACGAGATCGACAAGATTGCCGCCCGTGACGGCGGCATGGGCGCCGGCGTGTCCCGCGAGGGCGTGCAGCGCGACTTGCTGCCGCTCGTCGAGGGCACGACGGTGTCGACCAAATACGGACCGGTGAAGACCGACCACATCCTGTTCATCGCTTCGGGCGCCTTCCACGTCTCCAAACCCTCCGACCTTCTGCCGGAACTCCAGGGCCGCCTGCCGATCCGGGTCGAACTGAGGCCGCTCACCAAGGAGGACTTCCGCCGCATCCTGACGGAAACCGAGGCGAGCCTTATCCGCCAATACAAGGCGCTGATGGAAACAGAAGAGCTGACGCTCGATTTTACGCCCGACGCGATCGATGCGCTGGCGGATGTCGCCGTGCATCTCAATTCCTCGGTCGAGAATATCGGTGCCCGCCGGCTGCAGACCGTGATGGAACGGGTGCTCGACGAAATCTCGTTCAACGCGCCCGATCAGGGCGGAACCGCGGTGACGATCGATGCGGAATACGTCAAGAAGCATGTTGGCGACCTCGCCGCCGACACCGATCTGTCGCGCTACATTCTCTGAGCGGCAATCGTGGCAGCCGGGCAACGTCCGGCTGCTCATTTGCGGGTGCTGACGGGATTTTGAACGACCGTGTCTCGACACGGTCCTTGCGCCTCGCGTAAGGGAAGCGCGTTTTCATGGAAAATATCCGACGCTTGAGTGAGTCGGTCTGGAATGGCTTTAAGCATTCGGTGCCGGAGATCGGCATAGTCGAAGTCCTGGGACACGCAAATCTTGAAACGCATCCTTCTGGCCCTGATCCTTGTCGTCGCGACATCCGTGGCTTCTTCCGCGCTTGCAGGCGGCCTCACGATGGTTCCCGAAGGAAATCGTCACGCGGAACAGCCGAAGGTTCCGGGTGCCTCGGTACGCCGGACGCGCGCCGGCCGCACCACCTTCGATGACAAATACGAGAAGATCCGCGATCTGCTGGCGTCCGACAAGAAGCTGATCGCCAAGATCAAGTCGACGGCCGTCGATTACGGTATCGATCCGATCCACATGATCGGCGCGATCGTCGGCGAGCACACCTACAATGTCGATGCGTACGACCGGCTGCAGACCTATTACGTCAAGGCGGCCGCATATGCCGGCAACAGCTTCCGTTTCGGCTACGGCGACGAGACCATCCAGCAGTTCCTCGACCGGCCGGAATTCGGCAAATGCGACGATTTCGCCGATTCCTACAAGCTCTGGACCTGCCGTGAAGGCGTCTGGGAAAAGAGTTTTCGCGGCCGCTCGGTCGGCGGCACCGCGTTTCCGGACAATCGCTTCAGTGCGGTCTTCTTCCAGCCCTTTTATGCCGGCCAGACCTTTGGCCTTGGCCAGGTCAATCCGCTGACGGCGCTGATGCTGTCGGACATGGTGGCCAGGAATTCCGGTTACCCGAAGCTCGACGAGAACAAGGCGGCTGCGGTTTATGACGCGATCATGGACCCGGATAAGTCGCTCGCCTATATGGCGGCCAATATCCGTCGCTCGATCGACGACTATAAGTCGATTGCCGGCATGGATATTTCCCGCAATCCCGGCATCACGGCGACGCTCTACAATACCGGCGGTTCGGCGCAGCGCGCCGCAGCACTTGCCGCACGCGGCGGCCTGCCGGAGGAAAATTATTACGGCTGGCTGGTCAACGACAAGCTCGCCGAGTTGAAATCTCTCCTCTGACGGCGGATATTCCCTCCATAGGAAACCCCTGAGGAGGGCTCGTCCATGGACATTCGCCCCGAACCCTTTGTTCCGCCCGCACCTCCGCATCGGGAACGACTGCTGAGCCCGATCGAGGTGATCTGGACTGCGCTGCGCAATCCGCTGGAGCTCTGGGGCAAGGTTTCCTACACGCTGCCGTGGCTCGAGACGAAGTTCTTCAAGGAACGGACGCTGATCGTCAATCATCCAGGCCTCATCCGGCACATTCTGGTGGACAATGTCAGCAATTACGTCATGTCGGAAATCCGCCAGCTCGTGCTTCGCCCGATCTTGCGGGACGGGCTGCTGACAGCGGAAGGCGAGGTCTGGAAACGCAGCCGCAAGGCGATGGCGCCGGTTTTTACGCCAAAACATTCTCGCGGTTTTGCCGGCCAGATGCTGAACCAGACCGAGGAGTTTTCGGGGAAATATGCCGAGGCCGGCGCCGATGGCGCGGTCCGCGATATTTCCGTCGACATGACGGAACTGACCTATGCCATCCTCGCCGAAACCCTGTTTTCCGGCGAGGTCGCCGGGAACAAGGAGACCGTTGCCGACGACGTCGACCAGCTTCTGCATCGCATGGGCCGCATCGACCCGATGGACATGCTGCGCGCCCCGCCCTGGGTGCCGCGTGTCACCCGCATCGGCGGCAGGCGGATACTCGACAAGTTCCGGCGCGTGGTTGCCGAAACCATGCTTATGCGGCAGGAGCGGATGCGCAAACATCCGGACGACGTGCCGCAGGATTTCCTGACGCTGCTGCTTCAGCTGGCCGGTCCCGACGGGCTGACGATGGACGAGATCGAGGACAATATCCTTACCTTCATCGGCGCGGGGCACGAGACGACGGCCCGGGCGCTGGCCTGGACGCTCTATTGCGTCGCGGAATCGCCGTCAGTACGGCAGAACATGGAGGAAGAGATCGACCGCGTTCTGGCGTCCGGCGCCGATCCGGTCGAATGGCTGGAGCTGATGCCCTGGGTGCGGGCGGCGTTCGAAGAGGCATTGCGGCTCTATCCGCCGGCGCCGTCGATCAACCGGGAGGCGATCAGCGACGACAGCTGGACGAGCCCGGAAGGCAAGACGATCAGGATCGATGCCGGGGTAACCGTGCTGGTCATGCCCTGGACGCTGCACCGCCACGAGCTTTATTGGGACAAGCCGCGCGCCTTCATGCCCGAGCGTTTCCTGCCCGAGAACCGCGGCAAGCTGAACCGGTTTCAGTATCTGCCTTTCGGCGCAGGCCCCCGCACCTGTATCGGCGCGACCTTCGCCCTTCAGGAGGCAGTGATCGCGCTTGCGGTGCTGATGGGCCGCTATCGTTTCGATGTCACGCCGGAAACCAAGGTCTGGCCGGTCCAGAAGTTGACCACCCAGCCGCGCGACGGTCTGCTCATGCGGGTCAGTCCGCGACATCAGAGGTCTCCGCTGGTGAATTGATCTTTGCCCGCCATGCGCTATTGATCGCTATAGATCCCATGGACCGATCTTCAGGATTTTCGCGTGGCCTTTTCCTTTCCTTCCGGCCCCCCCCTTCTCGGGATTGATACCGGCGGCACCTATACGGATGCGGTGCTGTTCCGCGACGGCGAAGGCGTTATCGCCAAGGCAAAATCGCTGACGACCAGGCATGATCTGGCGGTCGGCATTGCCGGCGCGGTTGATGCGGTACTGGAAAAAAGCGCGGCTTCCGCTTCGGCTATCGGCCTCGTTTCGCTGTCGACGACGCTTGCCACCAATGCGCTGGTCGAGGGGCAGGGCGGTCGTGCCGCCCTGATCATGATCGGTTTTGCTGCGGAGGACCTGACCCGCGGCGGACTTGCGGAGGCGCTGGGAAATGATCCGGTGATCTTCCTGCCCGGAGGCCACGATGTGCACGGCAACGAAACGCCGCTCGACATGGGGGCTCTGGAGGCAGCCATGCCCACGCTTGGCAGTACGGTGTCTTCTTTTGCTGTCGCCGGTTATTTCGCTGTTCGGAATCCGGCTCATGAAGTCCGGGTGAGGGACCGTATTCGCGCGCTTTCGCATCTGCCCGTCACCTGCAGCCACGAGCTTTCGTCGAAACTCGGCGGTCCTCGCCGCGCGTTGACGACGCTGCTGAACGCCCGGCTGGTGTCGATCATTGACCGGTTGGTCGGCTCCTGCGAGGGCTTTCTGGCCGCGCGCGGCATCACGGCGCCGATGATGGTGGTGCGCGGCGATGGCGCGCTGATCTCCGCTGCCGAGGCCCGGTTGCGGCCGATCGAGACCATCCTTTCCGGCCCCGCCGCAAGCCTTGTCGGCGCCCACTTCCTGACCGGGCTCGATCAGGCGGTCGTCTCGGATATCGGCGGCACGACCACGGATGTTGCGGTTCTCGATGGCGGCCGGCCGAAGCTGGCGGAAGAAGGCGCCGTCGTCGGCGGTCATCGTACGATGGTCGAGGCGGTGGCGCTGCGCACCTACGGGCTCGGGGGCGATTCCGAAGTCCATATCGACGACCGCGGCCTCGAGGCACGTCTTACGCTCGGTCCGCGCCGGCTTCTGCCGCTCAGCCTTGCCGCGATGGCGCATGGAGAGATCATCCTGCCGACGCTGGAAAAGCAGCTGCGCGCCAGCCATGCCGGACGGCACGACGGCCGCTTTGCGGTGCGAACCGGCGTGCCGGATGTGATGGCCCAAGGCCTGCAGCCACCGGAACAGGCGCTTTTTGCCCGCATAGGCGTGGTACCGGTTTCGCTCAACGATCTGCTGACGATGAATTCGCAGAAGGCAATTCTCGACCGGCTGGTTGCGAGAGGGCTGGTGCATCTCTGCGGCATCACCCCTTCCGATGCATTGCATGTGCTCGACCGCCAGAGCCAATGGCGCGGAGAGGCTGCAAGGCTGGGGCTGGAGCTTGCTGCCCGGCGCAAGGACGGCGCAGGGCGCGGGATCGCCGCTTCCCCGGAAGATCTGGCTGAGAAGATCGTGAGCCGGCTGACGCGCCAGTCGTCCGAAGCGGTGCTCGTAGCCTGTCTCGCCGAAGACTGCGCCGAAGCCATCGATCCCGCGGTTTCGCTTGCCGTCGACCGCGCGCTGAAACGCATTCCCGGCATTGCCCGGTTCTCCGTCTCGCTGGATCGGCCGCTGATCGGGCTCGGGGCTTCCGCACCCGTCTATTATCCGGCGGTCGCGAACATGCTCGGCGCGCGATCGATCATTCCGGGCGATGCCGATGTCGCGAACGCCATCGGAGCGGTGGTCGGCCAGGTCCGTGCCAGCGTTACCGTTGTTGTCACCTCGCCGGAGGAAGGGCGCTTCATTCTCTCCGGATCAGGCGCGCGGCTCGTCGTCATCGGTGAAAAGGAAGCGCTGACCGCCGCCCGCGAGCATGCAATCGCCACCGCGCAGACGCAGGCGAATGCGGATGGCGCCAAGGACGCCGCCGTGACCATCTCGGAAGAACTGGATGCGCCGGAAATCGAGGGTTCGCGAAAGCTCATCGAGGCGCGGATTACTGCCGTGGCTATCGGCAGGCCGAGGATAGCTGTTTTCCCGGTGACTTAGCCGGCCGATGTTCCTCGGCGGTCGGAGTGGGCCACCTTTAAGCTCTATTCAAAAGCGCGTAAGTTGGCCGGCATTTATTCCAGCCGGGAAAAACTGCAGTGATCACCAATCTCGCCGATCTGGAAATCTTCGTCAAAGTCGCAGCCAGCGGAAACATGTCGGCGGCGGCAAAGAGCCTTGGCATTTCGCCGGCAGTGGTCTCCAAGCGCATCAAGCGGCTGGAGGAGCAACTGGGGACGCGCCTCCTGCAACGCACCACTCGCCAGGTCGGGATGACCGATGCCGGCAAGGGTTTTTACGACAGGATCGCCAATGTCCTGACCGGGATCGAGGATGCCGAGCAGTTCGTCTCGGGCCGGTCGACGGAGATCGCCGGCAATCTGCGCATCTCCGCGCCGACCTCGTTCGGACGCATGCACATTGCGCCGCATCTCCCGACCTTCATGCAGGCGAACCCACATCTGTCGATCGACCTGATGCTGTCGGATGAGTTCACAGATATCATCGCCCAGGGCTTCGACGTGGCGATCCGCATATCCGAGCTGAAGGATTCGAGCCTCGTCGCCCGCAAGCTTGTCCAGGTCCGGCGCATTCTCTGCGCCTCTCCCTCCTACATCGCGCGGCACGGCGCTCCGACAAGCATTGAGGAGTTGGCAAACCATCACTGTCTCACGGCCCATAATGGCGAGCCCTGGAGGCTGGAAGGTCCCAAAGGTCCGCTGGTCTACCGGCCGGCCGGGATGCTGAACACCAATTCCAGCGAAGTTATCCGCGAAGCGGTAATCGCCGGTCTCGGCATCGCGCTAAGATCCACCTGGGATATCGGCAACGAGCTCAAGGACGGGCGGCTGGTGATGGTGATGCCCGGATATGAGGGCTCCAAGAACATCTCGGTCTCGGCGGTCTATCCGAGCCGGCAGCATCTCCCTTCCAAGGTCCGTGCCTTCATCGAATATCTTGCCGACCTTTATGGGCCGATCCCGTATTGGGAACGGCATTCCCCGGATGCGGGCCGGAAATAGCTGCTAACGGCGCAGATTATTTCCGATATGGGATAAGTCATTCAATATTCGTGCAATTGCAATTTCGCTCGCTAACAAAGACAGTCAGCGGCATGAAAAATTCGGAGGAACCGATGGCCCGTATCGAAAAAAATGGTCTCGCAATCGACGAGAAGCTTCACGACTTCCTGGTGAAGGAAGCGCTGCCGTCGACCGGTGTCGACGCCGACCGCTTCTTTTCCGAGTTTTCGAAGATCGTCCACGACCTGGCGCCCAAGAATCGCGAGCTTCTCGCCAAACGCGACGCATTTCAGGTCACGCTCGACGAATGGTATCGCAAGAACGGAGCGTCCAGCGATCTTGCGGTTTACGAAGCCTTCCTGCGCGACATCGGTTACCTTCTATCGGAAGGACCGGATTTCACGGTCTCGACCGACAAGGTCGATCCGGAAATCGCGGGGATCGCTGGTCCGCAGCTCGTCGTGCCGGTCATGAATGCCCGGTATGCGCTGAATGCCGCCAATGCCCGCTGGGGCTCGCTCTACGATGCGCTCTATGGCACCGATGCCATCCCCGAGACCGACGGCGCCGAAAAGGGCAAGGGTTACAACCCGGTCCGTGGCGCCAAGGTCATTGCCTGGGCGCGTGACTTCCTCGATCAGTCCGTGCCGCTTTCCGGCGCGAGCTGGACCGACGTCACCTCCTTTGTCGTCACCGGCGGCAAGCTCACGGCAGCAGCTCAGGACGGCAAGACCGTCAATCTCGCCGATCCGGCTCAGTTTGCCGGCTATCTCGGCGAGCCCGCCGAGCCGACCCATCTGCTGCTGACGAAGAACGGCCTGCATATCGAAATCCTGATCGATCCCACGACGGCGATCGGCAGGGACGATCCGGCCTGGATTTCGGATGTCTGGCTGGAATCGGCGATCACCGCGATCATGGACTGCGAGGATTCGATTGCCGCGGTCGACGCCGAGGACAAGGTCGTCGTCTACCGCAACTGGCTCGGCCTGATGAACGGCGACCTTCAGGAAGAGGTGGCCAAGGGCGGCAAGTCCTTCATCCGCAAGCTCAACCCCGACACGACGTTCAAGGCGCCTGCCGGCGGTGATGTCACGGTCAAGCGCCGCTCGCTGATGCTGATCCGCAATGTCGGTCACCTGATGACCAATCCGGCGGTTTTGGACAGCGAGGGCAGGGAAGTTCCGGAAGGCATCATGGATGCGATGGTCACGGCACTGATTGCCATCCGCGATATCGGCCCGAACGGACGTCGCCAGAATTCGCGGGCCGGCTCCATGTATGTGGTGAAGCCGAAGATGCACGGGCCGGAAGAGGTCGCTTTCGCCTGCGAGATTTTTGCCCGCGTCGAACAGGCGCTCGGCCTTCCGACCAATTCCATGAAAATGGGCATCATGGATGAGGAGCGCCGTACCACGATCAACCTCAAGGCCTGCATCCGCGAGGCGCGCGAGCGTGTCGTCTTCATCAATACCGGCTTCCTCGACCGTACCGGCGACGAGATCCACACCTCGATGGAAGCAGGCCCGATGATCCGCAAGGGCGACATGAAACAGGCCGCCTGGATCGCGGCCTACGAGAACTGGAACGTCGATATCGGCCTCGAATGCGGCCTGTCGGGCCACGCGCAGATCGGCAAGGGCATGTGGGCCATGCCGGACTTGATGGCCGCGATGCTGGAACAGAAGATTGCTCATCCGAAGGCCGGCGCCAACACCGCCTGGGTTCCGTCGCCGACGGCGGCCACGTTGCACGCCACCCACTATCACAAGGTCGACGTTGCCGCCGTCCAGGCCGGTCTGAAGAGCCGCACCCGCGCCAAACTGTCGGACATTCTCTCCGTGCCGGTCGCGGTGCGGCCGAACTGGACGCCGGAGGAAATCCAGCGCGAACTCGACAACAATGCGCAGGGCATTCTCGGCTACGTCGTCCGCTGGATCGACCAGGGCGTCGGCTGTTCGAAGGTGCCGGATATCAACAATGTCGGGCTGATGGAAGACCGCGCAACGTTGCGCATTTCCGCCCAGCACATGGCGAACTGGCTCTATCACAAGCTCACCAGCGAAGAGCAGATCGTCGAGACGATGAAGCGTATGGCGGGGGTCGTCGATGGCCAGAATGCCGGCGATCCGCTCTACACGCCGATGGCCAGGGATTTCGACGGTTCCGTCGCCTTCCAGGCCGCGCTCGAACTCGTGCTCAAGGGCCGCGAGCAGCCGAACGGTTATACAGAGCCGGTTCTGCATCGCCGCCGTCTGGAACTGAAAGCCAAGCTCGCCAGCTGACCGGCGAGCAAAGATCAGGCAAAGAAAAAGGCCGCGGAGAGTTCTCTCGGCGGCCTTTTCGTATTCTCGTCGAATTTCGCGATTACTGGATTACGACGACCTTGGTTTCGCGGCCCGGACGGACGCGGCTGTAAAGGTCGATGACGTCCTGGTTGATCAGGCGGATGCAGCCCGACGAAGCGGCGGTGCCGATGGAGGCCCATTCCGGCGTACCGTGCAGACGGAAGAGCGTATCCTGGCCCTTTTCGTTGAAGAGGTACATGGCGCGCGCACCGAGCGGGTTGCTGAGGCCGGGGCCCATGCCGTCTTCGACGTATTTGGCAACGTCCGGACGACGGCCGGCCATTTCCTTCGGCGGGTGCCAGGTCGGCCATTCCTGTTTCCAGGCGACGTAAGCCGTCCCGGACCAGGCGAAGCCCTGCTTGCCGACGCCGATGCCGTAGCGCATCGCCTTGCCGTTCGGCAGGATGTAGTAGAGATGGCGCTCACGCGTGTTGACGACGATCGTGCCCGGCTTTTCGCTGGTCTGATAGCTGACGATCTGGCGGACGAACTGCTTGTCCACCTTGTTGATCGGGATCGCCGGAAGCGTATAGCCGGCGTCTCTCACCGAACCGTAGGAGTCGTTGAAGATCTGTTCGGTATAGGAGGCCGTGGCCACCTGGGTGCCGCCGCCGGGAATCGTGGAGGCGCAACCGGCCAAGGCAGCAGTTGCCAACAGGCCGAGTGCGAGCATGCTAGTGCGAAAGCGCATGGAAATCTCTTGGGTAAAACGAATCGATTGAGACGGGCGCATGCCCATCTTTGATCAGGGGTTATTTTAGATTAGATTACGCTTGGCAAGCGCTGCAGCGCATCAAAACAGAGCCGGCGCATGATTGAAAAAAGCCATGGCGTTTTTGCAACATCATGGAAGCGGTTTTTCGGGATTCTATGACTATACTCAACCTTGCCAGTAATAATCCGTTAATAGATGGGCGGCAGTCAGCCCGCGCCATGCTGGTCCGCAAGGGCGTCCAGATTCTGCTGCACGACATGCGGCACGCGATGTTGCCGGAACTCGTCCTGTCGAGCGGAAGGCGCGCCGACCTGGTGACCATTTCGGAAAAGGGCGAGATCTGGATCATCGAGATCAAGACGTCGATCGAGGATTTTCGCGTCGACCGCAAATGGCCGGAATACCGAGCCTTCTGCGACCGCCTGTTTTTCGCGACGCACAAGGACGTGCCGCTCGACATCTTCCCGGAGGATTGCGGCCTCTTCCTCTCGGACGGTTATGGTGGACACCTTCTGCGCGACGCACCGGAACACAGACTTCCGCCTGCGACCCGCAAGGCGATGACGCTGAACTTCTCGCGCGCCGCCGCCCAGCGCCTGATGTTGGCGGAATGGGCGACCGGCAAGACATTCGACGATGCCGGGAACGATGGCGGCTGATTATTTCGGCGCGCGCTTGGCAAGGATGCGCTGCAGCGTGCGGCGATGCATGTTGAGCCGCCGCGCCGTCTCCGACACATTACGTTCGCACATCTCATAGACCCGCTGGATATGTTCCCAGCGCACACGATCCGCCGACATCGGGTTTTCAGGCACATCAGCCCGCTCGCCCGGCCTCTGGGTCAGCGCGCTAAAAATGTCGTCGGCGTCGGCGGGCTTGGCGAGATAGTCGAGCGCCCCGAGTTTCACGGCCGTCACGGCGGTCGCGATATTGCCGTAGCCGGTCAGCACGATCACCTTGGTATCCTCGCGGCTCTGACGGATCGCTTCGATCACATCCAGCCCGTTGCCGTCGCCGAGGCGCAAATCCACCACCGCATATTTCGGCGGCCGCGCCTTCGTCTTGGCGATACCTTCCGCGACGGACTCTGCCGTATCGACCAGGAAGCCGCGCGTCTCCATGGCTCGAGCGAGCCGGCGCAGGAACGGTCCATCGTCATCGACGATCAGCAGCGAAGGGTCGGGCCCGAGCTCGGGGTCGGCATGAACCTTGGTCGGTTCCGGGTGTGTTTCCATCTCTTTTTTCTCCGCGGGTTTCAAAGGCCCGCTTGCCTTTTCGTGATGATCGGCCAGCTGGCCGGCTTACTTTAAGTCCTGCGCGTCCATTACCGAGCGCGGCCATTCGATATGAATGCGGGCGCCCGGTTCGCCGCTGTCGCGGTTGCCGAAGCGGATCGCGGCGCCGGACCGTTCGAGCAGCGTCTTGGCGATGAAAAGACCGAGGCCAAGTCCACCCGCCCGTTCGTCTTCCTTGGGTCTTTTCGTCATATAGGGTTCGCCGATCCGCGAAAGAATATCCGGCGCATAACCCTGGCCGTCATCCTCGATGGTGATCGCCACCCGCTCGACATTGTGCTCCACCGTGACGGTCACTTTGCTCTTGGCATAATCGACCGCGTTTTCGATCAGGTTGCCGAGTCCATATATAATGCCGGCATTGCGGTTGCCGACCGGCTCGTTGGTCCGGTCGTTTTTCTCGACGAGTTCGATCTCGATGCCGAATTGCCGATGCGGCGCCACGACCTCCTCGACCAGGGAGGAAAGCGGCAGCCGGCGCATATGTTCCTCGCTCTCGGCGGAAAGCGAGGTAAGCCGGCGAAGAATATCGCGACAGCGTTCGCTCTGGCTTCGCAGCAGCAGCACGTCCTCGCGGAACCGGTCGTCGGGACCAAGCTCGCGCTCCATCTCCTTGGCGACGACGCTGATGGTTGCGAGCGGCGTGCCGAGCTCATGGGCCGCCGCCGCCGCCAGCCCGTCGAGCTGCGAAAGGTGCTTTTCCCGCTCCAGGACCAGTTCGGTCGCCGCAAGCGCATCGGCGAGCAGCGTCGCTTCATGGCTGACGCGGTAGGCATAAAAGGCCGCGAACATCATCATCGAGGCGATCGAACACCAGACGCCGAGCTGCATGACCGGCTGGATCCGGAGTGGTTCGCCCTCATACCAGGGCACCGCGTAGGGCGAAAAGGCGAGCACCGTGGTGCAGACCAGCGCGAAAACGATCAGGACAAGCGAATGGCGCAGCGGCTGAGACGCGAAGGCGATGATCACCGGAACGCAGATCAGCGGCGCAAACGGATTGGCAAGCCCGCCGGTGATGAACAGCAGCGCTGCCATCTGCAACAGGTCGAAACCGAGCAGCGCCAGCGCCGATTTCGGGCCAAGCCGATGGGTCGGCGGGAACCAGGCCGACAGGGTGAGGTTGGCGACCGCAAGCGCACCAACCAGAATGCCTGCCTCCTGCAGCGGCAGAGGAAACTGCAGCAGCAACCCGACGATGACGACGGTAATCGTCTGACCGGCGACCGCCAGCCAGCGCAGCCGCACCAGTGTCTGAAGCCGAATTCGTCGGCTTGAGGGGCCGAATTGCGCAAAACGCACTGAAGGACTGTCTACGCTCACCGCCTGCTCTTTAATCTTGTCGAATACAAGTGACCTGAGGCCGCCTTCATAAACCGGCTCGACTTCAGGTCGCAGGCGGCATTCTGTCACGTCCCGCGCGGTTTGGCACGTGTCGTCGGCGCAGCCTCGGCCGGATCCTCCGGCCAGGGATGTTTGGGATAACGGCCGCGCATTTCGGCCCGCACATCCTTCCAGGAACCGGCCCAGAAACCGGGCAGGTCCCGTGTCGTCTGGATCGGCCGATGCGCCGGCGAGTTCAGTTCGAGCAGCAGTGGCAGTTTTCCGCCGGCAATCGCCGGATGTTTCTTCAGCCCGAACAGTTCCTGCACCCGGATCGCCAGGACCGGCTCCTCGCCATCATAGCGGATCGGATGCCGCTCGCCCGTAGGCGCCTCAAAATGCGTCGGCGCCAGCTTGTTGAGATCCTGGGAGACCTCATGCGGAATGAGCGAGCGGAGCCCGCCCGAAAGGCTACCGGGATTGATGGTATCGATGCCCGACGCACCGCCCTGGAAGGGAACGAACCAGTCGTCGAGCCGGGCAAGCAGCGCCTCGTCGCTCACATCAGGCCAAGGCTCGCCGATCGACCGGTTCAGGAAGCCGATCCGGTCGCGCAGCTGCGCGCCCTCCTTGGAGAATGGCAGGACCTGAAGCCCCAGTTCCTGCACGCCGTCCGCAAGCGCCTGTGCGGCCCGTTCGCCACTCGGCCGTGGCAGTGGCCTTTCCTCGAAGATGATGGCGCCGAGCCGCGTCACCTTGCGGGCGCGCACCTGCCGGCTCGCCCGGTCGAAGAAACATTCCTCGCTCTCGCGGATTGCGCCGGCAAGCTCCACTTCCACATCCGCCCGGCTGATCTCCGCAGCTGCGAGAATACGCGCCTGGGCGGCCCGGCCGGTTAGGTCGGCGATGACCAGCATTTGCGATGCCGCCAGCCGCTCGGTCTCCTGCAGTTCCGCGCCACGCCCGTTCGCCATCACGAAACGCCCGCGCCCGCCGCGCTGCAGCGCGATCCGGTCCGGATAGGCATGCAGGAGAAGCCGCCCCGCCAGAACCGGTTCCGTCGACTGCGATCGCTTCGGCAGGTTCGAAAAGATCCGATCCGCGAGCTTGCGGGCCGCGTCGGCTCTCTCGCCACGTTCGTTGCGAAACCGCCGCAGCCGTTCGTCGAGATCGATGTCGCTGCCACCAAGCCCCTGTTCGGTCAGAAGCACGGCAAGCAGGCCTGCCTGCTTGCCGAAACCCTCTTCCGCCGCTGAGATCGCCATGGCCGCAAGCCGCGGCGGAAGCGCCAGTTCCCGCATCAACCGGCCCTTTTCCGTCAGCCCGCCCTGGGGGTCGAGTGCACCGAGCTGGGTCAGCAGCACCTTCGCTTCGTTGAAGGCCGGTCCGGGAGGCGGATCGAGAAAGGCAAGCCCCTTCGGATCCTGCACGCCCCAATGGGCAAGATCGAGAACCAGGCCGGAAAGATCGCTTGCCAATATCTGCGGCGGCGTGAACGCCTGCAGCGCTGCCGTCTGTCCCGGATGCCAGAGGCGCATCGCGATGCCCGGTTCCGTACGGCCGGCTCGACCCGCCCGCTGATCCGCCGAGGCGCGAGAAACACGCACCGTCTCCAGCCGGGTGATGCCCGTCGAGGGCTCGAATACCGGCAGGCGCTGCAGCCCGCTGTCGATAACGATCCGGACTCCGTCTATAGTAATGGAGGTTTCGGCGATCGATGTGGCCAGCACGATCTTGCGCTGTCCGGCGGGCGCCGGCCTGATCGCCAGATCCTGCTCCCTCTGGGAAAGATTGCCATAAAGCAGCACCACCACGGTCTCCGCCCCGAACCGCCCCGCAAGCCGCTCGGCCGTGCGCAGGATTTCCGCCTGGCCCGGTAGGAAAGCGAGGATGGAACCCGTGTCATTCGCGTGCGCCTCGACGATCGCCCGCGTCATCGCGTCTTCGATCCTTTCGTTCGGGGCGCGGTCGCGATGCTGGATGTCGATCGGAAAAGTCCGGCCTTCGCTCTTGATGACAGGAGGCTCGCCGAGCAGTTCCGCGACCCGCTCCACATCCAGTGTCGCCGACATGACGAGGAGTCGGAGGTCGTCGCGCAGTGCCGATTGCACATCGAGCGCCAGCGCCAGACCGAAATCCGCGTCGAGCGACCGCTCGTGGAACTCGTCGAAAATAACCGCGGAAACGCCATTCAGCTCCGGATCGTCAAGAATCATCCGGGCGAAAACGCCCTCGGTCACCACTTCGATCCGGGTCTTCGCCGAGAACTTGTTGTCGAGCCGCATCCGGTAACCGACCCGATCGCCCACCTGCTCGCCAAGCAGCGACGCCATCCGGGATGCAGCTGCGCGCGCCGCCAGCCGCCGTGGTTCGAGCAGGATGATCTTTCCCGTGCACCAGGCCTGGTCGAGCAGCGCCAGCGGCACCAGCGTCGTCTTGCCGGCACCCGGCGGTGCTGAGAGTACGGCACGTGTGCCTTGGGCCAGCGCTTCCATTATAATGCCCAGCACTTCGGTAACGGGAAGTCTCGGCAGGCTCCTTGTGATCGGGCCCGCACCTTGCGCTGCGGTCATCAGCGCGAAACCTGTCCGCTGGCCCCGTTATAGGCAAGGATTGCTCCGGCAAGATCCTCGAGCGCCGCTCCCACCGATTTGAAGAGCGTGATCTCGTCCGCGCTTGTGCGGCCGGGATGTTTTCCATGCGCGAGTTCGGCCAGTTCCGCCTTGATCCCCTCCTTCGACAGCGCCCCGCTTGCGAGCGGCAGAACGATGTCGCCACCTTCCTTCATGGCGCCGGCGCGTGTATCGACGAAGACGGACGCGCGCCGCACCGCCTCGTCGTCGCTCTCGCGCATGTCCGGCTTGAAGGCGCCGACGAGATCCAGATGCGCGCCCGGCTTCAGCCATTCGCCGCGGATCAGTGGCTCGTTGGATAGTGTCGCGCAGGAAATGATGTCCGCCTGTCCGGCCGCGACGGCAAGATCCTCGACGGCCGCCGCGTCGAGCCCGAGCATCCGTGCCTCGTGCGCAGTCTCTTCGGCCTTCTCTATATGACGTCCCCAGATGCGGAAATGTTTGAGCGGCCGTGTGATCGCATGGGCCTGCATGAGGTTGAGCGAAAGCCGGCCGGTTCCAACCATCAGCATGACCTCTGCATCTTCCCGCGCGAGATATTGAGCGGCGAGCGCCGAGGTTGCGGCGGTGCGGCGCGCCGTCAGCTCGCCGCCCTCGACGATCGCCAGCATCTCCCCGGTCTTGCCCGACGAAAGAAGGTAGCTGCCGAAGATGGTCGACAGGGACCGGAGATGATTGTCCGGAAACAGATTGAGGATCTTGACGCCGATATGGTCGCCAGGCACCCAGGCGGGCATCAGCAGCATGACCGCATTTGCCTCACCCGGCACCTCCATCTCATGATGGTGGCGCACCGGCATGACGCAGTCGCTTTTGAACATCGTTTCGATTGCCGCGATGAGTTCCGCAAAGGGGAGTGCATCCCGGGTCTGCACTTCATTCAATACCAGCATGTCATACTCCAGCCGCCAGAAATCGGTTTTACCCTAACAACGCGAAATCGCCGCGTAAAATGGGTTTTTCGGCGCTCCGGAGCTGCCCTTTCGTTAAGCGCTGCTCATTTTATGACCGGAAATCGCGTGTTTTGGGCAGGTCCCGAGAAAAATGACAGTTTTTTGAAAATCCCTGTTGACTTCAAAGTGTGGTGGGATCTATAACCCGCTCACTGAACGAGGGCGGCGGCGCTGCTGGCGACGACGACTTTCGTTCTACAGAAATCACTGATTGATTGGCGCATGCTGGTTGGGACCGAGTTTCGGTTTGGTCTCTTGGGGTGTTGCTGTTTCGAGAAGTTTTGACG
>NZ_JBFTNK010000011.1:0-175717 GCF_056397445.1 Neorhizobium sp. 05N33 | reverse complement strand
CGTCGCCGCCGGCAAACCCAGGATCGTCGCCATCGTCGCCACCATGCGAAAGCTCCTCACAATCCTCAACGCCATCATCCGGGACAATAAACCATGGCAAAGCGCTTGACGCACAAGACAGTCGCTCTGCCCTGCCGGGCATCTCCCCCTCAAGGGGGGAGATCGAGTGGCGGTGAGACCCCGGCCATCTCAAACGTTCCGGTGAGAGCGATGCTGGTGCGCCCAGCCGATCTCCCCACCCGAGGGGGAGATGCCCGGCAGGGCAGAGGGGGGCTGGCAGGGTTCGACCTGCAAGGGGAACGGAGCTTGTTCAACCTCCAAGAGGTGGTGGCAACCAACGTGCAAGGTGCTCATCCATGAACACTCTCATCCTGCGCACCGTCGCGCCCTTCCTCACCGCCCTGATGCTGCTGTTCTCCGTCTTCGTCCTGCTGCGTGGCCACAACGAGCCCGGCGGCGGGTTCATCGGCGGGTTGATTGCGGCTTCGGCGCTGGCGATCTACGGCATCGCCTTCGGCGTGCCTGCGGTGCGCCGCGCGATCCGGTTCCACCCGATGGCGATTGCCGGCGCCGGGCTGCTGCTTGCGACGCTTTCCGGCCTGGTCTCGATCGTATCAGGCGTGCCGTTCATGACCGGGCTCTGGGTCTATCCCGTCGTCTTCGAGGTCGAGGTGCCGCTCGCCACCGTCATGTCCTTCGATATCGGCGTCTACCTGGTGGTCGTCGGGGCGATCACCTCGATTGCGCTGGCGCTCGAACAGGAGCCGGGCTCGGACGCGGAGGGAGGGGACTGATGGAAGCGCTGTTTTCGATCCTGATCGGCCTGTTCTTTGCCGCCGCGATCTACCTTCTGCTGTCGAAGCACACCGTGCGCATCCTGCTCGGCGTGGTGCTGCTCGGCAATGCGGTCAACCTCATGCTCTTCACCACCGGCAGGCTCACCCGCGAAGTGCCGCCGATCATCCCGGCCGGCATGGACACGCTGTCGTCGGACGCCGCCAATCCCCTGCCGCAGGCGCTGATCCTGACGGCGATCGTCATCTCGTTCTCCTTCTTCGCCTTCCTGTTGGTGCTGACCTATCGCGCCTACCAGGAACTCGGAACCGACGATACGGACGAGATGCGGCTGGCCGAACCGCGGCAGGAACCACTCCCGCCTGTGGGGTATTAAGGGGATGGTTTTGCAGGTTGTCATGTCCTTTCCCGCCACCGGCTTTAGATCCCGCGGCACCCCCCTCTGCCCTGCCGGGCATCTCCCCCTCAAGGGGGGAGATCGAATCGCGGCGGCGCCCTACCCAAATCGTGACAAGCGGTTGAGTGAGACACAGCGCATATCGTTTGACAGAGGCTTGCGTATGCCCCGGTCCAACAGGGAGCGGGGAGCCGGCCTCTGGCCGATCTCCCCCCTTGAGGGGGAGATGCCCGGCAGGGCAGAGGGGGGTATCCCGGCTTCGACGATAGCCGTCCGAGCGGGGCAAGGGACGCCAACTTCAAGAGCCGGAAACACCGTGAGGGACATCCACTGATGGCCTCTCCTTCCGTCGACCTCTCCGCAGCCCTCGTCCTCGCCGCTCCGCCGCTCGCCGACTGGCTGGTCGTTCTCCCCGTCGCCCTGATGATCGGCTTCGGTGCCGTGCTGATGATGGTACGCAAGTCCGTCCGCCTGCATGGCAGCATCGCGATTGGCGGCCTGGCGCTCCTCGTCCTCCTCGATGCCGGCCTGCTGTGGCGCGTCTGGACCCATGGTCCGGTCACCATGGTGATGGGCCGCTGGCTGCCGCCGTTCGGCATCGCCTTCACCGCCGACCTGTTTGGCGCGGCGATGGCGCTTGCGGCGGCGATCGTCGCCCTCGCCGCCGGCATCTTTGCGCTCGCCGATATCGACGCGAGCGGCCGGCGCTACGGTTTTTACCCGTTCCTGATGCTGCTGATGGCCGGCGTCACGGGCGCGTTCCTGACCGGCGACATCTTCAACCTCTATGTCTGGTTCGAGGTGCTGCTGATCTCGTCCTTCGGCCTTTTGATCCTCGGCTCCGAGCCGGAGCAGATCGACGGGGCGTTGAAATACGCCATCCTCAACCTGATCGGCACGACCCTGTTCCTGATCGCGGTCGGTTATCTCTATGCGGTCTTCGGCACGCTCAACATGGCCGATATCGCCCGCAAGGCGGCGGGCCTGCGCGGCACCGCGCCTCTGACGACGCTGACGGCGCTGTTCATCCTCGCCTTCGCCATGAAAGCCGCCGCCTTTCCGGTCAATTTCTGGCTGCCGGCCTCCTATCATACGCCGCGGGTGGTGGTGTCGGCGCTGTTCGGCGGGCTGCTTACCAAGATCGGCATCTATTCGCTGATCCGCGTCACCATCATGCTCTTCCCGGTCGAGCGGGAGGAATTGAGCCTCGTCGTTGCCATATCGGCGGCGCTCACCATGCTGGTCGGTGCGCTCGGCGCGCTGGCGCAGAACGATATCCGCCGGCTCGTGGGTTACGTGGTCATCGCCGGCATCGGCAACATGATGGCGGGCGTGGCGATCGGTACGCCCGCGGCCGTCAGCGGCGCCATCCTCTATGCGCTGCATTCGGTGGTGACCATGACCGCACTTTATCTGGTGTCGGGAGAAACCGGCCGGCTCGGCGGCACCTGGGCGCTCTCCGGCCTCGGCGGGCTTTACCGGAAGGCGCCGTGGTTTTCGGGCGCCGCCTTCCTGCTGTTTCTGGCCGCTTCCGGCCTGCCGCCGCTGTCGGGCCTGTGGCCCAAGGTGGCGCTGTTGAAAGCCTCGCTCGATATCGGTGCCTGGTGGCTGGCCGCGGCGATCCTCGTCTCCGCTTTCCTGGTCACGCTGGCGCTCGCCCGCGTCTTCCTGCTTGCCTTCTGGCGGCCGCAGCCCGAACCTGTTCCGGAGGCCGCCGCCCCGGCGGATTGGCGCATCGCCCTGCCGCTCGGCTGCCTGACGGCGCTCGTCGTCCTTTTCGGCCTGCTGCCGGAGCCGCTGCTCGATCTGGCCCAGACGGCGGCGGAGGGGCTCGGCGAACCGGCGGCCTATATCCATTCGGTCTTCCCGGGAGGGACAGCGCGATGATCACCTATATCCTGTCTCTGGTGTTTGCCGTCGTCTGGGTCACTGTTACCGGCAGCGCGACGCTGCAAAACCTGATCTTCGGTTTTGTGCTGTCGACGCTGGTGCTCTGGGTCGTCCGTGACGAGATGGGTGCCCGCGGTTACTGGCGGCGGCTCGGCCGCATCCTGTCGCTRCTCGCCCTGTTCCTGAAGGAGCTGGCGCTGTCTGCCTGGAAAGTGGCGGTGCTGGTGATGAGCCCGCGCATGGACCTGAAGCCCGGCATCTTCGCCTTTCCGCTGACCGTCACCCGCGATTTCGAGATCACCCTGCTTGCCAACCTCATCACACTGACGCCGGGCACGCTGTCGGTCGACGTCTCCGAGGACCGCAAGACACTGTTCGTCCACGCGATCGACTGTTCCGATGTCGAGGCCACGAAACGGGATATCGCCAACGGCTTCGAGCGCAAGATCATGGAGGCGTTCCGATGACGACGGCTGAAATGATCGTCTCCTATGCGGTCTGGCTGGCGCTCGTGGTGCTCTGCGTCTCCTTCCTGCTCACGGTCTGGCGGGTGATCAGGGGGCCGACGCTTCCAGACCGGGTCGTGGCGCTCGACATGCTGACCGGCATCGTCATCGGCTTCATCGCCCTGATCGCCATCCGCACCGGTTTCTCGCTCTATATCGATATCGCCATCTCGCTCGGCCTGGTCGGGTTCCTGGCGACCGTCGCCTTCGCACGCTTCATCCTGTCGCGCGGCGGTCGGGAAACGCCGAGGCCGGACATGATGAAGACATTCACGGCATCGGTGCCCGAACCGCGCCGTAAATCTGCAACAAGGCGCCCGCCCGGCACCGGACCGGCCGTCAGGCGGAGGTCAAAGAAATGATCGATATCCTGCTGGCCACGATAACCGCCCTTCTGATGCTTGGCGGCGCCGGGTTCGCACTGGTGGCGGCAATCGGGCTCAACCGGTTGCCGGATCTCTATACCCGGATGCACGCGGCATCGAAGGCCGGCACGGTTGGCTCCGGGCTGCTGCTGCTGGCGGTCGGCGTCCATGCGGGCGATCTGCCGACATTTGCAAGAGCCCTTGCAGGCTTCTTCTTCTTCGTGCTGACCGCGCCGATTTCGGCGCATCTACTCGCTATGGCAGCACATAAGATCGGATATCCACTTTACGCTGAGTCAGTCCGGGATGAAATGAAGGATTACGATAAGCGAATATAATCCCGTCGAGGACGAGTTATAACCCTGTCTTGACTGAGCAAATGCTCATCTATTCATCAGTAAAGCTGACGTGGGAGCGATATAGGCCGCAGAAAGGCTGGTAACTCGCGAAAATCGCACTTGGAGATAAAGCGAAGCAGTGGTACTTCGTTACAAGTAGAGTGCAGATGTTGTTTCAGATTAGGCGTTCCCTCGTCAATTCGGTGAAGTCGACAAGTTCTTTGGATTGAGGAACGATAAACGTCGATCACGGACCTGGGCAAGCTTTAATCGAACGCAATATCCGGTGCGAACCGTTTTCTTTTCCGCATGGAGCTTAGGGGTAGGCTTCGGTCGCAAGACGGCGGTCGGGCAATGGTTTCGCTCCGAGAAGCTCTACGAACGGGCAGGTGTCGCGGAGGTCGCGGGGCCAGCCAGTCACTTAAACAGGAGACAGGAAATGACAGACATCGCATTGGGCAAAAGCCCCGATCTGCTGGTGGAGTTGACCGCAGATATTGTGGCGGCCTATGTGAGCAACCATGTGGTGCCCGTCAGCGATCTTTCGAACTTGATCGCAGACGTGCATACGGCGTTGAGCAACACCTCTTCGCCGGCACCGGTTGTAGCGGCCATTGAAAAGCCGAAGCCTCCGGTTCCGATCAAGAAATCGATCGAAGACGACTATCTCATCTGCTTGGAGGACGGGCAGAAGTTCAAGTCGCTGAAGCGGCATCTGATGACCCATTACAACATGACGCCGGAAGAATATCGCGAGAAGTGGGGCCTGCCGGCCGACTATCCGATGGTGGCGCCCGCCTATGCGGAAGCACGTTCCAGGCTCGCCAAGGAAATGGGTCTCGGCCAGCGCCGCAAGCGCGGTAAGGTCTGAGCCGGGCCAACGCCCGGCAAAGACACCGGGAGGATTTGAAACCATCTCGATGAGGACCGATCGCGCCAGCGACCGGCGGGTGATTTCGGCATCAAACACAGATGCGGATAAAGAGCCGGGCGACCGTACGCCCGGTTTTTCCTTTTTTAGCGACCTGGTCACGGGCAAGGTGTGAGGAAAAAAATCCCATTATCTTTCCATGACTTGCGGAAATTATCAACGATTTCAGCTGATAATTGCGGAGAGGCGGTTTTCAGCGTCCCCGCTTTTGCTCTAGGGTGTATGAATTAATTCCTATTTATTGAGGAGTTGTCATGCCTTTCGAGCGATATTCCGAGCCTTCCGCCCCGCCGCCCTCGGCGCGATTTTCCCCGCCGGTGCCAATGGATGCGACTGTCGGTACGCCACGGCTTCCCGCCAGCCTGCCGCTCAGGAGCGTCTGCCGCATCGTCCGTCAGATGGTCTGCGAACTGGTCCAGCTTTTCGGCGACCGGGTGATGCTGCGCCGCGACCGGCGGCGGCTATCCTGCCACGTGCGTCAGATCGCCATGTATGTCTGCCATGTGGCGCTCCAGATTTCGATGAGCGACATCGGCGAAGCCTTCGGCCGCGACCGCACCACCGTCGGCCATGCCTGCCACGTGGTCGAGGATCGCCGCGACGACCTGGCCTTCGACGAATTCGTCTCGGCGGTCGAGCGCATCGTCACCGCCGTTTTCGGCCTCTCGGAGGTGGTGGCCCATGACTGATGCGATCAGCAAACCCATGCCCGGCAAGGCGGATATTCCGGAGCTCAAACGGCATCTCTTGCGCCTGATCCGCCAGCTTGCCCGCGGCGAATGCGCGATCGAGGCGGGGGAGGGCGCCGAAGTCCGCCTCACGGGCGCCGAGGAGCGCCTTTATCCGCAGGCGGTGATCGCAAGAGCCCGTTCGCTCGGGCTGGTGCAGCTTTCCGAAAGCGGCCGCATCGCCGCAAGTATCGAGGCATCCAGCTTCCTGCGCCGCGCGTTGGTGACGGGCGAGGAGGCCTTTGTCGAACAGCATGGCGAGATCGTCGTGACCTCCACCGAGATCGAGGGCGCCCACCAGCCGGTGCGCCGCAACCTGGCCGAATCACCGCTCGGCACGATCGCCCGGATGAAGGACCGCGACGGAAAGCCTTTTTTGCCGGCGGAAGGGTTGGAGGCGGGTGAACGACTGCTCGCCGATTTCACTCGGGGGCAGCTCCAGCCGCGCGTCACCGCCTCCTGGGAGCCGCGGCTCGCCACCCGCGCCAAGGGCTCCGCCGGCGGCCAGGCCGACATCGCCGACAGCGCGATGGCCGCCCGAAACCGTTTTTCGAGAGCGGTGGACGCGATGGGACCGGAACTTTCCGGCGTCGCGGTGGATGTCTGCTGCTTTGCCAAGGGGCTGGAGACGGTGGAACGCGAACGCCAATGGCCGGCTCGCTCGGCCAAACTCATGCTGCGCACCGCGCTGCTGGCGCTCGCCCGCCATTATGCCCCGCCGGCTCCGGCAAAACGCCGCCAGAACCACCACTGGGGAGCCGAGGATTACCGGCCGGTCCTGTGACGGAAAAGACTTGTGAGGTTGACGCTGCAAATGCCGCCCGTGACCGGCTCCAGAAGCGCCAGCCTAACGCGCTGCCCGGTTCGCTGCATAAGCGGCGCGGGCGGCGTCGATCCTCGGGGAATTCGCATGGGTCCAATCGGCCAGTGCCTGCACCGGCTCCCAAAAATCCCGGCCGAGGTCCGTCAGGGCATACTCCACCTGCGGAGGCGTCGTCGGGGTGACTGTCCGCGTCACGAAACCATTCTCCTCAAGATCGCGAAGAGTGGAAGCCAGCATCTTCTGGCTGATCTCGCCGATCTCCCGCTTCAGTGCATTGAAGCGAAGAGGGCCGCTCCCCAGAACGCGCACGACCAGAAGCGTCCACTTGTCGCTGATCCGGGCCAGCATGCGGCTGATGGGTTCGCAAGACCTGGTATCCTCGCGGTTACCTGGTATCCGAAAAGTGCTTCCTTGATGAGGCATTCGATCCTCGGATAGATGGTTACGGACAGAAACCAACATACATGAGGATACTATGGTTCCGAAGCCCAAAATCGCGGTCGTCATCGGCTCTACCCGCCCAACCCGTTTTGCCGACAGGCCGGCACAGTGGATGTTGAAGCAGGCGCAGGCGCGTGACGACATCGAGGTCGAACTGGTCGATCTGCGCGACCATCCGCTGCCGTTCTTTGACGAGATGGCGTCGAACATGTGGATGCCGAGCCAGAATCCGCAGGCCGTGCGCTGGCAGGAAACTGTCGGCCGCTTCGACGGCTACATCTTCGTGGTCGCGGAGTACAATCATTCGCTCACCGGCGTGCTCAAGAATGCCCTCGATCAGGCTTACAAGGAATGGAACCGGAAGCCCTTTACCGCCATCGGTTACGGCGGCACGGGTGCGTCGCGCGCGGTGGAACACCTGCGCGGCATCGGGGTCGAGCTGCAGATGGTATCGACCCACGCCGCCGTCCATATCGGTGGCGGAGACTTCATGGCGGTCGCCCCGAGGGGCGGCAACAAGCCGATCGAGGAGATCGAGGCAAATCTGCTGCCTTCGGCCAAAACGGCGCTCGACGAACTGGTCTGGTGGGCAAAGGCCACAATGGCCGCCAAGGCAGCGGAAGCCTGATCCTTTGACGCGAGCGTCCCTGAGCTTCGTTCGAAGCTCAGGGACTTTTCGTTGGTGATATGATCCGGACCTCTGCGTCGAAGCGTCAGGCTTCGACGCTCAGATTCCGAGACCGCCGGCTACATTCACGGTCTCGCCGTTGATGTAGCCCGCATGCGGTCCGGCCAGGAAGCAGATGGTTTCGGCCACTTCCTCAAGCGTTGCGATGCGACGGATCGGATGCATGTCCAGGATGGCGTCACGGTTCGGAAGCTCGCCGGCAACGTCTGCGGCCATGTCGGTCGGCATGATTCCCGGCTGGACCACGTTCACGGTGATATTGCGCCGGCCAAGGTCGCGGGCAATGCCCTTCGCATAGCCGGCGAGCGCCCACTTGGTTCCGGTATAGTCGGCGACACCGGGGAAGGGGACGTAGGAGCCGAGGAGCGAGCCGACGAAGATGATCCGGCCACCGTCGGTCAGCTTTTGCGCCGCCGCGCGGGTGTTGGCGATCGTGCCCAGCACGTTGACCTGCCACTGGCGATTATAGTTGTCCCCGTCGAGTTCCGGATCGTCGACCATCTGACCCTGGATGGCGATGCCGGCATTGTTGACGAGGATATCGAGCCTGCCGAATTCCGCCATCACCCGGTCGATCAGGGGTTTTGCGGAAGAAAGGTCGGCCTGGTCGCTCTGGACCGCGATCGCGCGAACCCCCTTTGCCCTGAGTTTCTCCACGACGGCTTTCGCCTTGTCGGCCGAGGCCGCGTAGCTGATCGCAACGTCCGCTCCGTGATCGGCGAACGCTTCCGCCGTCGCCGCACCGAGGCCGCGCGAACCGCCGGTGATGAGGACGACCTTTCCCTTGAATATGTTGGACATGAGTATCCTTTCCCTATTCGACGAAGGGCCCCACTCGATCCTGTCGAGCGGCCCAATTTCATAACGTATGTTACGATAACGATCGGTATGAAATTTGACAATGATGGTCAAGGGGCTTTAATAACGGTCATTATGAAAAAGGCCGAGTAGAGCTGATGGGACGCCATCGCGAATTTGATGTGGAGAAGGTGCTCGACGCCGCGATATGCGTCTTCTGGCGCAAGGGCTATGAGGGCGCCTCCTATGCCGACCTGACCGAGGCGGCGGGTGTCGAAAGACCGGCCCTCTATTCCGCATTCGGCAATAAGGAAGCGCTCTTCCGCAAGGCCCTGGTGCGCTACTACGAGCGGTATGTGGACTATGTTCCCGCTGCACTCCAGTTGCCCACGGCGCGCGAGGTTGCGGCGCATCTTCTCCAGGGTGCAATCGACCTCACCACCCGTTATCCCGACCATACGGGATGCCTTGGCATCCAGGGTGTCCTGGCGGGGTCGGATGAAGCGGAGCCTGTCCGCCAGGCCTTGATCGAGGCGCGCGCCGAAGCCGAGGCGCAGCTTCGCCAACGCTTCGAGCGGGCAAAGGCCGAGGGCGACCTGCCGGAGACGGCGAGGCCCGATACGCTTGCAGCATTCCTGATGGCCGTTCTTCACGGCATGGCGGTGCAGGCCAAAGCCGGTTTCAGTCGCGACACGCTGGAGGCCGTTGCCGAGCAAGCGCTCTCCACGTGGCCAACGGATGCGCGTGAGCGGTCCTTGCGCCCTAAGCCGCAGCCCTGATCCTTGCCTCTTCCCGGATCCGCTTGACCATCGAGCGCAGCCCGTTGGCGCGCTGGGACGACAGGTGTTCGACAAGCCCGATACGGTCGAAGATCTCGATCGCATCTGTGGCGGCGATCTGAGAAGCGGTCTTGCCGGAATAGACGGCGAGCACGATGGCGACCAGGCCCCGCACGATATGGGCGTCCGAATCACCCTCGAAAGTCATCACCGGATCGGCGCTGCCATCCCCGAGATGGCTGACCAGCCAGACCTGGCTCGCGCAGCCCTGCACCTTGTTCTCCGCGGTCTTCTGGTCGTCGGGAAGGTCCGGCAGCGCCTTGCCGAGTTCGATCACGTAACGATAGCGGTCTTCCCATTCGTCGAGGTATTCGAAATCTTCGATGATCTGCTCGAGGCTGGCCATAAGCGCTCCGGTTCTTCTATCCGCTCCATATAGGCACTGCAGGCCGGGATAAAAGCAAAAAAGAACGCCGTGAGGGGTAATCCTCACGGCGTCAGCAAAATGCTGAATGACAGGGCAGGCAGTCCGGCGCCGGGAACCATGGCTATCAGAGCCCGGCGCAAGTTTTGAAATTCGAATTCGAAAGAGACGTCCGCAACGCTGTTTGTCAGCGCGTCAACCTAACGAATGGGCCGTTTCTGCGGGACCGGCACGGTGCCGGTGAAGATGGTGTCGGCAACAGTCGCGGCTGCCGTTTCGGCCTGTCTGGCCGGGAATGGGGTCGGTTCCGGATCGGCGAGCACCGCGGTCCGGGTGCCCTTGTCGCCGAACTGCTTGTCGAGCAGCTCGAAGGCGACCTGGGCGCCTTGCCTGGCCCTCGTGCCGAGCGCCGAGAAGGTCTCGGCACCCTTTTCGCAGACCTCAGGTTTTTCGGTGCAGATGGCGCTCACATATTGATAGGCTTCGGTCGCCGCCGAAAAGGCGTTGCTGACCTGCAGAGGCGAAAGCCCGTCGGTCTCGGTCGCCGGCTTGCTGCTGAAGTAGGAAAGCACCACCAGCACCGCCGCGAACCACATACTTCCCTTGATGAGAAACCACATCGCTCTGTCCACCTGTTTTTTCCCGCTTCTGGTCTTCAAGCGGGCCGCCGGATCTGTGCCGGTCTTGAACATGGTTGTACCGCCGGGAAGCGAATATGGCTTTGACGGGACCGTTCGGTTTTTCGGCAAATTTGCCTAAAATGCGAAATATCGGCATTTGCAGCGCCTTTGTCGCGAACTTGAATCGAATTTTAGCGATCGATGTTAAGCATAATTGCGGCAGCCCACCCGAACCCGTTGGCTTTCCCGGCCGCTGGCTCGCCACAAAGGTTAACGTCTTGGGAAAAATTGAAGCAAATCCGTTGCTTACGTTGCGTTAACCACAAGCTCAGAAGGCGTGTCCGTTCTGTCCCAAAGCCGGATTTTGGGTCGTTGCGGGGCTTCCCGCACCCCCTGGTTTTATCCTTTCCTTAAGCCACGGAGGCCTATTGTCGGCTTCAACAACCGAGTCTGTGCAGGGTTTTGCGTGCGCGTATTGAGTAACATTGCCGGAAAGGCGGTCACGCTGGTCGATGAGACCGCCACCCGCTGGCTCACGCGCCTCGGCGAGGGCGAGACCGCGCGCGCCGGTGAAATTGCCCAGTTCCGCCGCCTCGTCTTCTGTGGCCTTGGCGCACTGCTGACCGTGCCGCCGGCGCTGTCGCTGCTGTTGCCGCCGGCGCTCGCTCTGCCCGTCGGCGTCGCGCTGGTGCTGTCGCTCTTCCTTCTGGCCGTTGCCGCTTCCTTTGCCTTTCCGCGCCATGCCGTGGCTTCCATTGCCGCGCCGCAGCCGGAAGAGGTTGCCTTCGATGCGATGCCGGGCCTGTCGCTCATTCTCGATCCGCATGGCCTGCTGGTGAAGACCGGCGGTCGCGACCAGCATCTGTTTCCGCCAAGCCTGCGTGAAGCGGCCGGCGAGCCATTTGCCGAGCGCGTCCACGTGTCCGACCGGATCGGCCTCGTCCAGGCTTTCGACATGCTGCGCCAGGGTGCGCCGAGCGCGCTTGCCGAAATCCGCATCGAGCGGCCGTTCTCGGCGGCCGGCCGCCAGTTCCTGTCGGTTCGCCTCGACATGACCGCCATCCGCGACGGCGAAGGGGAACTCCTCTACGTCCTGGCGCAGGCACGCGACATGTCGGAAGAAGAACAGCTCCGCCTGGAAGCCGCGGCCAATGTCGCCGAGGCGCGCTCCGCCCATGAGGCGAAGTCGAGGTTCCTCGCCGCCGTCAGCCACGAACTGCGCACGCCGCTCAATGCCATTCTCGGTTTTTCCGACGTGCTCATCGGCGAATATTTCGGCCGGCTCGAAAACGACCGCCAGCGCGAATATGTCGGGCTGATCCGCCAGTCCGGCGGCCATCTGCTCTCCGTCGTCAACACCATGCTCGACATGTCGAAGATCGAGGCCGGCCGTTACGAACTGCTCGCCGAGCCTTTCGCGATCGCGGAAGCCGTGGAAACCTGCCGCGCCATGCTCGACCTGACCGCCCGCGAAAAAGGCGTGACGCTGACGAGCCGCGCCCCGCGCGGGCTTGGCGAAGTGATCGCCGACCGTCGCGCCGTACAGCAGATCCTCATCAATCTCGCCGGCAATGCGATCAAGTTCACCGGTCCCGGCGGCGTCGTGTCGATCGACGCCGTGCTTGAGGGCGATGACGTCAAGATTTCCGTCAGCGATACCGGCATCGGCATCGCGGCCGAAAAGCTGCAATATATCGGCCAGCCGTTCATGCAGGTGGAAAACGCCTATACCCGCACCTACGAAGGTACCGGTCTCGGACTTTCTCTGGTAAAAGGTCTGGTGGCGCTGCACGGCGGTCGTTTCGCGATTGCCAGCCGTCCGGGCGAGGGGACCGTGGTGACGATCTCGCTGCCATCGGACGGCTCCGGCGTCGAAGCAAAACGGGATGATTCCCGGGAGGAGAAAGTCGAATTCCCGCCGCGGCTGAGGGCAGCCCGGCATGCGGCCATGATGGACGAACAGGATTTTATCGATGACCGCGCGGAAGCGAAAATCGCCTGACAGGAAAAAAACTGTCAAGCAGCCTGGCATTCTGTCGAGCTTGGCTCTGGCGGGAGCGCGGGCTGCTGCGCGCCGGCCGAAGGCCCTGTTCGGCAGCGCTGCCTTCGGCGTCGTCTTCTCCTTCGTCGCCGCCAATGCGCTCTGGTATCAGCCGGGCGGCCATCCATCCCCGTTTCTCGCGACCCGCGACGCCAAGAACCCGAATCAGATTGCCGGTTATCGTCCGGCAAGGCGCACCGCACCCGCCGATGTCACCACCTTCCGCATCGAGCGCGCCGATCCCAATGTCGTAGCGCCGGCTCCAGCCGCTGTGCCGACCGCACCACCGGCCCAGACGGAGGTGCCCGCGCCGACCGTTGTCGCGCCGATGCCGCGCCCGCAGCCGCCGCAGCAGGCGGCCTCCCAGCCGGCCGCACCCCATGACACGCAGCCCGCGGCGCCAAAACCCGCCGAGACAGCACGGGCCACGCCGGCTGCGCCGACGAGGCCTGCGCCGTCATCGGTCCAGCCGCCACGGCCCGTTTCGCCGGCCCGCCCGGTYGAGAGCGCCAATGCGCACGGCGAAGACCCGGTTGCCGCGGCGATCCGCGCCTCCGAGCGCAAGCCGACGATGACGCCGCCCGCCAATATCCCGAACGCAGCGTCGAATTCGGGCAGGCCCGCGGCCACCCCGGTCTCCCAGAAGCCGAACGCTCCCGTTCAGCCCACGGACCTGGTGCTGCAGATCCAGCGCGGCCTGTCGAACATCGCCTATGCGGATGTCGGGGTCGACGGCGTTGCCGGCGCCCAGACCAAGGCCGCCATCCGCCGCTTCCAGCGCCACTACCGCCTGCCCGAGACCGGCGAACCCGATGAACTGGTGCTGAAGAAGCTGAAGTCGATCGGCGCGCTGTAGGGGCGCCGTCGCTCTCAATCTCCCGAATGTTCGATGTTTCCAGCGGCGAGGGCCACCAGCGACTTGCTTTTCGGCCCAAAGCGGTCACAGCACGTTGCCCACCGCCAACTTCACGAGTCCAATCAGATCGGTCGAAGGCGGCGCTAGACACTATCAACTCGAAATTTGGACGAAGAACGTTGGTCCCGGCTTCAGCTGGCATCAAGAAGGCGTGGCCGACGCAGTTTGACCGAAGGTCACCACGCTATACCACGAAGCTAGAAGACCTGCCGGTTGTACGCTCGAGCTAAAAAGGGATGGAATCGTCATCAACCGGATTCACCGCTTCATCCAGTTTGCGAACCAAGGCGTCGGTCAGCTCTAAAACAGATCTCACGTAAGCAGGCGTGAAGTTTTCCAAGAGATTTCCGTCCTTATCGCGCCCATTACGATGAACGACGTGATGTCGAAGTTCCACTGCCTTGTTTAGCGCTGCAACCTCTTCTTTTTCGAGCATCTTGAAAAAATCAATATCTAACGCAGCACGATAGAGAGCATTCACTCTGGGGAGGTTATGGAAGCTGATATCGCGTAAATGCGTAGTTATGGTCTCGATAACTAGATTAGGTTTTTCAAGAACCTCTGCTAGAGTGAACTTCATTGTAAGAACGTCTTTGTCATGCTTCACGAGACGCAACTGAGCTTCCTTTTGCTCAGAAACAGCATTGAGAAGTGTGTCGCTCAAAAAAGCTTCAAGACCGCTGATTAACGACGCGAACAGCATTCGATTGATAAGGGCACCTCCGAATTCGTTACGGTGCTCCCTGAGCCAGACGTGGACCTCGGTGCGGAGACCTGCAAAAACTGACGAAGGGTCAGAAGGAATTTCCGGTTCTGGCCATACGCCTTCTTCAAATGAATAAAATGCGTCATCCGCTGACACCATTATGTCGGGATGGTCGTCGAATTTGATGTGGACGTTTCCGGCGCTGTTGACGACATATGCGGGAAACTCCTCGTCACATTGGGTGCATGTGACATAGATTTGACCCTCGGAATTCAGGTCACTGGAACTCTCTGCTGCCGACCAATCCGGCTCTGGAATTTCGACTGGACCAGACGATATTTTCTCACAGGTAGGACATGCAAATGATACGTGAGACTGAAATGCTTGCATTCAAGTTTTGCTCTGTTCAACACCATCTAAGCGTGTCGCGAACCCAGAGGGCTGTCAATAACCAAGTGTCTTCAATCTGGCGGCTTGAGCGCATCCCTGTTGATATTCGGCATCAGCTTTTGCCAGATCTGCTCTGATCTGCGCGGCCTCTGGGAGGCGACCACTACTGCCAATTCAGCTCGTTATCCTGACAGTCAATCTTTGTGATAAAGGCTTCGTCCGCTATTGGCGCAAAGTCGCCGCGGTAGCCCCACGTCTGGCGGCATTTGCTGCCGAATGCCGGACATATGCCGCCTCGTTTTGCCACATTCTCAAGGGAGCGCGTGGCACGTCCCCTCTCCCTGTCGGAACGGGGAGAGGGCTAGGCTGAGAGGCAATTTCTCAATTTGCAGGGAATCACCTTTAGAAAACGGCGAGATATTTCAGCAGCGAAATGATGCCGATGATGATGATCTGCGCGATCTGTTTTGCGCGGCCATCGATCGGCAGGCGCACGCGGCACTTTGGCAGACCGCTCAGCGGTCGAGCCAGGCCGCGAGACCATCCAGCGTCTGCAGCCCGTATTCGACCGCGCCGAAGCCGATGACCACCTGACGCCGTTTGGCGCTGGGGTGGAGCTGGCGCATGGTCAGGACCGTCTTGCCATCGGTCTGCTCATCGAAGGTCACCGTGGCGCGGAAACGGTCGGGGTCGTCAGGGTCGGGCGTGCCGTAGTCCATCACGATCCGTTCGTTCGGCACGATCTCCAGAAAGCGCATCAGGTTTGGGAAGCGCTGTTCCTTACCCTCGAACACGCCCACCATGTCGAACCGCCAGACCCCGCCCTCGCGGATATCGGCTTCGTGGGTCTCGATGCTGAGACCGGCCGGGCCGTACCATTCGGCCAATGCCTTGGGGTCCATCCAGGCGGCAAAGACCTTCTCGCGGCGGTGGTTCAGCAGCTTCACCAGCACGATTTCGCGGTCGAGCGACCATGTCTCAAACAGCTTTGCCATGTCCTTCATCGTCCTCTTCGGTTTTATCCAGGTAGACTTCGAGCCGATCCAACCGCTCGGTCCAGCGCCGGCGCTCCGATACCATCCAGTCCGCCGCCTCGTCGAAGCGCGCGTGCACCAGCCGGCACCAGCGGCTGCGCCCACGCTTCTGGCTGACGATCAGCCCGCAATCTTCCAGCACCTTGAGATGCTGGGCGAAGGAGGGCAGCGCCATGTCGAAAGGCTCGGCCAAAGCGCTGACCGGTAACTCGCCCTCGACCAGCCGCGACACTACGGCGCGGCGGGTCGGGTCGCTGAGAGCATGAAAGGCGAGGTCGAGCGGAGTCGAATGATAAGGCATGTGCGTCGGTCAAATCGGCGGGTGCGCCGGCCAAGGATAAAAAGGTGCTTGCCTTAGTATCAGGCCTTGGATACAAAGGCAAATGCCTTAGTATTTGGCTCTGAATATGAGGCGGTCAAGGTGCAACCACACGCAAGGAGGATCCGGTGGTAGTTCGTGTCGATCTCATGATCTCGCTCGATGGTTTCGCGACAACGACGGACCAGACGCCCGAAACCCCGTTCGGCGAGGACTGGTCGCGTCTCGTCGGCGCATATGCTGCGACGCGAACATTCCGGGAGCGCGTGTTGAAGGATACCTCGGGAGCGGGAACCACAGGTGTCGATGATGAATACGCGAAGGCGTACTTCGCCGATGTGGGTGCTGAGATCATGGGCGCCGGCATGTTCGGGTTGCACAACTTTCCCGACGATCCGAACTGGCGTGGCTGGTGGGGCGACGAGCCACCGTTCCGCTGCCCGGTCTTCGTCTTGACACACAAGCCGCGGCCCTCCCTGGAGATGGCCGGCGGCACCACGTTCCACTTCCTCGATGCCACTCCGGTTGATGCGCTTCAGCAGGCCGTGAGCGCCGCAAACGGCAAGGACGTGAGGATAGGCGGTGGCCCTACCGTCGTTCGCGACTACCTCAAGGCTGGTCTTGTCGACCGCCTCCATGTCGCGATCGCGCCGATTTTGCTCGGGCGGGGCATCCGCCTGTGGGACGATCTGCGCGGCTTCGAAACGGGCTATACGGTCAAGGCGGAAACGGCCGAGAGCGGCACCATCCATCTTACGTTTCAACGATAGCCGCTAGCCCGTCACCTGGGGCAGTCATCGGCCGTCCATCGGACAGCAAGGTGATCAGCGCGAGAGCTCGCCGCTCAACGCATCGCCACCGCTTCCAGCACCAGCCGTTTCAGCTCTTCGGCAGGCGGCGCGAGGCGGGTTTCGGCGACGTGCAGCGCAAGCTCGATCGCGCCGAGATCGGGCAGGCCTGCTTCTTTGGCATCAAGCGCGGCAAGCTGCGGCGGCTTGCCCTCGACGATCCGGGGCGTGACTCCGAGCCCGGCGGTGACCGCTGCCCAAAGGCCGGCAAGGCTCGGGCTGGCAAAAGCGTGCCGCCAAGGGATGCCGCCGCGGTCGAGCGCGTCGATGGCTGCCTTGCGGAAGGCGCAGGGCGGATCGAAGGCGACGATTGCTAGCGTCTCTCCGGGCATATGCCGGAAACCATCCGGACCGATCCAGGCGATTTCCCGCCTTGCGACGATCTCCGCCCGCGGGCTGGCGAGCGTGCCCCAGGTCAGCGCCACGTCGAGTTCACCCTTGTCGATCGCCTGCACCATCGCGACACCCCGGTCGACCCGGGCCTCGACCCGTACCTTCGGATGGATCTTCGAAAAGCGGCCGAGCAGGTCCGGCAGCCAGGTTTCGGCGAAATCCTGCGGCACGCCGATCTTCACCCAGCCTTCGAGCTTGCCGCCGCCGCGCACCGCCGCCCGCGCCTCGTCGTTGAGCTCCAGGATGCGCTTGGCATAGCTGAGCAGGATCTCGCCTGCTTCGGTGAGGACTAGTCCACGCCCCTGCTTCTGCAGCAGGGTTTCGCCCACCTGTTCCTCCAGCTTCTTCAATTGCAGGCTGATCGCCGAAGGCGAACGGCCCAGCCGGTCGGCAGCCTTGGCGAAACTGCCAAGCTCCAGGCCGAGCGCGAAACTTCTCAGAGTGTCGATGTCGAGATTGATGGGTAGCATAACCGTTGAGTTTTACCAAAGCATACGTTTGAAACTTCGTGATTTTCAAAATGATTGTGCGGAGAGAAGATAGCGGCGTCAACAGAAATCCGAAAAGGAGAACGTCATGCCCTTCGTTCACGTCATCATCGCCGGCAAAAGCATCGAGCTGGAATCAAGGCGCCTGCTGCAGCAGGAAACCACGGTGCTGATGAACACGATCATGCGCAAGCGCCGCGAGGTCACCGCGGTCCTGGTGGAGGAGGTCGATCTTTCCGGCTGGACCGTCGGGGGCGAGCCGCTGGAAGTGGCCGCGCATGTGGAGGCCAATGTCACGCTCGGCACCAACACGGCCGAGGAGAAGCAGCGTTTCATCGAGGCGATGGACGCGCTTTTGAAAAAGAGCCTCGGCGGGATACCGCCCGCCACCTATGTCATCGTCCGCGAGGTCGAGGCGGACGCCTGGGGTTTTGGCGGGGTGACGCAGGAATACCGGCGGACAAATGCAATGACGGCGTGATCTTGATCGCGCCGGCTGGATGGCGCCCGGCATGGCCGGGCGCATCTCTGCCTTAGAAAACGGCGAGATATTTCAGCAGCGAAATGATGCCGATGATGATGATGATGATCTGCGCGATCTGTTTCGCGCGGCCATCGATCGGCAGGCGCGCGACGAGATAGAGAACCAGGACGATCACCAGGAAGGTGATCAGAATGCTGATCAATGCGGAAGTAGCCAAGCCCCAAACTCCTTTTCATGACAGTGCCGTGCGGCACCGATGCGTAAGATATGGTGCATTCGGCGAAAGGAAAGGCCGCGGCATCGCGATTTCCCGTTTCTTCTCAGGGACTTCCGCCGGATGACCTCACACCGTTTCGGCGCCCAGTTCGAAAGCCCAGTGGATGAGGCGATCCTTCAGCGTCCGGTCGCGCAGATAGCCGGTCAGCTCCTTGTCGATCTCTTCCAGACGCTCCAGCGCAAAGTCCTCCGCCCGGTTCGAATTCCAGGCCACCTGCAGGTTCTTGTTGACATGGCTGCCGTGCTGGAGCGTGAACCAGATGCGGTTCCGGATCTTGTCGAGATCGCCCGCCCGGCCGACCCATGCCTGCCCGGTTGGAGCAAACCGGATGAGATAGATGCCGGCCGGAGCCTTGCGTTCCTTGTAGGCGGAGATCGCCGCTTTCCTGTCGATGGTGTTCATGTCCTTGCCTTCCTCGGTGGAAGCGCAGCTAATATCATCCGGGTAATATTATGGCAATGGTTATATCCGGGTAAAATTCAGCGAAGGCGAATTTGCGCCCGGGCGCGAAGCGCCGTAAGAGGAGCCATGCGTCTGAAATCCGAAATCGTCGTCTCCGCCATGATCCGCCGCGTCTTCGGGCTCGGCGGTTTTGCCGCCGTCGAAAAGAAGGGAGCGGAGGCCGCGGGCGCGATCTTCATCCGCCAGCGCTTCCGCGACGGGCTGGAAACGCTCTACGCGCCGGCCCCGCAGAACTTCTTCGGTGAGGACGATGGCGGGCGCAAATTCGAGGTGAGGGCGCAACGCGCCGAGCCGGAAGCCATCCGCGAGATGCTGTCGCGCGAAATGCGCTTCGATCCGGATCTCTGGCTGCTGGAACTGGAGATTGACGACGTCGCCGATCTGTTTGAGGTGGTGAAGCCGGCCTGACCGGTCAGCGCACCCGGTAGAGGCCGTTGAGCGGCTTGCGGACGCTGGCAGTGGTGCGGATCACCCGCGGTTCACGGCTGTCCTCTGCGCGATTGTCGGCAAACATCGGCTGATGCTGCGGTTCCGGATAGGTATAGCTGTCGGCGCGGCGCCAGGCCTCGACGCGTTTGCCGCATTCGTCCTCGTCGAGCGCATCCCAGAGAGAGGCGCTCCTCGTCACGCTGTCCTGCTCGGCTGCCAGATGGTCGTAAAGCCGCTGGAGGATGAAGAGCGCATCGTCCTTCTCCATCGCCAGGCCCTTCAGCGTCGCGGCGAGCTGCTGGCCGGAAATGTCGAGCAGGATCCGTTCCGAAAGCCAACGGCTGGCCGAAAGCGTATCGGCAAGCACGGTCGCAAACAGCCCGGTCTCGCGATTGCGGGCGAACCGCACCAGCAGCGCCTCCTGGATCGGCGACAGATTGCGCAAGCCCAGCCGGTCGGCGGCGGGCCGGTCGACATGGCCGGCAAGCGCCTTGATCCGGCTGCGCAGGAGTTCCTCGCGCGTATTGCGCTCGGCCTCGTCGACCATTTCCGGCGTCGGCCGGCGCGGCACGAGCGCGTCGAGGTTTTCAGGCGCATCGCGGCGGGTATTGCGGTCGTAGCGCAAGCCCACCAGCGCGTCGATCACCGTCGGCGACAGCGCTTCGCGGCGCACGATGGTACGGGCATGCGCTTCCCCTTGGGTGCGGGCGATGGCGATCAGCGCATCGTCGGAAAGGCAGGTCGAGGAGGTCAGGAACGGGGCCGCGACCGCGATCGGCTGGCTGGCAATGAAGAAGGCGACGGCCGGCGGTACGGTCTTGCATTGGGAAAGGGCCGCGACCGCATCGCGGCGGGCTTCTTCCGATGAGGCGGAAAACAGGGGGGCGAAGAGCTCGGCGAACTGTCGAAGCTCCGACCGCGAAGGGTACGGAAGGCTTTCGAAGCTCGTCACCGTGGCCATCAGCACCACATCCTTCTTACGCATGGCCTGGGGCCTTTCAAGGTCTCGAAACTCATTCGTCACTGGCAAACTCGCAATCAACGCAAAACAAATCCGGAGTGCCGAACGCCGATCAGGTGTGCCGGAAAAGCCCGCCTGGCGCTCTCATCGTACCTTGCCTGGGAAACTCCCGGTGGCGCCCGCCCGCTCACGCAGCTGTGAGAGCATCTGCAGAATGGTGTCGCCTTGGTTTAACCGGATGCTAACTCTTGGAGGGTTAACGGTCTGTGAAAATGGATCGTTTTGATACGTCCGTGATTTCTTGCAGTTTCCCTGTTTCGGCCAGGAAATTGCGGCTGCGATCGGCGCCTGCGGAGGCGGTGAACCAAACCGAGGCTCCTGCGTTTTGGCTGCGGACAACAGACATCCACCGGTAGCAACTGCTATATTAGCAGTAAGGAATTGTTAACGGTGGTCTGGCTGAATCATGGGGTAACCGGCGTGTGTTTTGCCGGGTTTCAAGTACCGGATGGCCCCGCGTCCCTGGGACCTTCTCCATAACGGCCGGTTCAGGCGGAACCGGCCGTCCATGTCGAAATGTCGTTGCGCTTTCGAACAAGGCGCACAGGCGAGAAAGGCGCGGATGCCCGAACTTCTACCTCGGGATGCGTCAGGCCCTTGGAGAGGGCAGGGTGAGATCGGTCCGTCTTCATCCGTCTCGAATTCCTTAAGCGGAGACGAGCATGGCAGAGATCGTAATATTGAACAGATGGCGCAGCGAGCATCAGCGCCGGCCGCAGATCAAGATCGGCGAAAGCGACAATGCCGGACAGCTCCTGCTGTTCACCGGCGTGCGTTACGAGCGTTTCGAAGACCTGGGCGACCGCAAGGCCGAAAACCACGCGGTGCGCGCCGAATAGCCGGCAAGACAGACATCAGAACCGGCTTCGGGAGCGCCATTCGAACGGTGCGCAGGTTGCCTGGTTCAGGAATTGCGACACGATACCCGCAAAGCTCGGTTGCGGGACGAGACTTCTCAGGACGGCATATCCCGCCGTCTCTTTGGCTTCCACCAGGATCGACTGCGAGACTGCCTGCGGCAGCGCCTTGCGCAATGCGGTCGTCTGCGCTGGGGAGGCAATCACCACATCCAGCACGCCGCCGGCCGATGTCCGGTCATTGATGCTGAACACCTCGTTCGACGACTGGTCGTAGACACCGAGCGACCAGAAGGGCACGCCGCCATTGGCGGCCGTCAGCCGGACCGGCCCGTCGGAGATATCGAAGGCGCAGACCGTCGCATCGACGAACGGATCATCCTTGGCAAGCCCGGCGCGATCCGGCTTTTCTCCCAGCCGATAGAAGCGGAAGATCTCCCCTTCCGCCAGCACCCGCGTATAGGCGTCTCGCTCGCTGAAACTCGGCAGCGCCAGCACGATGATCAGGTGCAGCAGCGCCGCGCCGATCAAGCCGGTGATTACCGCCAGCAGCGCCTTCAGCGCGAACCCCCGGGATACCGGCTCCGCAGCTCTCGAACTCACCGACCTCAAACGTCTAAATCCAAGCCTTCTAGACATTGCCGCACCCGGTCTTCTCGATACGCGGCATGGTGAGGTCGATCAGGCCGGAGCTGCCGGCCGTCGGCGTGTCGAACAGCGTCAGCGTCAGCCGGAACGCGCCAGGCGCTGCGACGGCCAGCCAGTTGCCTGGCTTGGCGGTTGCGGAAATCGCGATGTCGAAACCGCCGTCGCTGTCGCCGTCGCGCAGCACGATGCGGGAGTTGAGCGCAGTCGGCAGGTCCGATTGCGCCAAGGGCGGGGCGGCACCGGGGGCCGCGGCAAACAGCGTCCAGAAACGCGCCGGCGGCGTGCGGCCGGTGAGGCGGTAGGAGCAGTTTCCGGTCAGGCGGTCGCCCTTTTCGTCGACCGAGGCAATGAAGGTGAGGCCCTCGGCGCTCGCATAGATGAGCTTGCCGGCATTGGCCCGGTGCGACTTCGCATAAGGGTCCGCCTGCGCTGTCTGCGCCTGCGGAAAGGCTTCCCATGAGCCGAGCTTGATCGCACCGAAACCGATCGTGGCATCCAGCGCGACGAGGGTGGACCATATCCCGCCGCCGAAGGCGATGGTGAGCGCGATCGCTATGAGGAAGGGAACACGGAACACGGGTTTGCTTTGGCCCTCGGACAGCTATGTCAGAGGGTTAGCATTGATTCTATTGGGAAGGAATGGGTGGGTTGTGTCTTTCCGGTACAGGCGTCCGCCTGACCCGAATCAGTCTTGCCGGACCGACCGAATTACGGGCTGGGCAACCGGTCTCCATTCCGCGCCCGACCGAGATGCGCACCGTCACCTGTGCCAAAGTTATCCAGCTTGGGCGCCTTTCGTTCTATTCCCGCACAACCGACGCCATCCGCTAACCGTTTGATAACGTTACTTTAAGCGGTTCTTGTGACTAGAATCCGCGCGCACTACGCCAAGCCTGTTCCTTGGCTACCGTCGCCCCGAGACAACGTTCCGGGGCAAAGACGATGAGATTATGGATGATGGCGACCGGCGCCTTGGTAGCCGTGGCGGCTGGGTTTTCGGGTGCCTATTACCATCTGAAGCAGGAAAAGGGGCCGGCGAGCCCGAAGACCATTTCCGCCGACTTCATGACGCTGACCGAAAGCCAGCCGACCGAGGCACGCCGCGCGGTCGTCGAGGCGATCGACACCTGCCTGCCGCAGGCGGCGCGGCCAGGCTGGACAAGCCCGCCGGTCAAGGACCTCGCGGTCGATACCTATGTCCGCTTCTTCGACCTGATGGGCCAGGATATCGATCAGGGCGAACGCACCGCGTTATTCCGCAGCTGGGTGTCGCGAGCCGATGACGGATTGGCTGAAAGGGACCGCATCGCATTTGAAAAGCTGATGCAGGGCGGCCTGCACGAGGGCGTGACGGCGCTCTGCGTCGCCGCGACCGTGCGTGGCAAGCTCGGAAGCCAGGGGCTCAGGGGCTTTTGGAACTGACGGGCAGCGCCTCGGTGACCGATCCCGTCGTGGTCTTGTCGGCCACCTTGGCGGTGGCAGGTCCAAGCCGGCCGGCTTCTTTCAGCTTTCCGGCAATCTGCCGCAGCAGCCGGGTGGATTCGGCCGATAGCGAGCGGGGCCGGACGAGCGCCTGCAATCCGGTATCGGGGGTGCCGTCCTTCTTTTTGGCGACCGCATTTCCCTTGTGGTCTCCGGTCGGCAGCGGATTATCGATGCCGGGAATGGCGCGCAGCTCGATCCCCTGATGGGCATAATCCATCACCGTCTTGAAGGTCGCGGCCGGCAGCGAACCGCCGGTCATGTTGTTCATCGAGGTGAAGTCGTCGTTTCCGAACCAGATGGCGGTCGTGTAATTGCCGGTAAACCCGATGAACCAGGCGTCGCGATAACTCTGCGAGGTGCCGGTCTTGCCGGCGGTGACGATGCCGCCGTCGAGGGCTGCCTTGCGGGCGGTGCCGATCACCGGGATCTGCGACAGGATGCGGTTCATCGACGACATCGCCTGTTCGGAGAGCACGCGCTTGGCCGGCGGTTCGTCTCGGTTGAAATCGTAGAGCACGTCGCCGCCATATCCGAGAACCTGCTCGATGCCGTGGCGGCGCGATTGCATGCCACCGGCCGGCATCACCGCATAGCCTGTCGCCTGGTCGAGAACGGTCATTTCCGAAGTGCCGAGCGGGATGGTCTTGTCTTTCCTGAGCGGCGTTTCGACACCGAAAGCCTTGGCGGTCTTCACGATCAAGTCGGTGCCGAGATATTCCTTGGCAAGCCTGACCGGAACGGTATTGAGCGACTGGGCCATGGCTGAAAGCAGCGTCACCTTGCCCTTGTAGGCGCGGCCGTAATTCTGCGGCGACCAGCCGTTCCAGGTGATCGGCGCATCCGAAATCGTCGATTCCGGCTTGAAGCCGTTCTCCATCGCCGCCGAATAGGTATAGAGCTTGAAGGACGAACCCGGCTGGCGCAGCGCTCTGGCGGCGCGGTTGAACTGGCTCTCGCCATAGTCTCGGCCGCCGACCATGGCGCGCACGGCCCCGCCGTTCTCGATCATCACGAGCGCGCCCTGCTTGGCCTTGTAGCTCTCGCCGTATTCGCGAAGGCTCGATTCCATCGCCGATTCCGAGGCCTGCTGCAGGCCCATGTCGATCGTCGTGCGCACCACGACCGAATGTTCGTGGAACTTGCCGGCCTGCGCCAGCCGCTGCACTTCATCGAAGGCCCAGTCGAGGAAATAGTCGGGCGCCTTGGCGTCGGCGCGGTCGACGACGGTCGCCGGGTTGCGGCGGGCGGCGATCACCTGGCCCTCGGTCATCAGCCCGCTCTGCACGAGGTTGGAAAGCACTTCGTTGGCGCGGGCGCGGGCGGCGGGCAGGTTGACATGCGGCGCGTATTTGGCCGGCGCCTTGAACAGGCCGGCGAGCATCGCGCTCTCGGCAAGGTTCACCTCCGTGATGTTCTTGCCGAAATAGAACTGTGCGGCCGCCGCCGCCCCGAACGTGCCGCCGCCCATATAGGCGCGGTCGAGATAGAGCGACAGGATCTCCTTCTTGGAGAGGTTGGCTTCCAGCCACAGCGACAGGAAGGCTTCCTTGATCTTGCGTTCGATCGACCGTTCGTTGGTGAGGAACAGGTTCTTGGCGAGCTGCTGGGTGAGGGTCGACCCCCCTTGCACGACGCCGCCGGCCTTGGCGTTTTCGCTCATGGCGCGGGCAAGGCCGAAGAAGTCGATGCCGAAATGGTCGAAGAAGCGGCGATCCTCGGTCGCCAGCACCGCCTTGATCAGGTGGTCCGGCAATTCGTCGATCGGCACCGAATCTTCATGGATGATGCCGCGATGACCGATGATATTGCCGTAGCGGTCGAGGAAGGTGACGGCGAAATCGCCGCGATTGCGCCAGTCCTCGTGGGTTTCCTCGAACGCCGGCTGGGCGAGCGCCAGGAGCAGCACGAAACCGGCGGTGCCGAGCGTCATCGCCTCGCCGGCAAGCTCGAAGCCGATGCGCTTCCAGCCGCGTACGCGAAACCGGCGGAAGAAGATGGTGATTTCTTCCCAGATTTCGGCAAGGCGGAAACCGAGATTCCAGACGGTGGAATCGATCCAGGAATCGATGCGCAGCAGCAGGTGGCGCTTGCCGCGCGGCCGGTCGTCGGATGACTTTGGCTCGTCCTGCACCTTCGGAATTCCCTGCCCTTTCGATGAGATGTGCTTGACGTGGTCCCTGCAAGGGATCAAGAGCTCTAGCCTCTCACCGTTAATCAGCTTTAGCTGACAAATGGTTGATGCGCGATATCAAAATCGCAACAGGTAAAATGCAGATATCGGGATTTGTTCCGAACTGCCGCAAATGTGATATCCACGATGACCGACGAACCTTTCTGGAAAACCAAGCGGCTCGACCAGCTGACCCAAAATGAATGGGAAAGCCTGTGCGACGGTTGCGGCCTCTGTTGTCTCAACAAGCTCGAGGACTGGGATTCCGGTGACGTCGTCTTCACCTCCGTCGCCTGCCGCCTGCTCGACGGGGAAAGCTGTCGCTGCAAGGACTATCAGCACCGCCAGGCGACCGTGCCGGACTGCATCCAGCTCACCCCGACGACGGTCAACGAGATCACATGGCTGCCGCCGACCTGCGGTTACCGCCTGATCCGCGACGGCGAGGATCTGTACTGGTGGCATCCGCTGGTCTCGGGCGATCCGGACACCGTGCACCAGGCCGGCATCTCCGCCCGCGGTCGCACGGTCAGCGAAAACGAGGTCGATGTGGAAGATTTCGAAGACTACGTGGTCGACTGGCCGCTGACGGTGGGCGAGGAACGCTAGAGGACGCGGCGTCACTTCACGGCGATGACGACCTTCCCCTTCGCGCGACCCTTTTCGACGTAATCCAGCGCCTCGTTGGTCTTCTCGAACGGGAAGACCCGGTCCATCACCGGGCGGATATGACCGGCCTCGATCAGCGAGGTGATTTGTGCGAGCTGACCGCCGTTCGCCGTCATGAAAAGAAACGAATAGCCGATCTTCCGGCGTCCCGCTTTTCGCCTGATGCCGAAGCTCAGCAGGCGCATGGCCTGTCGAAGCAGCCAGCCGGAGCCGTTCTGCCGGGCGAAATCCGGATCGGGCGGACCGGAAATCGAAATCAGCTTGCCGCCCGGCTTCAATACATTCAAGGATTTTTCCAGCGTATCCTTGCCGAGGCTGTTCAGCACGACGTCATAGCCCTGCAGCACTTTCTCGAAGTCGTCTTTCTTGTAGTCGACCGCGACGTCCGCCCCGAGACTTTTCACCAGAGCGACATTGGCCGTGCTTGTGGTCGTCGCCACATGGGCTCCGAGATGCTTGGCGAGCTGGATCGCGATGGTGCCGACGCCGCCCGACCCGGCATGGATCAGGACCTTCTGCCCCTTCCGCAGGTTGGCCCGCTCGACAAGGACCTGCCATGCCGTCAGCGCGACAAGCGGAATGGAGGCGGCCTCCACCATGGTGAGGTTGCTGGGCTTGATTGCCACATCAGCCTCGTCGATGGCGATATACTCGGCAAATGTCCCGATGCGATCCTGGGCCGGACGGGCATAGACCTCGTCTCCCGGCTTGAACTTCCGGACCTTGGGTCCGACCCGGACGACGACGCCCGCAACGTCATTGCCCAGCACCAGCGGAAGGCGATAGGGCAGGATAAGCTTGAATTCGCCGTCCCTGATCTTGTTGTCGAGGGCGTTCACGCTGGCGGCGTGAACCTCGACCATGACATCGTTGTCGCGCAATGCCGGCTCGGGTATTTCGCCAAACCGCAGAGCGCCGCCTTTGCGATAGCGATCGATCAGGAATGATTTCATCGGACTAACTTCCGTTTCCGTGGTGGCCGGCATCGCCGGCGGGCTCTGCGGTGAATGCTCAGGCCGGAAGCCCGTTGAACTTCCGAAGGTTCTTGTCGACGATGGTTTCGGGCAGGAAGCGACGTATGAAGCGGACCTGTCCTGCCATTTTTCCGGCAGTGTAGCGCCGTTTGGGCAATGCCGCATTGGCGGCCTTCAGGACGGCTTCGGCGACCACCTCCGGTGCATCTCCCTTCGCGACGGCTTCGCGCATCAGCCGCTCCGCACCGGCGCGAACCGTATCATAGACGGAAAGCGGGCGGTCCGCGCGTGTCAGGTTCTCCTCGAAGGCGGTGCGCGTCAAACCGGGCTCGACAAGCACGACGCGGATGCCCTGGGTTCGCACTTCATGGTCGAGGGACTCCGAATAGCCTTCGACGGCGTGCTTGGTCGACGCATAGAGGCCGTTGAAAGGAGCTGGGATCATCCCCAGTATCGAACTCAGGTTGACGATGCGGCCCTTCTGCTGGCCCCTCATCATGGGCAGGACGGCGTTCGTCATCCGAATGGTTCCGAACACGTTGACGTCGAACAGGGCCTTCGCCTGGTCGATCGTGGATTCCTCGGCGCCGCCCAGCAGGCCGACCCCGGCATTGTTGACGAGAAGATCGATCCGCCCTGCGCGGCGCAGAACCTCGTCAACGGCATTTTTGACGGATGCATCGTCGGTCACGTCGCAGACCAGCATCGTCACCCCGTCCGCCGTGTCGGGCATCGGCTTGCGGCTGGTGCCGAAGACAAGATAGCCATCCCGCCGCAGCGCCTGCGCCGTCACCAGTCCTATTCCTGAGGAGGCACCCGTAACCAGGGCAACGCCACGTTTTTTCTTGCTCATTGGCTCCGCTTTCATTTTGTGATGGAACATCGTGGAGCGATCAGTTACTATCAAATCCGTATCAAGTCACTACTAAAAAGATATCGACATGAAGAATCTTTCCGACCAGCCCTGCCTGATCGCCCGGAGCCTGGCGCTTGTGGGGGACGCGTGGAGCATGCTGATCATGCGCGACGCCCATGCGGGGCTGACCCGTTTCGATGAGTTTCGCAAAAGCCTCGGCATTGCGCCGACCATGCTGACGGGACGACTTTCGGGCCTGACGGAGGAGGGGCTTTTGGAGAAACGCCGTTATTCCGACCGTCCGCCACGGGACGAATATGTGCTGACGGAAGCCGGCCGCGACTTTCTGCCGGTTCTGTTTGCGATCGGCGCGTGGGGACGCAAGCATCGCGGCGGGGGCAAGGTGACCCGGTTCTTCGACGCTGAAACCGGAACGGAAATCGATCCCGTCACCATCGATCGCGCGACCGGCGCTCCGGTCGGAACACGCCCTATCCGGATCGCCGCACCCGAATAAGCCCCTTCAAGGCAGATGGAGCAACATCCGGCAACTCCGGTTGAAAGCTCGCGTCCAGCGCCCGATTGCTCGCTTGGCGAGCGAGGAGCGCGCTGGAAGTCGCTCGAAACACAGCTTTATTACTTGTCAATCAAGTAAGTTAAGGAGAACAATCGGAGCTTCATGCAATTCTTCCGGTACCGCCAAGACTTGCAGAAACGTCAAAGATTACCGCGCAAGTCCCGTTTCATCCCGAATTCATTGCGATGGCACCTAGATGAATGCAGAAGGCACGCTGGCAGACCGCCTCTACGAGGCAGCCCTGGTTCCGGAGCTTTGGACGGAGACTTGCGAGAGGATAGCCCTGGAGGCCGGATCCAGCACCGCCTCGATCTTCACAGTCGACGGCAGCGGCAATCATCGCTACGTCACCACTCCCAACATCGCGGACGCCTTTGCCGAATTCGTGCGAAGCGACACCCGGCTCGACAATGTTCGGCCGCTTCGGGCCATGCAACGTTCGCCCTTTTCGTTTGTCCGCGTGACCGATCTCCTGAGCGCGGAGGAGTTTGCCAATGATGCGATCCAGCGCGACATCATCGAGCCGCACGGCATGCAATGGGAGGCGGGTTGGGCCTTCCAGGAGCCGACCGGGCACGTCATCGTCATCACCCTGATGCGCGCCAAAGGGCTGACGCATTTTTCCGACGAACAGCTGGCGCGCCTCGATCTCTTGAAGCCGGATCTTGCCCGGGCTGCCTATATGTCGTCGCGGCTCGCCTTCAACGAGGCGCGATCGATGACCGAAACGCTGTCCATGCTCGGACTGCCGGCGGCGGTGATCGGCGACGCCGGCCGGGCGATCGCCATGAACCCCGAGATGGAGGGCTTAAGCCCGCGCATCCGCACCGGCGCCGGCGATCGGCTGGTCCTGGAAGGGGTGGGCGCCAACGCCCTGCTGGAGGAGGCGATCGCGCACTACAAGGCGCAGGCCGCGCCGGCCGTGCAGTCCCTGCCGATGGCGGGACGCGCCGGCCTGCCACCGCTGATCCTGCATCTGCTGCCGGTCCGCCGCGCGGCGCGCGACATCTTCTCCCGTTCGATGGCGGTGCTGGCCGTCACCCAGGTCGGGCAGGTCGGCCCGCCGGACATGCGGGTGCTCTGCGGCCTCTTCGACCTCACCCCTGCCGAAGCCCGTGTGGCGCGCGCCATCGCCATGGCCCAGACGCCGGAAATGATCGCCGCCTCGCTCGGCATCTCGCTCGAAACCGCCCGCTCGCATTTGAAGAAGATCATGCTGAAAACCGGCACCACCCGCCAGGCGGAACTGGTTCTGCTGCTTTCAGGGCTGAATGCGCCGAGCTTCAGCGGCGGCCGGCCGGAACCGTGAACGCCTCGAAAAACGCGCCCGGGTTAAATCGGCCACATTCCTTTGCTGGATGACGTGCACGCATGTGCGAAGTCGCAATTGGCTCAGGCAGGAGCGAGTGCAATCGATCGATGCTCTCGGCTGTCGTGAATTGATGCCGCATTGGGTTGTAGAATGAAATACAGACCGGAAATCGACGGCTTGCGGGCCGTCGCTGTGGTTCCTGTCCTTATATTCCACGGTGGTTTGGGTTTCCGCGGCGGATTTGTCGGCGTCGACGTCTTCTTCGTCATCAGCGGTTATCTGATTACGTCGATCATGTATGACGAAGTTGAAGCGCGGAAGTTCAGCCTCGTCCGCTTCTACGAGCGGCGCCTGCGACGCATCATTCCGGCGCTTGTTTGCGTCTGCCTGGCTTGTCTGCCCTTTGCATGGGCCTGGATGCTTCCCTATGAGCTGCGCGACTTCGGCCGCAGCCTCTATCAGGTGAATCTGTTCGTTTCGAACTTCTATTTTTGGAGTAAAACCGGCTATTTCGAAGCAAGCAACGACCTGAAGCCGCTTTTGCATACGTGGTCCCTCGGGGTCGAAGAACAGTTCTACATCATATTTCCTGTTGTTCTGATGGCGTTGCGCCGGTTTCGCCGCCAGTTTGTTCTGGCGGCCATCCTCCTGTTGAGCGCAGCGAGTTTCCTTGCCACGCAGGTCGTGCCGCTGTTCGATCCTGCGGCGAATTTCTATCTTCTGCCCACGCGCTTCTGGGAGCTTGGCGTTGGCGCCAGCATCAGCCTGGCGAGTTTCGATCGAGAAAAAGCCCGCTACGGCGGTTTGGCGGCGGCTTGCGGTCTCGCGATGATCGTCCTCTCCTGCTTCTTCGTTGAAGGCGGACCGTCTTATCCGGGCTGGCAGACGCTGCCTGTCGTGGTCGGAACCGCGCTGGTTCTTCTATTTTCGTCTTCAGAGAATCTGACTGGACGGCTTCTTTCCGCAAGAGCCTTGGTGTTTGTCGGTTTGATCAGCTACAGCCTCTATCTCTGGCATCAGCCCGTCCTGGCCTTCGCGCGCTTGCGGTTGTTCACCAATGACTTGAGCGCTTCAACGTCCGCTCTTCTGCTTTGCGTCGCGGCGTTGCTTGCGGTCGCCAGCTACTATCTCGTCGAGCGGCCGTTTCGCGACAGGAACCGCGTTCCGACGAAGGGTTTCCTTGCCCTCGCCGGCGTTGCGGTAGCCGCCAGCATCGCCTCCGGGATCATGTTTGAAACGACTGACGGTGCCGCGTTCAGGGCGCCGGGTCTATACGAGATGACCGAGGTGAGCACGGGGCTGAGCAAAAACTGTAACGGCAAGATGGCGCCCGAATGCTCCACGTCCGATAGTCCCGAGATCGCGGTGTGGGGGGATTCCTTCGGCGCCCATCTTGTGGAAGGTATCCTGGCGTCGGCCCCCGATGTCAAACTCGTGCAGTTCACCAAAAGCCTTTGCGGACCGTTCACCGACATTACCTACCCGGTCGCCAGCGACGGTCGCAGGTCGCCCGAAGGTTGCCTGTCCCGGAACAGGGATGTCCTTGACGCCATGGCGACAACCAGGACGCTTCGATACGTCGCGATAGGCGTCAATCTCGACATCTACACCGAGTCTGAAACGTTCGTTCGGAAGGACGGGCAGAGTGTTCCAGCAAGCCGGGCGCTGCTTCTGGACAGTTTCCTGGGGTCCTTGTCCCACTTGCGGCAAATGGGATTGAGCCCGGTGGTTTTCGCGCAGCCTCCGCTGACGGGAACCGATGTCGGCGGTTGTGTTGCCCGGTCAAGATTGCTGGGGATCGCGGCCGACCGCTGCGATCTGTCCGCTGACGACGTGAACCGGCGAGGCCGCGTCGCGATGGACATCATGAATATCGTTGCGCGGGACTATCCGGTGATCGATCTGGCCGCCGGCCGGTGCAACGGCACGACCTGCCGGGTTTCCGAGGATGGCGTCTCCCTTTATGCGGATGCGGGGCACTATTCCCAGGGCGGAATACGACTGCTCGGAAAGAAGTACCATCTGTACGATCTTATCGTGAAGGCGGCGACTGAGGGCTGCGATAATGGTCCTGTCCCGGCTGCCCGACCCGCCGGTATCTGTCGCCCTTGAGAATATCCGTCGGCACCCCTTGACCTTCCCATGATGGGAAGCTCCACATAGCGTGGGACAATGAGACATCCCGGCAAAAAAGGGGAGATTGCGCCCATGAACGAGACCGTCAAACCGATCCACAAGGCCGAGCCTTTTACCGTTCCCGTCGAGGGCATGACCTGCGCCTCCTGCGTGCGCCGCGTCGAGAACGCCGCGGCCAAAGTGCCGGGCATCGACAGGAGCGCCGTCAACTTCGCGACCAAGAAACTGACGGTGGAATCGGCCGAGGGCTTTTCGCCGGAGGAGCTGACGAAGGCGATCCGGAAGGTCGGTTACGAAATCCAGCCAGGCGCCATGGACCATGCGATGCGTGAGGCGGGCATGATGCCGCCTGTGGCGCCGACGGCGCATGCCGGGCACGAGCACCACCACGGGCATCCCGCACCGGAAGCCCACATGGACCATGCCGCCATGGGGCACGACCAGGCGGGCCATGCCGGCGGGCATGACCATATGCATATGCACCAGGGCGAGGAGGGCGTGCTGAAGCGCGACCTGGCGATCGCCTTCGTGCTGACCCTGCCGCTGTTCGTGCTGGAAATGGCCGGCCACGTCTACGATCCGTTCCACCACTGGCTGATGGGCGTGATCGAGACGCAGAACCTCTATTATGTCTATTTCGCACTTGCGACGGTAGTCGTCTTCGGCCCTGGCTTCCGCTTCCTGAAGCTCGGCCTGCCGGCGCTGCTGCGCGGCGTGCCGGAGATGAATTCGCTGGTCGCGGTCGGCGTGCTGGCGGCCTACGGTTATTCGCTGGTGACGACGTTTGCCCCGGACCTGCTGCCGGAGAGCGCCCGCTTCGTTTATTATGAAGCGGCCACCGTGATCGTCACGCTGATCCTGTTCGGCCGGTTGCTTGAGGCCCGCGCCACGGGCCGCACCGGTGAGGCGATCGAGAAGCTGAGCCGGCTGCAGGCAAAGACTGCCCGCGTCGAGTGCGACGGCAAGCTGCTGGATATCCCGACCGAACAGGTGGTTGCCGGCGACGTGCTGGTGATCCGGCCGGGCGAGCGTATTCCGGTCGACGGGACCGTCATCGAAGGCTCCTCGAATGTCGACGAATCGATGATTTCGGGCGAGCCGCTGCCGGTCGCAAAGGCGGCCGGCGCAACCGTGGTCGGCGGCACGATCAACAAGACCGGCGCCTTCCGTTTCCGGGCCGACAAGGTCGGCCGCGATACGATGCTAGCGCAGATCATCCGTATGGTCGAGCAGGCGCAGGGCTCGAAACTGCCGATCCAGACGCTGGTCGACCGGGTGACCGCCTGGTTCGTGCCGGCGGTGATCGCGCTCGCGGTCCTGACCTTTGTCGTCTGGTTCTTCGTCGGCCCCGAACCGGCGCTCACCCACGCGCTGGTCAATGCGGTCGCCGTGCTGATCATCGCCTGCCCCTGCGCCATGGGGCTTGCGGTGCCGACCTCGATCGTCGTCGGCGGCGGCCGCGCGGCCGAGCTCGGGGTGCTGTTCCGCAAGGGCGAGGCGCTGCAGGAGCTGCGCAATGTCCAGCTCGTCGTGGTCGACAAGACCGGCACCGTCACCAAGGGCCGGCCGGAACTGACCGACCTTGTGACGGCGCAAGGTTTTGTCGAGGACGAGGTGCTGGCGCTGGTTGCGAGCGTCGAGGCGCAGTCCGAACACCCGATCGCCGAGGCGATCGTCAAGGCGGCCGAGGCCAAGGGTCTGGCCGTGCCGAAGGCGCAAAAGTTCGCATCGGTGACCGGGTACGGCATTGAGGCGGAAGCGGACGGCCGCAAGATCTCGGTCGGCGCCGACCGGTTCATGGAAAAGCTGGGGCTGTCGGTCGAGGTGTTTGCGGAAGCCGCCGCCAGGCTTGGCGACGAGGGCAAGACGCCGCTTTATGCGGCTGTCGACGGCAAGCTGGCAGCGGTGATCGCGGTTGCCGATCCGCTGAAACCCTCGAGCCGCGACGCGATCAGGGCGTTGCAGGCGATGGGCGTCGAAGTGGCCATGGTGACCGGCGACAACCGCCGCACCGCGGAGGCGATCGCAAGACAGGTTGGCATAGACAAGGTCGTCGCCGAGGTCCTGCCGGAAGGCAAGGTGAAGGCGATCCACGAGATGCGCGTCGACGGGAAAAAGCTCGCCTTCGTTGGCGACGGCATCAACGACGCGCCGGCGCTCGCCGAGGCCGATATCGGCATCGCCATCGGTACCGGCACGGACGTGGCGATCGAAAGCGCTGACGTGGTTCTGGTCGGCGGCGATCTGTCGGGCGCGGTTTCGGCCATCGCCATGAGCCGGGCGACCATGACCAACATCAAGCAGAACCTGTTCTGGGCCTTCGGTTACAACGTCGCGCTGGTGCCGGTCGCGGCCGGGGTGCTTTACCCGGCCTTCGGCTGGCTGCTGTCGCCGATGATCGCCGCCGGCGCCATGGCACTGTCGAGCGTCTTCGTGCTCGGCAACGCGCTGCGGCTGAAGACCGTGAAAGTGGGAGAAACGAAATGAATATCGGCGAGGCCTCCAGCGCGTCCGGCGTGTCGGCCAAGATGATCCGTTATTACGAGGAGATCGGCCTGATCCGGCCGATGGGCCGCAGCGGCAACAACTACAGGGTCTATGGCGAGGAGGAAGTGCATATCCTGCGCTTCATCAAGCGCGCCCGCAATCTCGGTTTTTCGCTCGAAGAGACCGAGACGCTCTTGAAACTCTGGCAGGACAAGAGCCGCGAAAGTGCTGCCGTCAAGGAGGTGGCGACCGCCCATATCGGCGACCTCGAACGGCGCATCACCGAGATGCAGGGCATGGTCAAGACCTTGAAACACCTCGCCAACTGCTGCGGCGGCGACAACCGCCCCAACTGCCCGATCCTGGATGATCTGGCGGGGGATGGGGCGGTGGGCGGTGACAAGCCCGTCCCGGCGGCGAGGAAAAAGACGAGACAGGATGCCTGAGCCTTCACGCCAGGATGAGGCAAGACCGCGCCACATCCAATCTCCCCCCTTGAGGGGGAGATGCCCGGCAGGGCAGAGGGGGGTGACCGCTCCGCATATTCTTCGGCCACTGCATTCTCCGCACCATCGCCACCCCCCTCTGTCATCTTCGATGACATCTCCCCCTCAAGGGGGGAGATCACTGGGAGAATGCCGCACCGGCTTCATTCCTCAAATGCACTTGACCTTCCCTCCATGGGAAGCTGCACAACACATCTATCGAACAAGGAGATTCGGATGACTGCGATTTTCACCGTGCCGGACATGACCTGCGGCCATTGCGAAAAGACCGTGCGCGGCGCGCTGGCGGAAGCCCTGCCGGGCGCGGCGGTGGCGATCGATCTGACGGCCAAGACGGTGGCGATCGAAGGCGACGCGGCGAAGGCTGAAGAGGCGATCCGCGAGGCGGGGTATTCACCGGAACGGGCCGCGGTCTGAGGTCTCCCACACCACCCGTCATGAAAATTTCAAGATTCTGACAGCCGGCCGTTATACGTCCGCAAAACTCGCGTGGCAGAGGAAGAGCAACTGCGGGATCGGCTTTCATTCGTGAGGCGGGTCGCCGTTTTTCACCCGCCTCGAATTGCCGGACACCGATCATGCTCAAAGCGTTGCTTTCAACCGTTGCCCTCGTCCTCCTCTTCGCGCCCGTTGCCCATGCCGTAGAGCCCGGCGTGACGGTCGCAACTCCTTGCCCGTTCGGCGATTGCAAGGCGGCGATCGGGCTTTCCTTCGTGGGCGAATTTAGCATTACGACCGGCACGCTGTTCGATGGCGTCGAGTTCGGTGGCCTGTCCGGTCTTGATTACGACCCGGCAAGCAATCGCTATATCGCCATTTCCGACGACCGTTCGGAGCGGGCCCCGGCCCGGTTCTACGAGCTTTCGATCGAGGCGAGCTCGGCCGGCATCACCGATGTGAAGGTGGTCAAGACCGTGACCCTGAAGGACAAGAACGGCGAGGCTTTTGCGGCCAAGAGCGTCGATCCGGAATCGATCCGGCTTGGCAAGGACGGCATCTACTGGTCGAGCGAAGGCGACGTGAAGCAGCTTCTGCCGCCCTTCGTGCGTGTCGCCAGCCCGGACGGCGCCTTCCTGCGCGAATTCGAGCTTCCCAAGGCTTTTATGCCGACCGCCGACAAGTCCGCCGGCATCCGCGACAACCTCGCCTTCGAAGGGCTCGCGACGCTGCCCGGCGGCGACCTGATGGTGGAGGTCGAATCGGCGCTGTTCCAGGACGGACCGATCTCCGGGCTTAGCCGCGGCACACTCGCCCGCATGATCCGCTACGACGCGGCAACCGGCAGGCCCAAGGCCGAATATGTCTATCCGATCGCGCCGATCCCCCAGGCGCCGACCGTCGACAAGGGCTATAACGACAACGGCGCTTCGGAGATCCTAAGCCTGGATGACCACCGCCTGCTGGTGGTCGAGCGCGGTTTTGCGCAAGGGTTCGGCAGTTCGATCAAGGTCTTCATGGTCGATACCGAGGGCGCCACCGATGTCTCGGCCATCCCTTCACTCGCCAATACCGACGCGGCCATCGTGCCGGTGCGCAAGGCCCAAGTGCTCGACATGCGGGCGATCGGCCTGCAGCCGGACAATATCGAGGCCGTCACCTTCGCCAAGGGCACCGATGGCAGCGACCTGCTGATCTTTGTTTCCGACAACAATTTCTCGAAGGAACAGAAGACGCAGTTCATCGCCTTCAAGGTGCTGGCACGCCCCTGATGAAGCAGGCGACCGTCAAAATCTTGCTCCACCTTGTCGCAAGGTGGAGCATTGAACGTATCCCGAAGCCGCGGCTTAGAACTTCACGCCGATGCCGACGTTGATCACGTGCTGGCTGAAGTCGAAATCGGCGCCGCCAAGGCTGCCGTTTCCGAAGTCGTTGTAGCGGTATTCGAGGCGGCCGAAGATATTGTCGGTGAAGGCGTAGTCGACGCCGGCGCCGACTGTCCAGCCGTTGAGCATGTCGTCGTCGTCAAAGCCGCCGCCGTCGATATGGGCGGTGGTGGCCGTCCAGCCGGCTGCCGCGAAGATCAGCGCCCGGTCCATGGCGTAACCGACACGGCCGCGAACCGAACCGGAGAACCCGGTGTCGACGTCTATGCCGCCGGCATAGCTGTTCTTGTTCCAGTCGTAGTTGACGTCACCTTCGATACCGGCGACGAAACCGCTGGAGAACTGCCAGTTATAACCGACGAAGCCGCCAAGCCTCCAGCTGTCGAAATCGTCCGAACCGCCGCCGGGGGCATCGCCGCTGCCCCAGGCATATCCCGTGTGGGCACCGATATAGGGGCCGTTCCAGGAGAATACGACGGGCGTTTCGACGGCTTGCGGCGCTTGCGGGATCTGTTCGACGGCGTCGGCTGCATAAGCAACGGAAGAGGCGGTCATGGCGGCCGACGCTGCAAGGATGAAAAGAGCCTTCATGGATATTCCCTCCGATTGGTTGGCAAAAACGCAAATAGAGCGGTTTGCTTGGAAAGCTGTAGCTAAAATACAACATCGGAGAGAATCTGCAATTACGCCTTAAGATACTGAAAACGCGAAGGTTTAATTTTCGGCTTCCCCCTTGACCTCAATCAGACTTGAGGTTGTAGCGTGCCTGGGACTGAAAAACCGGATAAGGGGCAGGGCGTGTTGCAGGACATCAATGTGGGCTGGTCGAGGCTTCTCAGAGGCCGCGAAGGGGCGATGCTGGGGCTGATCTCGGCGGGGATCGGGCTGCATGCCTTCAACCAGTTCGCGATCGTTGCGGCGCTGCCGCCGGCAGCGAGAGAAATCGGCGGCACGGGTTATTTCAGCTGGGCCTATACGCTCTATTTCCTCGGCTCGATCGCCGGCGGCACGGGTGCGGCGGCGATGCGTGACCGGTTCGGGGCGCGCTTCATTCTCGTCCTTTCGGCGCTGATCTTTGCGGCTGGCGGGCTGCTGGCACTGTCGGCGCCGGCCTTTTCCTGGATCATGGCCGGGCGCCTGCTGCAGGGCATTGCCGATGGGCTGATCGTGGCGATCTGCTACAGCCTCATCCCCGCCAACTTTCCCTCCGCGCTGATCGCCAAGGTGTTTGCGGTGGAGGCGATCGTCTGGGCGGTGGCGGCGATTGCCGGACCATTGGCGGGCGGGCTTCTGACCGAGGCCTATTCCTGGCGAGCGTCGTTCCTGGCCGTCTCGCCTTTCGTGGTTCTGCTGGCCGTCTTTGCGCTGACCGCGAAGGTGAGGGTGACCGAGGCGGCGCCGGTGCCGCTCTCCGCCGCCACCATTTCGCTCTGCCTTGCGGCCTCCTTCGTCCTGTCGCTGTCGTCGGTGGTGACCGGAGGGGCGATGCAGGCGGTGGCGGTGGTGGCGGGCGCAGGGCTGTTCCTGCCGGCGCTGAAGCTCGATGGACGGATCGGACCAAGATTGTTTCCGGAGGGCGCCTTCCGGTTGGGGTCGGTGCTCGGGCACGGGTTCTGGGTGCTGTTCCTGATGTCGGCGAGCCATTCGGTCGGCAGCGTTTACCTGGCGCTGATGATCGACGCCGTCTTCGGTTTCCGGCCGGCGGTGGTCGGTTATCTGGTGGTGACCATGGCGCTCTCCTGGAGTGCGGTCGCGGTGGTCGCGAGCAGGATTACGGCGCTTGCTCCGCGGCATCGGTGGATGCGCGCAGGCGCATTGTTTCAACTGGCCGGTTTCCTCTGCCTCGCGGCAGCGTTCGCGAGCGGCTCTCTGGCGCTGCTGCTGGCGGGCCAGGTGGCGATCGGTACGGGCTTCGGCGTCGCCTGGGCAAGCGTCAACCAGGCGGCGATGGAAGCGGCAGCAAGGCAGGAGCGCGATCTCGCAAGTGCCTTGCTGCCGACGATTTCGACCGCCGGTTACGCGATCGGCGCGGGGATCGCCGGCATGATCGCCAGTGCGACCGGACTGGTTTCGGCGCTGGAAAACGGCAACGCCGGTGGGCCGGCCCTGTGGCTCTACGGGACTGCGGCGGCCGGTGCGCTGCTGACATTTCTCCTTGGCTTCGGCGTGCGGCTTACCAAGGCTTGAGGGCGCAACAAAAGCGCATTTCGCTTGTTCGGCGGGACAGATTTCCCATATTTGGAGAAAAGGTCGCCGCATCCCGGCGGCCAAAGGAGACCTTCCCGTGTTCCAGTTCGACAATTCCTACGTCCGCCTGCCGGACAGGTTTTTCGCCTCCGTCTATCCCGAGCCGGTGGAGGGGCCGAAGCTCCTGAAATTCAACGCGGAACTGGCAGAGGAACTGGGCGTCGAGGCGGATTTCTCCGACCCCGCCCGGCTGGCGGCGATCCTTGCCGGCAATGTCGTGCCGCCCGGTGCCATGCCGATCGCCATGGCCTATGCCGGCCACCAGTTCGGCAATTTCGTGCCGCAGCTCGGCGACGGGCGGGCGATATTGCTGGGCGAGGTCGTCGACCGCAACGGCAAACGCCGCGACATCCAGTTGAAGGGCGCCGGACCGACGCCCTATTCCCGTCGCGGCGACGGACGCGCGGCTTTGGGGCCGGTCCTGCGCGAATACATCGTCTCCGAGGCGATGAACGCGCTCGGCGTGCCGGCGACGCGGGCGCTTGCGGCTGTCGCGACCGGCGAGCAGGTCTATCGCGAGACGGTGGAGCAGGGCGCGGTCTTCGTGCGCGTCGCGGCAAGCCATGTGCGGATCGGTACCTTCCAGTTCTTTGCCGCCCGCGGTGACAATGACGGGATCAAACTGCTCGCCGACTACGTGATCGAGCGGCATTACCCAGAGCTGAAAACGACGGACAATCCCTATCTGGCGCTGCTCCAGGGCGTAGCGGCACGGCAGGCGGACCTGATCGCCCGCTGGATGGGTATCGGCTTCATCCACGGGGTGATGAACACCGACAACATGACGATTTCAGGCGAGACGATCGATTTCGGGCCTTGCGCCTTTCTCGACGAATACGATCCGATGAAGGTGTTTTCCTCGATAGACCAGGGCGGTCGTTATGCCTATCGCAACCAGCCGGGCATCGGCCAATGGAATATCGCGCGGCTGGCGGAATGCCTGCTGCCGCTGCTGGACGAGGACGAGGAAAAGGCCGTGGAGGCTGCGAACGCCGTGCTGAAGGCGTTCGGCGAGCGGTTCCAGAAAGAGTGGATCGGCGTCTTCCGCACGAAGATCGGCCTTGCGACCGAGGCTGACAGCGATGGCGAGCTGATCCAGGCGCTACTGGCGGCCATGCACGAGGGGCAGGCGGATTTTACGCTGGCCTTCCGGCGGCTTGCCGATGCGGCGGAGGGCGAGGAAGAGGCCTTCCTTAAGTGTTTTGCAGATCCCGGCAAGGCGCAGACCTGGCTTGCGGACTGGCGCGGGCGGTTGACCACGGAAGCATGGCCGGTCGGCGAATTGGCTGACGACCTGCGCGCCGTCAACCCGGCGGTTATCCCCCGCAATCACAAGGTCCAGGAAGCCCTTTCGGCCGCCAATTACGGCGACTTCAGCTTCTTCGAACGGTTGCTGGAGGCACTGGAAAAGCCATTCGAAGAGCGGCCGGAATTCGTGAGCTACATGCAGCCGCCGAAGCCTGAGGAGCGGGTGACGCAGACGTTCTGCGGGACGTGATTCGGCCGTAAATTAATTTTTGCTAATTAGGAAAATAGTCCTTGACGGCGTGACGGTTGTTTGATAGGCTCTAGGCACAGTCGAAGGATTGCGCCGGCAAGTGGCCTTCGGGCGGCCGGTGGCAAGACTTCCAGTCAAATTGGCCCGGTCCCAAAGCCGGGCCTTCTTTTTATCTCGACAATCGGCAGTGGGGACGCGCGGTGACCGGAAACGGGGGCGGCGGGATTTTCTGCGCCGAAATTTTGGCTCCTATTTCGGCCCCGGGGATATCCCAGATGGATGAATTCGAGACGTTCGATCCGGCACTTTTCGGGCTCTGGACGGAGGCGCCCGTCTATGGCGACGCGGTCGTCATGGACGATTCCGTGCTTTCGGACGCCGTGCGCGGCGTGCTGCTGGAGATCAAGTCGGCCGAGGGCGCATTCTCTCCGGGCGAGGAGCTGCGGCGGCTGTTGAACGAGATGACCGTCGAAATGCGCGACCAGTTTTCGACCTTCCGGCGGATGCGGACCGCGGCGGAGGCGGCGCTCACAGATGGCGACGACGCCGCCCAGAAACTGGCGCGTGCCGACGTGAAGGCCGCGACCGACGCCATGTCTCTGATCGTCCGCACGCTCGAAAAGGTCGACAGCCTGCAACGCCAGCTCGCCCGCGACCGCGACGAGGCCGCCGAGCGCGATGCGGACGAGGGTGGGTATGAGGAGGCCAAGGTCCGCTTCCTGAAAATGATCGAGGATCGCGCCAATGAAAACGCCTATCGGCTTTTCGAAGCATGGAAGCGGGATGGACCGCCGCCCCTCGTTTTGGAGAGGTTTGGACACGCGTCCTCCGAGCCAACGGACCTTGCTGCGAGCGCAGGAGAAGATCGCGGTCAAAGCCTCAAAGGGGGCGTCGGGGTTGAACCGGGGTCTGCGGACGATCACGGCTGCGCGGGAGGAATATTGCGAAGCCGTTGTGAAAAGCACGGCCTTGAGAAGCGTGATTGAGCAAGGAAACGCCGGGCGCGGCAAACGCCCTCTGATCTCCCCCCTTGAGGGGGAGATGTCACCGAAGGTGACAGAGGGGGGTGGCGCCGCGAACTCAACTGTCGAAGAATGTGCCGCAGCACCCCCCTCTGCCCTGCCGGGCATCTCCCCCTCAAGGGGGGAGATCGGTCTGCCGCACGGGTCTGCTCCTGGAAGCGAGCACGCTCTGGAGCGGAATGACGAGCCCGACACGTCTCTATCTGGCTTCACGCTCGATCATGAACGCGACTGGGATATAAAGGGCCGTCGCGACCAAAAGCCGCCCGAGGGCGACTGGCGCACCTGGTTGATCATGGGTGGGCGCGGCTCGGGCAAGACGCGGGCCGGCGCGGAATGGATCCATGGGTTGGCCTCGGCCGGCAGCAGGTCGGATCTCAGGATCGCGCTGGTGGCGGAGACGCTGGGCGATGCCCGCGAGGTGATGATCGACGGGGTGTCCGGCATCTGCCGGGTTGCCCGAAGCAAACGGCCGGATTTCGAGATTTCGCGCCGAAGACTGGTCTGGCCGAACGGGGCGATCGCGCAGATCTTTTCCTCGGAAGACCCGGAGAGCCTGCGCGGGCCGCAGTTTCATTTCGCCTGGTGCGACGAACTCGCCAAATGGCGGCATGCGGAGGAAACCTTCGACATGCTGCAGTTCGGGCTTAGGCTCGGGGCCGATCCGCGCCAGCTGGTGACGACCACGCCGCGGCCGGTGCCGATCCTGAAACGGCTGATCGCCGATCCCGGCACGCAACTTGTGCGGATCTCGACCCAGGCCAATGCCGGCAACCTTTCACCCGGCTTCATTTCGGCGCTGGAGGCGCGGTATGGAGGAACGAGGCTCGGACGGCAGGAACTGGCCGGCGAGCTGATCGAGGACCGCGAGGACGCGCTGTGGAAACGCGCCGACCTCGAAGCCTTCACGATCCGCTTTACCGGTGCGCTCCGGCGCATCGTCGTCGCCGTCGATCCGCCTTCGGGTTCGGGCGAACATTCCTGCTGCGGCATCGTCGTCGCCGGATTGGAGGCGAGCGGCCGGGCGGTGGTGCTGGCGGATTGTTCGGTCGAAGGCAAAACCCCGGCCGGCTGGGCGAACGCGGTGGCGCGGGCCTATGTGCGCTTCCAGGCGGACCGCGTGGTGGCCGAGGTGAACCAGGGCGGCGAGATGGTGACGGCGATGCTGAGAAGCGTCGATGCAGGCCTGCCGGTGACGATGGTCAGGGCGACGCGCGGAAAATTCCTGCGCGCCGAACCGGTGGCCGCCCTCTACGAACAGGGGCGGGTGGCGCATGCCGGGAGGTTTGCCGAGCTTGAAGACCAGATGTGCGATTTCGGTCCGGACGGCCTGTCTTCAGGCCGCTCGCCCGACCGGCTCGATGCGCTGGTCTGGGCGCTGACGGCGCTGATGCTGGAAGGTCATGGGGAGCCGCGCGTGCGCGGTGTTTGAGCGCGGCTCGCCGCTCAGGTGATGATGATCAGCGCGGGGTGACCGGCTTTGGCTGGGCGCTTTCGCGCATCTGCTTCCATTCGGATTCGATCCGCTCGACGACATGCTGCGGGATCGGCTTGGAAGGGGCGGCCGGTGCAGGCTGCTGCATCATCATGATCTCCTGTTGTTTAGAAAGCCGACAAGAACGTCGTGTGGAGCCGTTGGTTCCACATCATTAGAAAAAAGTAAACTGCCGCCTAAAGGCTTAAAACGATTTAGTTTTTCTAAACCGATTGAAACCCGGTAACGCGGTATGGGAGTAGGCTCCACATGGCTCACAACCGGCATGCTTTCTTTGATTTGGTACGGGCGAAGCTCTTCAAGGGCCGGCTCGCCGCCGCCCAGATGGAGGGGCTGACGGCGATTCTCGACGCCTGGCGGGAAAGAGACGGCCAGGGGGAGGCGCAGCCGCTCGCCTATGTGCTGGCCACCGCCTTTCACGAGACGGCCGCCACGATGCAACCCGTTCGCGAGACCCTGGCTTCCAGCGACAGGTCGGCGATTGCGCGGCTGGACGAGGCTTTTGCCGCGGGCCGGCTCGGGTCGGTGAAGACGCCCTACTGGCGGCCGGACGCGGACGGAAAAAGCTGGCTCGGCCGCGGGCTGGTGCAGCTCACTCACAGGCGGAACTACGCGGCGATGTCGGCTGTGACCGGGATCGACCTGGTGGCGGATCCGGGCCGGGCGATGGAAATGCCGGTCTCTGTCGCGATCCTGATCGAGGGCATGCGGCGCGGCAGTTTCACCGGCTGCAAGCTCGGCGATTATTTCGGGCGGGGCAGGGCGAATTGGCTGGGCGCCAGAAAAATCATCAACGGCAACGACCGGGCGGAGCTGGTGGCGCGGCATGCGCAAATGTTCGCCGAGGCGCTGGACACCAAGCCGCATTGAAGCCCACTGCAGGCCATGATAGCAGGCCTCCGCATTGCTGGAGGTTCCATGATACGCCACATCGTATTTTTCACGGCGCAGGCAGGCGAGATCGACCGGGTCCGGGCAGGTCTTTCGCTTCTGACCGGCAACCCGCATGCGCTGACCCTGGAGATCGGCACCAATGTGAAGAGCGACCAGCTCGGCAACGAGGTCGATCTGGTCGTCTACGGCGAGTTCGAGGATGCGGCGGCGCTGGCCGCCTACAAGTCGCATCCGGCCTACCAGGCCTCGATCGATATCGTCCGCCCGATCCGCGAAATCCGCATGGCGGCCGATTTCGACAGTGAAAACGCGGTGAAATCGCCCCTGCCGCTTCCCTGAAGCGGGCCTTGGCGCCCGCGAGCGAAAAGGACAAGTCACGATGAAATCTCCATTCCGGCGCCCGTGGTTTTCCGCGGGTGGGCGACAGGCCCTGCCCGAAATCCAGGGGACCGACACCCAAAAGCCCGAAACCAAGACGGCCTCCGGTTTTGCGATCGTTTCCGGCGAGGGGGCGGCGCAATGGTCGGGGCGGTCCTACGCGGCGCTGGCGCGGGCAGGGTTCATGAAGAACCCGGTCGCCTATCGGGCAGTGCGGATGATCGCCGAAGCCGCCGCAGCCGTGCCGTGGCTTGTCTATGACGGGGCGGCGGAGCTTGCCGAACATCCGGCGCTGGCGCTGCTTCAGCGGCCGAACAGCCGGCAGGGCGGGCCAGATTTCTTCGAGGCTCTCTACGGGCACCTGGCGCTTTCCGGCAATGCCTATGTCGAGCCGCTGTCGATCGGCGGCGATTTGCGCGAACTGCATCTGCTTCGGCCCGACCGGGTAAGCGTGGTCGAGGGCCGCGACGGCTGGGTGGCCGGTTACGATTACCGCGCCGGCGGCACCACGCGGCGGCTTCCGGCCGAGAGCGATGGTCTGGCGCTGCTGCACCTGAAGCTGTTTCATCCGCTCGACGACCATTGCGGTTTTCCGCCGCTCGGAGCGGCGGGTGCTGCACTCGACCTGCACAATGCGGCGGCGAGCTGGAACAAGGCGCTGCTCGACAATTCCGCACGGCCTTCCGGCGCGCTGGTCTACCAGCCGAAGGATGGCGGCAACTTGTCCGTCGACCAGTACGAGCGGCTGAAGGACGAGTTGGAGGCGGGTTATTCCGGCGCGGTCAATGCCGGCCGGCCGCTGCTGCTCGAAGGCGGGCTCGACTGGAAGGTGATGGGCCTGTCGCCGAAGGACATGGATTTCATCGAGGCGAAGAATGGGGCAGCCCGCGACATCGCGCTCGCCTTCGGCGTGCCGCCGATGCTGATCGGCATTCCGGGCGACAACACCTATGCCAACTACCAGGAGGCCAACCGCGCCTTCTACCGCCTCACCGTACTGCCGCTGATTTCGCGGACCGCCGCGAGCTTTTCGGCCTGGCTGTCGGAGGCCTATGGCGATCGGCTGCGGCTGGAGCCGGATCTCGACCGGATCGCCGGCCTTTCCGCCGAGCGCGAGGCGCTGTGGGCGAGGGTCGGGGCGGCGGCGTTCCTGAGCGACGAGGAGAAGCGCGAGGCGGTAGGGTATTAATCCGTAAGCAACGGGTGTAGATTGTAATACCTCGTATTACAAATGGAGGCTCTGATGGCCAAGCCCGTTCTTTCAGACCCGATCACGCTGCGCCTGCCGCTCGACATCCTTGAGGACATCGAGAAGATCGCGGAGACAGCGGACAGAAGCCGATCCTGGGTGATCGTCCGGGCGCTGAAATATTACCTGATGGCGGAGGGGAGTGAAATCCTGAGCATCCGGCGTGGCAGGGAGGATATCGAGGCCGGGCGCTTCGTGGAGGCGGAGGAGTTTTTCACTGAGCTTGACCGTCTCAACCGCGAGGACGCCGCCTGATGAAGGTGTTCCTGTCGGAAGAAGCGATACGCTACGTCCAACGGGAAAGGGCGTATCTTGCCCAATTCAGCCGACGGGCATCCATTGCCTTTTCGGAACAGGTCAAGAGGGCGGCACGGTTGATTGCGGATCATCCTCGTGTCGGGACCGCTGTGGCGCCGGTCGAAGGAATTCGCCGTTTCGTATCGGCGCCCTATCATCTGGACTATGTCATCGAGGCGGATCGGATACTGATTGTCTCCATCATGCATGCGCGGCAGGGGCCAGCGGATCTCGAAAAGGACGAAGACGACGACTTCGAATGAAATCGTCGAGGAGGCACACTTTCTGCAGGTCTGCTGAATAGGTCTCCGAACTCATTCAACTTGCGAAGTGCCGGACTCAACTTCCCAGCAGGTAGCCCCAAGCGATTCTGAACATTCATGGAAACTGGATCCGCCGACTCTGCGTCGAGCGCGGAACGGCTGGTGCATGGCAGCAGCGCCGTTCGGTCCATATGCGCGCATCATAAACAAGAGAGATTAAAAATGGCTGACCTCGGAAATGATCCCGGCGCCCTGGCCGGCATCTGGGCCGCCAAGGCGGTGGGCGCCACGGCGGGAGCCGGCGTGTCGCTGATCTATCTGCTGCCGAAGAGCCGTCGCGAGGCGGCGAGCCGGTTTCTGACGGGCCTGAGCTGCGGGATGATCTTCGGCGGGCCGACCGGGCTTTGGCTGGTGGAAAGGCTGGGGATCGGCGGGGAGCTTTCAGGAGCGGAAGTGATGCTGACGGGGTCGGCGGCGGCCAGTCTTTGTGCCTGGTGGGTGCTGGGCGCGCTGGCGAGGATCGCCGTCAGATATGGGGGACGGGGCGGCGGGGCATAACTTCGGTCGTCGCCCGGGCTGGCTCCAATTCAATCGTTAGGAGAATACCGATGCACGCTTATCGCGGGCCGCGCCCGAACGCGCGCAAATTTGCCAATCTGGAACTCGCTGGGCTCACCGGCGACGGGGTGTTCTCCGGTTACGCCAGCGTCTTCGGCGAAGTCGACCTCGGCAAGGATACGATCGAGCGCGGCGCCTTTCGCAATTGCCTCGTTGAACGGGGCGCGCCGGGGGTGCGGATGCTCTACCAGCACGACCCTTCCGAGCCGATCGGCGCCTGGAAGACGATCCGAGAGGATGCCCGCGGGCTTTATGTCGAGGGCATGCTGTCTCCGGGCGTCGCCCGTTCCCGCGAGGTGCTGGCGCTGATGAAATCGGGCGCGCTCGACGGGCTGTCGATCGGGTTTCGCACGGTCAAGGCCCGCACCGACGCCAAGACGGGCGTGCGCAAAATCCTCGAGGCCGATCTCTGGGAAATCTCGGTGGTGACCTTTCCGATGCTGCCGTCTGCGCGGGTCTCCAACGTCAAGCATGCGCGGTTCTTCCGCGACAGGGAAACCGAACTCGTCCGCCAGATGCGGCGGGCGGCGAAGATGATGATGAAATCAACCTTCAAAGGAAAAGCGATATGACCGAGCAGGCGAGAACGATGGCAAGCGTGGCGCCCGAAGTGAAAGCCCCCGAAGTCAAGGGAATGCCGGAAACGGTGACGGCGGCCTTCGACGAATTCATGGAGGCGTTCGAGGCCTTCAAGGAGGTCAACGACCGGCGCCTCGGCGAGATCGAGCAGAAGCTGACCGCCGACGTCGTGACCCGCGACAAGATGGACCGGATCAACCGTGCGGTCGACGACCAGAAGAAGGTGCTCGACCAGCTGGTGCTGAAGAAGGCAAGGCCGCAACTCGGCCGCGGCGGTTCGGAGCTTTCGGCAGAGGCCGTGGAGCACAAGGCGGCCTTCGACGCCTATGTCCGCCGTGGCGAGGAGAACGGTCTGCGCGAGCTGGAGGCCAAGGCGTTTTCGGGCGGGACCGGTGCCGACGGCGGTTATCTCGTCCCGCCGGAAACCGACACGGAAATCGGCCGGCGGATTTCGGCGGTCTCGCCGATGCGGGCGCTCTCGACCGTGCGTACCGTATCTTCCGCCGTGCTGAAGAAGCCGTTCGCGGCAGCCGGGCTTTCGACCGGCTGGGTGGCGGAGACCACGGCGCGGCCGCAGACCAATACGCCGCAGCTCACCGAGCTCTCCTTCCCGACCATGGAGCTCTACGCCATGCCGGCTGCGACGCAGTCGCTGCTGGACGACTCGGCGGTCGATATCGAGGCCTGGATCGCCGGCGAGGTGGACATCGTGTTTGCCGAGCAGGAAGGCGATGCCTTCATCCGCGGCGACGGCACCAACAAGCCGAAAGGATTTCTGTCCTATCCGACGGTGGCGGAAGGCTTCTGGAGCTGGGGCAATATCGGCCATATCGCTACCGGCGTTGCGGGAGGCTGGAAAACGACCGGGCCTTCGGACACGCTGATCGAGGTCATCTATGCACTGAAGGCCGGCCATCGCCAGAACGGCACGTTCATGATGAACCGCAAGGCGCAGGGCGACATCCGCAAGTTCAAGGACGGCGACGGCAACTATCTCTGGCGCCCGCCGGTATCAGCCGGCCAACCGGCCTCGCTGATGGGCTTTCCGATCGCCGAAGCCGAAGAGATGCCCGACGTGGCGGAGAACTCGCTGTCGATCGCGTTCGGCGATTTCCGCTCCGGTTATCTCGTCGTCGACCGGGCGGGCGTGCGCATCCTGCGCGATCCCTATTCGGCAAAACCCTATGTGCTCTTCTACACCACCAAGCGCGTCGGCGGCGGGGTGCAGAATTTCGAGGCGATCAAGGTGGTGAAGTTTGCGGCGGCATGAGCCGCCGCAAAGTGGGTAGTGATTAGTGAGTAGGGCGGCCAATCAGTTGGCCGCCTTTTCCACGTCACGGCCTCTGCTTGCGCCTTACTACCCACTACCGACTAACCACTACTTACTCCAGGATCCCCATGACCTATGCCCAAACCACTCCGCCTTCCGCGGAGCCGCTGACGCTTGCCGAGGTGAAGGCGCATCTGCGTCTCGATGGAAGCGACGAGGATGCGCTGCTGGCCTCGCTGATCAGCACCGCCCGCGAGCACCTTGAGCGGGAGACGGGGCTTTGCCTGATCTCTCAAACCTGGCGGTTCTATCTCGACCGCTGGCCGGCGGACGGGGTGATCCGGATTTCGAGATCGCCGGTGCAAGAGATTCAGAACGTTACGGTTTACGACGCTGACGGCACTGCGCTTGAAGTTCCACTGGAAGATCATCTGCTCGACGGCAAGGGCCGTCCGGCGCGGCTTTGGCTGCGGCACCCACCGGCGCCGGGCAGGTCGATCAACGGCATCGAGATCGACTTTTCGGCCGGTTTCGGCGAGGCGGGCACCGATGTGCCGGACACGCTGAAACGGGCGATGTCGATCCATATCGGCCACATGTTCGCCTTCCGCGGCGTCGTTTCGCCGGAGAACCAGCCGGCCGGCATTCCCGAGGGTTATGAGCGGCTGATCGCGCCTTTCCGGATGCGGAGGCTCTGATGGTCCTGTTCTTCGATCCGGGGTTGATGACCGCAAGGCTCGACCTCGAGGCGCCCCGGGCGGTGCCGGACGGGCAGGGCGGCGCGACGGTGGCCTGGGAGGTGACGCTCTCGCTGTGGGCACGGATCGAGCCGGTTTCGTTCCTGGTCGCGGAACAGGCGGCTGCAGAGACCGGCACCATCAGCCACCGCATCTGGACACGGTTCCGCGACGGCGTTTCAGCCGGCCAGCGGTTTCGCAAGGGCGCGCGGACCTTCCTGGTGAAGCTGGTGCACGATCCGGACGAGACGCGGCGTTATCTCGTCTGCCAATGCGAGGAGGAAACCCGATGACGGCGGGAAACGCGCTTCTGCAGGCGATCCACCAGACGCTTGCCAGTGATGCGGCGCTGACCGCGATCATCGGCGCGGACGGCATCCGAGACCGGCTGCTGCCGCGGCCGAAACTGCCCTGCATTGTGTTCGGCGAGATGGAGACGAGGGATTTTTCGACCGCCAGTGAGGCCGGCGAGGAACATCTTCTGGTTCTGGAAATCTGGTCGGACGGCGAGGGACGGCGGCAGGCACAGGAGATCGCCGGCCTGGTGCATGGCCTGCTCCACGATGCGGCATTGCCGCTCGACGGTGCGGTGCTGGTGAACCTGCTGCAGGTCGGCACAAGGACGCGGCGGGAGCCGAAGACGAAGTTCTATCTGGCGGAGATGCGGTTTCGGGCGGTGACGGAATAATGAAAGCCTGATCATTGAATATTTCACCGGAGATGTATATACAATGTATGTGCATTGGGGTGATGGCAATGGTAGCTCTTCGAAAAAGCGAAACGATCAATTTGCGGATCGATGCCGGCACGCGGGACGTGATTGCCCGGGCGGCCGAGATTTCCGGTAAGTCGCTGACCGCATTCATGACGGAAGCGGCCTTTGCAACGGCCCAAAAGGAGCTTTTGGACCAGCGGTTCATTGGTGTCGACGCGACTGTCTTCGATGCCGTCGAGGATCTGCTTGGCGAGCCTGCTCAGGTCAATGAGAAGCTCGCGGCTCTGCTGAAGTCGAACCGCGAATGGCTCGACTGAGGCCATGTATCGCAAACCGGCCCCGCTGAGTGAGCATCATCATCTTGGGGAGTTCGACAGCGGCAAGCCGGTGCTCGATGCCTTCCTGAAGGAGATGGCGCTTCACAATCAGGTGCAGGGTTACACACGGACCTTCGTGATTGCCGACGCCGATTTTCGGGTGGTCGGTTACCACTCGCTTTGCGCCGGCATGATTTCGCGTGAAAAAGCGCCCCGTCAGGTCAAGGGCCATCAGGCGCCGGGCGAGATCCCTGTGGCTCTGCTGGCTCGGCTTGCGGTGGACCGGAGGCATCATGGACAAGGGCTGGGCGGCGAACTGCTGAAGAATGCTCTGTTGGCCGTGGTTGCGACCTCTGAAGTGGTGGCGTTCCGGGCAGTGATGGTTCATGCGCTCGACGATGAGGCAACAAGGTTTTACCTCAGATACGGTTTCCGCCAGGCCAAGGGACTGGACCGGACCTTGCTATTACCGGTCAAGGATATCCTGGCTTCGATCAGCAGCTAGGCGGCTCCGCGCATTCGCGCTGCGCACCAGCCCGACCAGCATCAGCACCAATATCAGCGAGATTGCCGAGAGCACGGCGCCGGTCACAAGCGCCGCCGTGGCGCCGACGCGGTCGAGGAGGGCGGTGAAGATGACCGGTGCGGCGGCATTGGCAAGGTTCTGCGGCATCGACAGGCGGGCCGATTGCAGGCCGAATTCGCGGGGCGAAAACAGCGACAGCGGCAGGAGCGCGCGGGCGACCGCGAGCACGCCGGTGCCGAAGCCATAGAGCACCATGAACACCACCAGGACCGGGGGCGAGGACGTGACGGTCGCGGCGAGCACGAAACTGAAGAGAACCAGTCCGGTGCCGACGAGCGACGTGAGCAGCGCATTGCCGCGTCGGCCAAGCGCCATGTCGACGAAGCGGGCGGAAACGCCGATCGCGCCGCGCGCCGAGCCGAGCTGCAGGGCAAGTGCTGGCGAGGCGCCGGCCTGTTGCAGCAGGGCCAGCAGCGAGGGCGACAGGCCGAAGCTGATGAACGAACTGATCGCCGTTGCCGCCGCCACCAGGAAGAAGGCGCGACGGCGTTCCGGCGGTGTGAAATCGACAGGAACCGTATCCGTGGCCTGGGTTTGCTCGTTGCGGTCGATCGGTTTGGGAAGACCGAACAGATAGAGCGGCAGGCAGACGAAGAGCTGCAGCAGGGCTGAGAATACAAACGTCATCCGCCAGCCGACGAGATCGTTCATCAGCGCCAGGAGCGGCCAGAAAATGGTCGCCGAAAGCCCGGTGAACAGCATCAGGATGGCGATGATGCGCTTGCCGCCCAGCCCCTCGCGCTCGACGACCGCCGTGTAGGCCGGCGCCGACAGGCCGAGCGCGCCGCCGATGCCGATAACGATCCACGCAAGCCCGTAGACCAGGATTTCGTGAGCGCTCGCGAGCAGCATGAGGCCGATCGCGAAGATGACGGACGCGCTCGCCATGACTTTTGCAGCACCATGGCGCCCGAGCAGCCGCCCAGTCGCGGGACCGGCAAGCGCACTCACCAGCATCATGATCGACAGCCCGAAGAATACGACCTCGTTCGGAAGGTCAAGTTCCGGCGCGACGATGCGGCCCATGACGCCCAGCATATCGAAGGTCGTGCCCCAGGAAATGATCTGGGTGACGGCGAGCACGGCGATCGTCTGCGCCGAGCGCAGCGGGAGGATTTTGGGCATGGCGGCGGGAGGCATTCGCGAAAGGGATGGTTGAGCGCCCGATGCTCTAGCACCGCTTTTTACGGTGCGGAAGCGACAAACGGATAACAGCGGAAAGGACTTCCACATGGTGGCGCAGAAGGGCAAGGACCTGCTCCTGAAGATCGACAATGACGGCGCGTTCCTGACGGTGGCGGGGTTGCGCTCGAAGCGGCTCGCCTTCAATGCCGAGACCGTCGATATCACTGATGCCGAAAGCGCCGGGCGCTGGCGTGAGCTTTTGGGTGGCGCCGGCGTGCAGCGCGCTTCTCTGACCGGCGCCGGCATTTTCAAGGACCAGGAAAGCGATGCGCTGGTGCGGGCTGCATTCTTTGCCGGCAGTATTCTGGCCTGGCAGATCCTGATCCCGGCCTTCGGCACGTTGACCGGACCGTTCCAGGTGACGGCGCTCGAATATTCCGGCGAGCACAATGGCGAGATCCGCTTCGAACTGGCGCTGGAATCGGCCGGCGGCCTGACCTTCGGAGTGCTGTGATGGCGGGCGGACACGCGAATCGCAGGCGCGGCGAGATCGAGACGGTGATCGGCGGCGAGCGCCGCATTCTCTGCCTGACACTTGGCGCGCTGGCGGAGCTGGAAACGGCATTTGCAGCCGGCGACCTCAACGGGCTGGCGGAACGGTTTTCCTCCGGGCGGCTGAAGGCGGCGGACATGATCCGGCTGATCGGTGCCGGCCTGAGGGGCGGCGGCAATCTCTTCTCCGATGATGAGGTGGCGGCAATGAGCATCGAGGGCGGAATTTTAGCCTATGCGCAGATTGTCGCGGATCTGCTGGCGGCGACGTTTGCGGAGCCGGGCGGGAAGGCCACGGCAAACCCTTGAGGGCCGCAGCGGGAATCGGAGCGATCGCAATAGGGGTTCCCGACACTGCGATCGAAGAGGCGAGGCTTGAGCCGTTTCCTTGGGGAACGGTGATGCATGCCGGCCTCTGCCTGCTGCGGCTTCCGCCGAGGGATTTCTGGGCGCTGACGCCAGTCGAGTTTTTTGCCATGACCGGCGGGATGAGGGGACGTAGCGCAGGTATGGAGAAGGCCAGGTTGGAAGCGCTGATGCGGGCGTTCCCGGATGGGTAAGTCTACCGCTCGTCTTGTTTCTGTCAGTTGGCGTCGCGTCCGAAAAATTGCCCCTCACCCTAACCCTCTCCCCGTTTTGACGGGGAGAGGAGACGTGCCTCGCGTGTTGCCCGTGATTGGGCAAGGTCGGCGCGACTTGCGTCCTTCTCCCCGTGAAAACGGGGAGAAGGTGGCGGCAGCCGGATGAGGGGCGGATCTTGAGAGATTTCTATGAAGGGCCGCGGCGACGAAACGGGAGTTCACCATGGAAGACGACAATAGCTTGGCCGGCACCCTGTCCGGTGCGGAGGCGCTGATCGGCGTGATGGCGGATCTCGAAGTCCGCTCGCAGCGCTTCGGGGCCGCACTGACCGGGGCCCTCAGATCCGCGACGATAGGCGGGCGCGGGCTCGAGGACGTACTCAAGGGGCTCGGCAACCGGCTTTCGGACATCGCGCTGGCCGCTGGCCTCAGACCGCTCGAAAACATGCTGGGCAATGCGATCGGCGGGCTTGTCGGGTCGGTGACGCCGTTTGCCGACGGCGGTGTCGTGCGCTCCCCGAGCTTCTTCCCGATGGGCGGTGATATGGGCCTGATGGGCGAGGCCGGCGCGGAAGCGATCCTGCCGCTCAGACGCGGGCCGGATGGCGCGCTCGGGGTTGCGTCGGCCGGCGGGGCCACGCCGCAGATCGTCTTCAACGTGACGGCGAGCGATGCCGCGAGTTTTCGGAAAAGCGAAGGGCAGATTTCCGCCATGCTGGCGCGCAGCGTTTCGCGCGGCCGGCGCGGCTTGTGACGATGATTTGGCGAGGATGAGATGAGCGGTTTTCACGAGGTTCGGTTTCCGCTGCGCCTGGCGCTCGGGGCAACCGGCGGGCCGGTGCGGCGCACCGATATCGTCAACCTTTCCAACGGACGCGAGCAGCGCAACCAGCGCTGGCGGGATTCAAGGCGCAGCTATGATGCGGGATCGGGCGTGAAATCGCTTACCGATCTCTATGCGGTGCTGGAGTTTTTCGAGGCGCGGGGCGGGCAGCTTTACGGCTTTCGGTTCCGCGATCCGGTGGACTGGAAATCCTGCGCGCCGGGCGAGGCGTTATCGGCGACCGACCAGGCAATCGGCACGGGCGACGGGGAGACCGCGGCATTCCAGCTCGTCAAAACCTACGCGGATGGCGGCGGCAGCTGGACGAGGCGGATCGTCAAGCCGGTCACTGGCTCGGTCACCTTGTCGGTGGACGGCGTCGCAGTACCTGCGGAAGCCTGGTCCGTCGATGCGGCAACGGGAATCGTCACCTTTACCGCCGGGCATGCTCCACCGGCCGGGGCGGCGGTGCGGGCGGGTTACGAATTCGACGTGCCGGTGCGGTTCGATACCGACCGGATCGACGTCAACCTCGCGCATTTTGATGCCGGGCGCATCCCGACCATTCCGCTGACGGAGGTTTTGGCATGAGAACCATACCGGCTGATCTGGCCGAGCATCTGGCGCAGGAGGCAACGACCACCTGTCACGCATGGCGGGTGACGCGGCGCGACGGCGTGATCCTGGGTTTCACCGAACACGACCATGACCTGACATTCAGCGGCACGACCTTCCTGGCGGCAAGCGGGTTTTCGGCAAGCGAGGCGGAGGCGGCAACGGGACTTTCCGCCAGCGCCGACGAGGTCGTCGGTGGCTTTTCAAATGCGGCGATTGGCGAGCAGGATCTGGCGACCGGCAGATACGACGGTGCGCGGGTGGAACTGTTTCTCGTCAATTGGGCGGCACCGGACCAGCACGTGCTTTTGAACGTGCGGGAGATCGGCGAGGTTTCCCGCACCGGCGGTCAGTTTCGCGCAGAGCTGCGCAGTCTGGCGCATCGGCTGAGCCAGCCGCAGGGGCGCGTCTACAACCGACGCTGCGACGCGAGCCTCGGGGATACGCGCTGCGGCGTAGACCTGGCCCTGTGGCGCGGCGAAGGGGCGGTGGTCGCGGTAAAGGACGCGAGCCGGATTGTGGTCTCGGGGCTCGGTGGTTTCGCGAGCGGGTTTTTCCGCCACGGCGTGCTGACGTTTTCGGACGGCGTGGCGGTCGATGTCGACGCGCACGAGAAGAGGTCGGACGGTTCGGTGGAGCTGATTTTCTGGCTGCCACTGGAGGAGCCGGTTGCGGCGGGCCACACGTTTACGCTGACCGCGGGATGCGACAAGTCGTTTGCAACCTGCAAGGCGCGCTTTGCGAACCATCTGAATTTCCGCGGTTTTCCGCATGTTCCCGGCGCCGATTTTGCCTATTCCTATGTCGATGGGGAGCGGGTCCATGACGGGGGCCCGATCTTCGAATGAGCGGGCAAAGCGAGCGGGTCGTGGCGCTGGCCGAGGGATGGATAGGCACGCCCTATCGACATCAGGGCGCTACGAGGGGCGTCGGCTGCGATTGCATCGGGCTCATCCGCGGGATCTGGCGCGAGCTTTACGGCGAGGAGCCGGAGACGGTGCCCGCCTATGCGCCCGATTGGGCGGAGCGGAGCGGTGAAGACCGGCTCGCGGACGCGGCCGCGCGGCTCTTCGGGCCGAGCGTGCCGTTGGCTGAGGCGGAGCAGGGAGATGTCCTGCTGTTCCGCTGGCGGCCGGATTGCGCGGCCAAACATGCCGGGGTGTTGGCCGGGCCGCAGCATTTCATCCACGCCTATGAGCAATCGGCCGTGACGCGTTCGGCGCTGGTACCATCGTGGCGGCGACGGGTTGCGGGGGTGCACCGGTTTCCTTCGGCGTGTCATTGAAAAGAAATGCCGTTTGGAATATGTTTCTGGAGTGGTGAGCGGGGCTGCTACCCCGCCCACCGTTTTGCTTATCTGTTGAAATTGATCCGGACGGCTATAGACCAGCCCGTCCGGGTCATCTTCAAGATAAGCGTAATGCCAATCGGCCTGAGCCTCATAAACATTACCTCCATTTTCGAGAGCAAGGCCCTTGCCTGGGTCGGCGCGGCCTATCCTCGCCGATACGCCGGCTGGCGCGGCGTGTGCTGCTTCTGCTCCCGAATTTTCTGACGCTATCACAATCTGAGCGAGCATCCAGTGGCAGCGCTGGGCGGCTGCGAGGTATTTCCATGGCCACTATCCTTTTCCAGGCGGCGGGTGCGGCGCTCGGCAGTGTGTTCGGTCCGGTCGGTGCGATCATCGGGCGGGCGGCAGGGGCGCTGGCCGGCAGCATGGTCGATCGGGCGCTGATCGGCGGCAGCGGCACGACCATCTCCGGGCCACGTCTTGCGACTGCACGCATTCCGGGTGCTGATGAAGGAACGGCGATCAACCGCATCTACGGGACGGCGCGGATCGGCGGCACGCTGATCTGGGCGACGCGTTTCGAGGAACAGGTAACGCGCGAGCGCTCCGGCGGCAAGGCGACCAGCGGGCCGCGGGTGGAGACGTTCCGCTATTTCGCAAACTTGGCGGTCGGGCTCTGCGAGGGGCCGATCGCCGGCGTACGGCGGGTCTGGGCCGATGGGCGTGAACTCGATCTGACGGCAATCGAGATGCGGGTCTACCGTGGCGACGGAGAGCAATTGCCCGATCCGCTGATCGAGGCGAAGCAGGGCGAGGGCAATGCGCCGGCCTATCGCGGGCTGGCCTATGTCGTGTTCGAACGGCTGCCGCTCGACAGTTTCGGCAATCGCATCCCGCTCCTGCAGTTCGAGGTGCTACGACCGGTCGGCAGGCTCGAACATCAGATACGCGCCGTGACGGTCACGCCGGGCGCGACGGAGCATGGTTATGCGACTGTGCCGGTGACGGAGAAGACAGGCGAGGGCAGCGGGCGCATTCTCAATCGCCATACGCTGGCGGCCGGCACCGATTGGCATGCGTCGCTCGATGAGTTGCAGGCGCTCTGCCCCAACCTCGAACGGGTGGCGCTGGTGGTCTCCTGGTTCGGAACGGACCTCAGGGCAGGGCGTTGCCGCATCGTGCCGGGCGTCGAGGTGCCCGAGCGACGGGAGGAAAGCGCGGAGTGGTCGGTGGCCGGGATTTCGCGCGGCGGCGCGCATCTGGTGAGCCAGATCAGCGGGCCGGCTTTCGGCGGTACGCCGAGCGACGCGAGCGTGGCGCAGGCGATCACCGATCTCAGGGCGCGGGGGCTGAAGGTCTATCTCTATCCGTTCGTGATGATGGATATTCCGCCCGGCAACGGCCTGCCGGATCCCTATGGCGGCGTGGCGCAGGCGGCCTTTCCCTGGCGCGGGCGGATCACCTGTTTTCCGGCGTCGGCGGATAAGACGGAGGAAGCGCGGGCTCAGGTGCAGGCTTTCAGCGCTGGTTCCGAGGGATACCGGCGCATGGTGCTGCATTATGCCGGCCTGGCGGCGGCCATAGGCGGGGTTGACGGCTTCATCCTCGGCTCGGAACTACGCGGGCTGACGCAATTGCGCGACGAGACGGGAGCGTTTCCTTTCGTGCAACAACTGGTTGGGCTTGCGGCGGATGTGCGGGCGATCGTCGGGCCGGGGACGAAACTCACCTACGGCGCCGACTGGAGCGAATATTTCGGCTATCACCCGCAGGACGGTTCGGGCGAGGTGCATTTCCACCTCGATCCGCTCTGGGCTTCGGCGGATATCGATGCGGTCGGCATCGACAACTACATGCCGCTCAGCGATTGGCGCGACGAGGATCTTGTCGCGGACAATCCGGATGATTTTCGTCTTGCGGATGACCGCCAAGCGATGGCGGCGCAGATCGCGGCCGGAGAGGGTTTCGATTGGTATTATGCAAGCGATTCGGACCGGCGGAACCGGGTGCGATCGCTGATTTCGGATGGACTGGCGGGCAAGCCGTGGGTCTATCGTTACAAGGACCTCTTGGGCTGGTGGTCGAACAAGCATCATGACCGTGTGGGCGGTGCCGAGAATATAACGCCGACGGCCTGGCTGCCCGGCATGAAGCCGATCTGGTTTACCGAACTCGGGTGTCCGGCGGTCGACAAGGGCGCCAATCAGCCGAACGTCTTCATCGATCCGAAATCGGCCGAAAGCGCGCTGCCGTATTTTTCGAGTGGCGGGCGGTCCGACAGCATGCAGCGGCGGCTCCTGGAAGCGCATCATGGCTGGTGGCAGGGCCATGCGGCGCCGGACGGCATGGTCGACCCGGACCACGTGTTTGTCTGGACCTGGGATGCCAGGCCTGTTCCGGCCTTTCCCGGCGACCTTTCGGCCTGGAGCGATGGCGGTAACTGGCGCGCCGGCCATTGGCTGAACGGCAGGCTGGGTGCAACGACGCTCGCCGATGCGATCGCCGCGATCCTGACCGAGCACGGTTTTGAGGATTTCGACGTTTCCGAAGTGAGCGGCGACCTGACCGGTTATGTGCAGGGCGAGGTGACCTCGGCGCGGGCTCTTCTGGAGCCGCTGCTCGAGGTGTTTCAGGTGGATGTGGGGGAAGACAGCGGCAGGCTGCGTTTCCGGTCGCGGCTGAAGGTCAGCCTGGCGGCAAAGGAGGTTACCGTCGTCGCCGACAGCGAGGACGAAGCCCTGTGGTCGGAAAACCGTGGGCACGACAGCGATTTTGCGGCGGAGGCGGTGCTGACCTCCTACAATCCACGGCTCGACTACGAACAGTCGGGCGTGCGGTCGCGGCGGGCACGAGCGGAAAGCCAGCGTATCCTGAGCTACGATCTGCCCGCCGTGCTGCCGGAGGAGACGTCGCTCGATGCCGTCGAGACGCTGCTGCGTACCCACAGGATTGCGAAACGGTCGCTGAGTTTCGGGCTCTCGCCGGCCGATGTCGCGGTCGAGCCCGGGGATGCGGTGCGGCTGGTTTTGCCGGATGGGGCCGGGCCAGATGGGACCTTTATCGTCGAGCGGATCGAGGAGGGGGCGGTGCGGCGGATCGACGCACGGCACCACGCGCCGCTCGCGCCATCGAACTACGCCGCTGGCGAGGGGCACAGGAATGGCGGCCGCGCTGTCTCCGACGCATTTGCGCCGATCCTGCATCTTCTCGATCTGCCACGATTCGCGCCCGGCGAGGCGGCGAGCTTTGCCCGGGTCGCGGGTTTCTGCCGGCCATGGCGGCGGATGGCGCTGTCCTCCTCCGTGACGATGGAAGGATATCGCGCGCGGGCCGCGCTCGACCGGCCGGCGAGGTTGGGCGTTCTGGCCGTGTCGCTGACGGGCGGCATTGCCGGGCGCTTCGATCGTGGCCGGACGATCGAGATCGAACTGTTTTTCGGCGGGCTGTCGTCGGCGGACGAGCAGGCCGTACTGAACGGCGAAAACCGGATCGCGGTGAAGGCGGATAGCGGCGTCTGGGAGGTGATCGGCTTTGCCGATGCCGAAGAGATCAGCCCTAACCGCTGGCGTCTGTCGAACCTGTTGCGCGGGCTGGCGGGGACCGAGGACGCCATGCGGGCCGGCGCGGCTTCAGGGACCGCCGTCGTCGTGCTCGATGAGGCGGTGGTGCCACTGGGGCTTGCGGCGGACGAACGCGGCCTGGCCCTGAACTGGCTGGCGGAAAGCGTAGGGCAGGCGGGCGGACGGTCCGGCCCGCATGTCTTTTCGGGCGGTGTGCGTGCCGAAACGCCGTTATCGCCGGTGCATGTCCGCGCAGAACGGCAGGCGATCGGCGACGTCCGGCTGACCTGGGTGAGGCGCGGAAGGATCGAGGCGGACGGCTGGGACAGCGCGGAAATCCCGCTGGACGAGCCGGTCGAAGGTTACCGGCTGGAGCTTCTCGACGGCGCTTCCGTCAAGCGCGCGATCGAGGTCGCCGGGCCGGTTTTCATCTATCCGGCGGCCGACGAGATCGCCGATTTCGGCGGACCTCTGGCAAGTCTTTCGCTGCGGATACGACAGATGGGCCGGGCGGTTCCGCTCGGCGTTCCGTTTGAAACAGTCGTTATGTTCTAAACTGAAACAAGGAGATAAGCATGGACGGCATGAAGGCATGGTACCAGTCGAAGACTGTCTGGGGTGGATTGATCGCGGTCGCCGCCGCGCTCCTGCAGGTTACAGGAATAGAGCTCGGAGCGGATATGCAGGCCGATCTCGCAGACATTGCGGTGACGCTTGCGGGTGCCGCCGGCGGACTTTTTGCGATTTATGGGCGTGTCTCGGCCCAGAGCGGAATCAGGGGAAAATAGCCTCCTGAAGGAAAGCGTTACGGACCATTCATTTGCCATTCAGCCGCCTTTAGCTACATAATCCATCACATGCTTTGGACATGAATCCTGTTTGTCTTGTGAGTGGAAATTGTAACCATGGCGCGACTGCCAATCATCGCGATATTGACCGCCGGCCTGGCCGGTTTCTCCGGCTTCGTGCCGGAGAAGGTCTCCGCGCGTGATTATCTCGTCCTCGTCGCAGGCGATTGCGGGTCGGCTGCGTCTCGCGTGGTGCGGGAAACCGGCGGCGAGCTTCTTTCCGCTCAGCCCTCCTCCGATGGCCAGACCTGCGTCGTGACGGTGCTCGTCCAGGGCGATGGCAATCAAAGACCGCGCAAGGTGACCGTCAGGGTTCCGATGTAAAGCGGGGTCGGCGGCATCAGTCGCCGGCATATCATTCGAGGGGCGGTGCATGCGCATTCTGGTGGTCGAAGACGACGTCAATCTCAATCGGCAGCTCTCCGACGCCCTGAAGGAGTCGGGTTATGTGGTCGATCAGGCCTTCGATGGCGAGGAAGGCCATTATCTGGGCGAAACCGAGCCTTATGACGCGGTGATCCTCGATATCGGCCTGCCGGTCATGGACGGCATCACCGTCGTCGAGAAATGGCGTGCCGGAGGCAAGGGCATGCCGGTTCTGATGCTGACCGCCCGTGACCGCTGGAGCGACAAGGTGGCAGGCATCGATGCCGGCGCCGACGACTATGTCGCAAAGCCCTTTCATGTGGAGGAAGTGCTGGCCCGTGTTCGGGCGCTGATCCGCCGGGCGGCGGGGCATTCATCCTCCGAAATCGTCTGCGGGCCCGTGCGGCTCGACACCAAGGCTTCCAAGGCGAGCGTCGAAGGCGTCGCCCTGAAGCTCACCTCGCACGAATTCAGGCTGCTGTCCTACCTGATGCATCACATGGGGCAGGTCGTTTCCCGCACCGAACTTGTGGAGCACATGTATGACCAGGATTTCGACCGCGATTCCAATACGATCGAAGTTTTCGTGGGCCGGCTTCGCAAGAAGCTCGGAGTCGACCTCATCGAAACGGTCCGCGGACTCGGCTACAGGATGCAAGCGCCAAACGATGCGCGTTAAATTCCGAATGATCGGACCAAGATCGCTGACTGCCCGCGTGCTGCTTCTGGCCACGCTGTGGTCGGCGCTGGCTCTGGTGGTCATTTCGATCGTCATCTCGCAGCTCTACCGGCAATCGGCCGAACGCGCCTTCACCGACCTCCTGCGCGCCCAGCTCTATAACGTCATCAACTCGATCACGATCGGCGACGACAACAAGCTCGCCGGCAGCCCGCAGCTCGGCGACCTGCGCTTTTCGCAGCCCGAGACCGGCTGGTACTGGATCATCGAGCCGCTCGGCACGTTTGCGGCGACGCCGCTTTCCTCCTCCTCGCTCGGCACTTCGAACATCAGCGTGCCGTCGATCTTGGCGGTGCCCTTCAACAATCGCTACGAGCGTTTCTACCCGGCCATAGACGCCTACAAGAACCATGTCCTGGTCGCCGAGACGGAGGTCGTGCTCGATGGCGAAGGCCGCGCCGCGCGCTTCCGCGTCTCGGGCAATCTTGCGGTCGTCGAGGAGGATATCCAGGCCTTTACCCGCAGTCTCTATATCGCGCTTGCCGTTTTCGGTTTCGGCAGCCTGGTCGTCAACGGCCTGGCGATCCTTTACGGGCTGCAGCCCCTCGACGGCGCGCGGCGCTCCCTCGAAAGGGTCCGGCGCGGCGAAGCGGAGCGGCTGGAAGGCGAGTTTCCGCGCGAGATCATGCCGCTTGCCAGCGACATCAACGCGCTGATCGAAAGCAACCGCCGCATCGTCGAGCGGGCGCGCATGCAGGTCGGCAACCTTGCCCATTCGCTGAAGACGCCGATCGCGGTTCTGCTCAACGAATCGCGTGCCGTGGAAAAGGTGCAGTCGGACATGGTGCGGTCGCAGGCGGAGGGGATGCAGGCGCAGGTGCAATCCTATCTGAACCGGGCGCGCATCGCCGCCCAGCGCGAATCCCTGCTCGCCCGGACCGAGCTCGAGCCTGTGCTGGAACGGCTGGTCAGGGTGATGCGCCGGCTCAATCCGGAAAAGGAATTCCACCTCTCGGTTTTTCCACCGGGTGTGGCGCTTGCCATGGAACAGCAGGACGTCGAGGAGACTATCGGCAACCTGCTCGAAAATGCCGCGCGCTTCTGCGAGACCGGCGTGTGGATCACCGCGACGCCGACATCCGGCCCTCAAGCCGGCGAAGGCGAAACTGCGCGGCGCTCCTGGGTCGAGGTCTCTGTCGAGGACGACGGCCCGGGACTGGAGCCGGATCAGATCCGCGAGGCGATGAAACGCGGCAGGCGGCTCGACGAGAGCAAGCCGGGCGCCGGGCTCGGACTTTCGATCGTGCGCGAGATCACCGGCGAGTATCAGGGTTCGGTCGAGCTGACGCGCGGGACGCGCGGTGGCCTCAGAGCGCAACTTCTGCTTCCGGGTGTCGCCAAGGAAGCCCCTTGATTGTCGCAGGTCTCGTACTTCAGCCCTTCGGAACTGTTGCCGATCGGCAACGCTGGCCTATTCCCTGCCTTTGGTTATGGACGGATGGATCGCCTGCTATATCTTTGCCCGAACGGACCTTCCTATGATCGTCTGCTAATGTGCGGGAGACTGAACGATCGCCGGATTTGTATGTTTTCCCAGTGACGCCATAATGATGCCATGCCGGGACCGGACCAGTCTCGGCACGATTTCCGAAGAAAGCGAGCCGCGACCGGTTTCCGACACGATGCGATTATTGAACCTCCGAAATACCGTTTCATCGCTTATGGTTGCTGGCCTACTGGCCGGCTGCGGCACGACTTCGGCAACCGGCCCCGGAGGTGCACGCGGCCTGCTTTCGCCGCGGCCTTCGCCTTCGACCTCCTATATTTCCGCTCTTCAGGGGGGCATCGTCGGACGGAGCGGAGCGACGCTTTCGGCAAGCGACCGGTCACGCGCCCTCGAGGCGGAATATCGCGCCCTGGAAGGGGCAACCGGCGGCGAAGCAGTCACCTGGAAGGGTGACGACGCGAACGGCCAGGTGGTCGCCAACGCTCCCTATCAGGTCGGCACCCAGAACTGCCGCCAGTATCGCCATACGGTGACCATGAATGGCCGCGACATGACGGCGCGGGGCGCTGCCTGCCGCAATTCGAACGGCACGTGGACGCCGCTCACCTGATTTCCTCTGCTGCTGTTTGACATGGGTCATGGCCGCCGGATCGGATTGAGCCCATATGAGGCTTGAACTTGCGGCCAAACGCCTCAAATTCGCGTCAACGCCGGCTGCGCTGTTGGAAAGCACGGGCCGTTGCAGTAATGGGCCACTATGGTTTTATGGATCATCCTCGCAGCTCTGACGGCGGCCGTTGCGGCAATCCTCATCCTGCCCTTCGCCCGAGCCACCAAAACGGCATCCGCTGACCGTGCCGGAGAGGTCGCCGTCTATCGTGATCAGCTGGCCGAACTGGACCGGGACCGAGCCCAGGGCCTGATCGAGCCACAAGAGGCCGAATACGCCCGAGCGGAGATCGGCCGCCGGCTGCTGGCTGCGGCCGGTGCCGGGCAAGCCGAAGGGATTGCCGCTCCGAAGACGCGCAAACATCGGCTCGCTACCGCCGTCGTAACGCTGGTTCCGCCCGTCGTCGGGCTCTGTCTTTACCTGGCGCTCGGCAATCCAGGGCTGCCGGACCAGCCGCTCGAAGCGCGGCTTGCCAATCCCGGCAACAATGTCGCGCTGCTGGTCGCCAAGGCCGAGCGGCATCTCGCCGAAAACCCCAATGACGGTGCCGGCTGGGACCTGCTCGCGCCGATCTATTTGCGCTCCATGCGGCTCGGCGATGCTGAAATGGCCTATCGCAACGCGATCCGCATCCTCGGGGCCAATCCTGTGAGGCTCGCCGGGCTCGGCGAAACGCTGGTCGCATCGAATGACGGGATCGTCACCGAGGACGCGCGTTCCGCCTTCGAGCAGGCGGTGAAGCTCGATCCGGACAATCCACGTTCCCGCTTTTATGTCGGCCTCGGCTTGGAGCAGGCGGGCAGGGCGGCGGAAGCAAGGGCGCAGTTCGAGACGATCGCAAAAGCCTCGCCGGCCGACGCGCCGTGGATGCAGCTCGTCAACCAGCATATCGCCAAGAACGGCGGCACCATCATGCCCGGACGCGACACGGCGCGGGCGCCGGGAAATCCGAACCAGGCGGATGTGGCGGCAGCCGAAACCATGTCGCAGGGCGATCGGCAGGCGATGATCCGCGGCATGGTCGACAGCCTTGCGGAACGGCTGAAGCAGGATCCCAATAATCTCGAGGGCTGGGTGAGGCTGGTGCGCTCCTATTCCGTGCTCGGAGACAAACTCAAGGCAGAAGCGGCGTTGAAGAGCGGCCTCAAGCAGTTCCCGTCATCAGGAGAATTGGTGGCGCTGGCCAACGAGATGGGGCTTGCCGTCGAAGGAGTGGCCCAATGACCCGCAAACAGAAGCGGCTGGCGGTGATCGCAGGCGGCATGAGCTTCATCCTCGTCGCGGTGCTGCTCGTCATGTTCGCCTTCAGCCAGTCGGTTGCCTATTTCTTCATGCCGGCCGACCTTGCCAAGGCCGACGTCAAGCCCGGCACCCGCATCAGGCTTGGGGGGCTGGTGGCCGAAGGCTCGGTGAAGCGCGGCCAAGGCTCGACCGTGAGCTTTACTGTGACGGACGGCACCGGCAATGTGCCGGTCACCTATACGGGCATTCTGCCGGACCTGTTTCGCGAAGGCCAGGGCGTGGTGACCGAAGGCGCGTTCGATGCGGCATCCCATGGTTTCGTGGCCGACAGCGTGCTCGCCAAGCATGACGAAAACTACATGCCAAAGGAAGTCGCCGACCGGCTGAAGGCGCAGGGCGTCTGGAACGAGGGCCAGGGGGAGCAGGGCCAGGCCAATCAGGGAAAATCCGGCGGTGCCAAGGGAGCGGTCACGCAATGATCATCGAGATCGGCCATTACGCGCTTGTGCTGGCGCTTGCGACTTCCCTTCTCGTCTCCGTCCTGCCGGTGATCGGTGCAAGGCGCGGCGACGTGGCGATGATGGCGCTGGCGCCGACCGGAGCGCTGGTGCTGTTCGCGCTCGTCGCCTTTTCCTTCGGCGTGCTGACCTGGGCCTATGTGGTCTCCGACTTCTCGGTGATGAACGTCTGGGAGAATTCCCATTCGCTGATGCCGCTGATCTATAAATTCTCGGGCGTCTGGGGCAATCACGAAGGTTCGATGTTGCTCTGGCTGCTGATCCTCGTTTTCTTCAGCGCGCTGGTGGCGATGTTCGGGCGGAATCTGCCCGATACGCTGCGGGCCAATGTTCTGGCCGTCCAGGCCTGGATTTCGACCGCATTCCTGTTCTTCATCCTTTTGACCTCAAATCCGTTCCTTCGCCTCAATCCGGCGCCGGCCGAGGGGCAGGACCTTAACCCGGTGTTGCAGGATTTCGGCCTGGCGGTTCATCCGCCGCTTCTTTACCTCGGTTATGTCGGCTTCTCGGTCTGCTTCTCGTTCGCCGTCGCGGCGCTGATGGAAGGCCGCATCGATGCCGCCTGGGCCCGCTGGGTAAGGCCCTGGACGCTGGCCGCCTGGACCTTCCTGACCGCCGGCATCGCCATGGGCTCCTACTGGGCTTACTACGAACTCGGCTGGGGCGGCTGGTGGTTCTGGGATCCGGTCGAGAACGCCTCCTTCATGCCGTGGCTCGCGGGCACGGCGCTCCTTCATTCTGCGCTGGTCATGGAAAAGCGCGAGGCGCTGAAGATCTGGACCGTGCTTCTGGCGATCATGACCTTTTCACTGTCGCTGCTCGGCACCTTTCTGGTGCGCTCTGGCGTGCTGACCTCGGTGCATTCGTTTGCGACCGATCCGACCCGCGGCATCTTCATCCTCTGCATTCTCGGCATCTTCATCGGCGGCGCCTTCGCGCTGTTTGCCTGGCGGGCGCCGATGCTGAAGGCGGGCGGCATCTTCGCGCCGATCTCGCGCGAGGGCGCGCTGGTGCTCAACAACCTGATCCTGACGGTGGCGACGGCGACGGTGCTGACCGGCACGCTCTATCCGCTGATCCTCGAAACGCTGACCGGCGAAAAGATCTCGGTCGGGGCACCGTTCTTCAATATGACCTTCGGCCTGCTGATGCTGCCGCTGCTGGTCGCCGTGCCGTTCGGGCCGGTGCTCGCCTGGAAGCGCGGCGATCTCCTGGGCGCCCTGCAGCGGCTCTATGCCTTCGCCGGACTGGCGCTGGCTGCAGGCCTTGCCTTCTTCTATATCCAGAATGGAGGGCCGGTTCTGGCGATCTTCGGCCTGGTGCTCGGCTTCTGGGGCATGATCGGTGCGTTCGCCGATCTCTGGTATCGCGGCAATTTTGCCAAGGTCGGGCTGTCGGTCGGGCTGAAGCGGCTGGCCGGCCTGCCGCGTTCGGTGTTCGGCACGGCGATCGCCCATTTCGGGCTCGGCGTCACGGTGCTTGGAATTTTCGCGGCGACGACTTTCGGCACCGAAACGGTGGTCGAGATGAAGCAGGGCGCTACCGTCGATATCGGCGGCTATTCGCTGACCTATGACGGGCTGCGCGATGCGGTCGGGCCGAACTATACAGAACAGCGTGGCCATTTCGCCGTCAGCCGCGGCGGGGTTCAGGTGGCGGATGTCTGGTCGTCGAAGCGACTCTATACGGCGCGGCGCATGCCGACGACGGAGGCCGGCATCCTCACCTTCGGGCTCAGTCAGCTGTACGTCTCGCTCGGCGACGCGATGGACAGCGGTGGCATGGTGGTGCGCATCTGGTGGAAGCCGTTCATCCTCTGCATCTGGGGCGGCGCTCTGGTGATGATGTTCGGCGGGTTCGTGTCGCTGTCGGATCGCCGGTTGCGGGTGGGTGCGCCGAGCCGGAAGGCGAAGCCGGTCAAGGCGCGTCTGGAGGCGGCGGAGTGATGGGAATACCCGTCGACAAAGACCCCTCCCCAACCCCTCCCCACAAGGGGGAGGGGCTTCATTGCCGGATCGCACCATTGAGATGGATGCGAGGTGCTGCCACGGGTTTTCTCCCCCCTTGTGGGGGAGATGGCCGGCAGGCCAGAAGGGGACTTTTCTCGTTCTTTCTGCTTCTCGTGGCTCTCCTAGCCCCCCTCCCGGCCTTCGCCGTCAACCCCGACGAAGTGCTCTCCAACCCGGTGCTCGAACAGCGCGCCCGAAATCTTTCGGCCCAATTGCGCTGTATGGTGTGCCAGAACCAGTCGATCGACGACTCCAATGCGGAGCTTGCCCGCGACCTGCGCGTGCTGGTGCGGGAGCGATTGACGAACGGCGACACGGACGATCAGGTGATCGACTACGTCGTGTCTCGCTACGGCGAATTCGTGCTCCTGAAACCGCGCCTCGGTGCCAAGACGATCATTCTCTGGGCAACACCCATCCTGCTACTGCTGGTCGGCGCAATCGCGATACTGGTCTTCGTCCGCACCCGTCCAAGCCAACGCGCAGTTGCGGTGCTTTCGGCCGAGGAGCAGGCGCGTATTGAAGAGCTTCTGAAAAAGTAGCTGCCTGAAACAGGCACGCTCGAACATTACGAATATTTCATTCGTCCGCCACCTGCAGTTAACCTCAGAGCGCCTATATCTCTGTCATCCACCGCTTGGCCAACCTCCGGCCATCATGACTGAAGAGAAGAAGGTAGCTTAAAACATGCGCAATATCGGACGTCCCTCTCTGAAGACCGTCTTGAAGACCACCACGGTTGCTGGTCTTGCCGCGGTCATGCTCTCGAGCGGCATCCCGGCTCAGATCACGCAGTCCTTTGCTGCTCCGGTCAGCGTCACCGCACCGCAGGCCCCGAGCTTTGCCGATGTCGTTTCGGCTGTTTCTCCCGCCGTCGTTTCCGTCCGTGTCCAGTCCGATGCCCAAGCCGTTTCCGATGACAGCAGTTCGTTCAGCTTTGGCGGCCGCGGCTTCGATCAGCTTCCCGACGACCATCCGCTGAAGCGGTTCTTCCGTGAATTCGGCGGCCAGATGCCCGGCGCTCCGGGTGCTCCGGGCGACCGGAACAACCGCAACCAGGATCGCGCCGATCGCAACGGCCCGCGGGGCCAGGACAGCAATCGTCCGCACCGCCTGCGCCCGACCGCCCAGGGCTCCGGGTTCTTCATCTCCGAAGACGGCTACGTCGTCACCAACAATCACGTCGTTTCCGACGGTTCGGCCTACACGGTCGTTTTGAACGACGGCACCGAACTCGAAGCCAAGCTGGTCGGCAAGGACAGCCGCACCGATCTCGCAGTCCTCAAGGTCGACGCCACCAGCCGCAAGTTCACCTATGTTAACTTCGCAGACGACTCGAAGGTCCGGGTCGGTGACTGGGTGGTTGCCGTCGGCAATCCGTTCGGCCTTGGCGGCACGGTCACCGCCGGCATCGTTTCGGCCCGCGGCCGCGACATCGGCTCCGGCCCCTATGACGATTACATCCAGGTGGACGCGGCCGTGAACCGCGGCAATTCCGGCGGCCCGACCTTCAACCTCTCCGGCGAAGTCGTCGGCATCAACACCGCGATCTTCTCGCCGTCCGGCGGCAATGTCGGCATTGCCTTCGCGATCCCGTCTTCCACCGCCAAGGACGTCGTTGCCAACCTGATGAAGGATGGCAAGGTCGATCGCGGCTGGCTCGGCGTACAGATTCAGCCGGTCACCCAGGATATTGCCGACTCGCTTGGCCTCAAGGAAGCGACCGGCGCCCTTGTCGTTGCTCCGCAGGAAGGCTCTCCGGGTCAGAAGGCCGGCATCAAGGAAGGCGACGTCATCACGGCCGTCAATGGCCAGCCGATCAAGGATGCCCGTGATCTTGCCAAGCGCGTCGCCGCCTTCGGCCCGAATACCAAGGTCGAGGTCGATCTATGGCGTGACGGCAAGGCGCAGAAGATCCCGGTTACGCTCGGCAACCTCCAGAGCGACGAAGCCGCCAAGGCCGAGCCGAAGCAGCCCGACGCTCCGGCGCCCTCCAGCGACAAGGCGCTTGCCAGCCTCGGCATCACCGTCGCTCCGGCCGAGGACGGTTCCGGTCTCTCGGTCACCGATGTCGATCCGGACAGTGAAGCCGCTGCCCGCGGCCTGAAGACCGGGGAAAAGATCGTCTCGGTCAACAACCGCAAGGTCACCAGTGCCGCCGACGTCGGCAAGGTTCTCGACCAGGCCCGCAAGGACGGCCGCACCCGCGCGCTGTTCCAGGTGGCCGGCGAAGGCAATAGCAGCCGTTTCGTTGCCCTGCCGATCAATGAAGGCTGATTTCTAGAAAACAGGTCGCAAGATCGAGGGCGCCGCCGGCAACGGTCGGCGCCCTTTTTCCTTCCATGGAGCGTGTGATGGAAACGGATACCCGATATTCTGCCGGTACCGCAGATTCCCGTAGTGCAAAGGCGGGCGCGGACGCTATTGTTCCGCACATGAAGATTCTGGTGATCGAAGACGATTTGGAGGCCGCGGCCTATATGACCAAGGCCTTTCGCGAGGCCGGGATCGTGGTCGACCACGCAAGCGACGGCGAGAGCGGCCTGTTCATGGGAACCGAAAATTCCTACGACGTGATGGTCATCGACCGTATGCTGCCGCGACGCGACGGGCTGTCCGTCATCAGCGAATTGCGCAAGCGCAGCATCAATACCCCGGTGCTGATCCTCTCGGCGCTCGGCCAGGTGGACGACCGGGTGACCGGCCTGCGCGCCGGCGGCGACGATTACCTGCCGAAACCCTATGCCTTTTCCGAGCTGCTCGCCCGCGTCGAAGTGCTCGGCCGCCGCAAGGGCACGCCTGAACAGGACATGGTCTATCGGGTCGGTGATCTGGAACTCGACCGGCTGTCGCACGAGGTGAAGCGCGCCGGCAAGGAAGTGCTTCTGCAGCCGCGAGAATTCCGCCTGCTCGAATATCTGATGAAGAACGCCGGCCAGGTGGTCACCCGCACCATGCTGCTCGAAAACGTCTGGGATTATCATTTCGATCCCCAGACCAATGTCATCGACGTGCATGTCTCCCGGCTGAGATCGAAGATCGAGAAGGACTTCGAAAAGCCGCTTCTGAAGACTATTCGCGGCGCCGGCTACATGATCAAGGACGAGGGGTAAGCCGAGTTGCTGGCACGTGCCCGCCTGATGTTCCGCTCGACGGCCGTGCGGCTGTCGGCGCTCTATATCCTGCTCTTCGCCTTGTGTGCGGCATTCCTGGTCATTTACGTGACGGCGATGTCCGAACGGTTGTTGGCGCAGCAGACGCGCCAGTCGCTGCAAGAGGAAGTGCAGGAGATACAGCGCGCCTATGAACGAGGCGGCGTCAGCCTTCTCCTGCGGATGATGGAGCGGCGAGCCCGCCAGCCGGGCGCCAACCTCTATGTGATCGCGGGGCCAAACGGCGAAATGCTCGCCGGAAACGTCGCCGCGGTGCAGCCCGGCGTGCTCGACGAGCAGGGCTGGACGGAAATGCCCTTCACCTACGAACCCTATACCGAATCGGATCGACCTGGCCGGCATCTCGCCACGGCGAACGTGCTCCGCCTCGACAACGGCCTGCGGCTGCTGGTCGGTCGCGATCTCGGCGACCCGAGCCGCTTCCGCGGTATCGTACGCCGGGCGCTGATGGTGGCGCTGGCCATCATGGGCGTCGGAGCGCTGGTGATCTGGTTCGGCATCGGCCGCAATGCGCTGAAACGCATCGACCGGATGTCGGCGGCGAGCCAGAAGATCATGGCGGGTGACCTTTCGCAGCGCCTGCCGGTTGGCAAGTCCGGCGACGAATTCGATCGGCTGTCGGATTCGCTGAACGCCATGCTTGGACGCATCGAGAAGCTGAACGAGGGTCTGCGCCAGGTTTCCGACAACATCGCCCACGACCTGAAGACGCCGCTGACGAGGCTGCGCAACAAGGCAGCCGATGCGCTGGGCGAGGATCGTGCGGATGTGCGCCGGACAGCCCTCGAAGGCATCATTGCCGAGTCCGACCAGCTTATCCGCACCTTCAACGCGCTGTTGATGATCTCCCGTGTCGAGGCGGGCTCGATTGCGGCGGAAATGTCGGATGTCGACCTATCTGCGATCTCCGCCGACAGCGCCGAGCTTTATGAACCCGCGGCTGAGGAAGCCGGCCTGTCGCTGACGACCGAGCTCGAACCGGGGCTCGTGGTCCACGGCAACCGCGAACTCATCGGCCAGGCGATCTTCAACCTCCTCGACAACGCCATCAAATACGCCTCCGAGGCAAAGGACGCGGCGCATATCCGCGTTCGCCTCGCGCGAAGCGATGGCACGCTCAGGCTCTCCGTCTGCGACAACGGCCCCGGCATTCCGGCCGACAAGCGCGGCGAGGTGACCAAACGGTTCTTTCGCTTGGACGAAAGTCGCTCCAAACCCGGCACCGGCCTCGGCCTCTCGCTGGTCGAGGCGGTGATGGAGCTGCATGGCGGTTCGCTGGAACTCTCCGCCACCGACGAAGCGAACACTGCGGCGCCCGGCCTGACGGTCACCATGGTCTTTCCTGTGCCGAAGCCCTAAGTTTCGCCAGGGAAGAATCACGGGAGGTGCCAGTGTCGGAGACCGGAAACCGGCTCGATGCGGTCAAGGCGGAGGTGATCCGTCCGCTGAACCAGACGGAAACCAAGGCGGCCTTGGCGGCCTTGAAGGATATCGGCAAGTCCGAACCTTCCGTCGCGGGACTGCTTGGCAAGGATAGCCCGCTCAAGGATTTCATCACCGCTGCCTTCACCCTCTCACCTTACCTGCGCGACACGGCTGTCATCACGCCAAGGCTTTTGACGATCGCGGTTACCGAGCCGCTGGAGCCGACGCTGGAGCGATTGGTGGATACGGCCCGCCGGGCCTGGCAGAAGACGGACGGCAAGGCACCCTCCGAAAACGAGGTGATGACTGCGTTGCGCGCCGGCAAGCGGGCCTTGAGCTTCCTCGTCGCGCTTGCTGATCTCGCCCGCATCTTTTCCGCCAGGGACACGACGCGCTGGCTGAGCCTCTTTGCCGAAGCCTCCGTCGCGGCCGCGATCGACCACCTTCTGGTCGCCGGTCACGATAGCGGTAAGCTTAAGCTTGCCGACCTCGAAGAACCGAGCAAGGGCTCGGGCCTGATCGTGCTCGGCATGGGCAAGCTCGGCGGCCGCGAGCTCAACTATTCCTCCGACATCGATACCGTCGTCTTCTTCGACCCCGAAACGGGCATCCTTGCCGACCCGCTCGACGGGTCGGAAGTCTATGGCCGGATGATGCGCCGCCTGATCCGCATCCTGCAGGAACGCACGGCCGACGGCTATGTGTTCCGCACCGACCTGCGCCTGCGCCCGGATCCCGGTTCGACGCCGCTCGCCGTCTCGCTCGACGCAGCACTGATCTATTACGAGGGCCGCGGTCAGAACTGGGAGCGGGCGGCCTTCATCAAGGCGCGGCCGATCGCCGGCGACATTGCCGCTGGTGAAAATTTCATGCGGCTGCTCACCCCCTTCGTGTTCCGCAAATATCTCGACTACGCGGCGATCGCCGACATCCATTCGATCAAGCGGCAGATCCATGTGCACAAGGGCCATGGCGCAATCGCCGTGAAGGGCCATGACGTCAAGCTCGGTCGCGGCGGCATTCGCGAGATCGAGTTCTTCGCCCAGACCCAGCAGCTGATCGCCGGCGGCCGCATGCCGCCCTTGAGGGCGCGCGAAACGGAGGTGGCGCTGAAGGCGCTCGCCGAGGCCCGGTGGATCGCGCCTGACATCGCCGCCGAATTGACCGAGGCCTACTGGTTCCTCCGTGATGTCGAACACCGCATCCAGATGGTCCGCGACGAGCAGACCCATAACCTGCCGGAAACCGAGCCCGAACTGAAGCGCATCGCCTTGATGCTTGGTTTCGCCGATACCGCCGGTTTTTCCGCAAGGCTCGAATATGTGCTGAAGACCGTCGAGAAACGTTATTCGCGGCTGTTCGAGCAGGAGGCAAAGCTGTCCGGTGGCGACGGCAATCTCGTCTTTACCGGGCAGCAGGACGATCCGGGCACGCTGAAGACGCTTGCCTCGCTCGGCTTCGAACGGCCGGCCGATATTTCCCGCGTTATCCGCACCTGGCATTACGGCCGCTATCGTGCCACCCAATCCGCCGAGGCGCGCGAGCGGCTGACCGAGCTGATGCCGGCGCTGCTGATGGCGTTCGGCGAGAGCAAACGTGCCGACGAGGCGCTGCTGCGGTTCGACAGCTTCCTGAAAGGCCTGCCGGCCGGCATCCAGCTCTTCTCCCTGATCGGCAACAATCCGCCGCTGCTTGCGCTGATCGTCACGATCATGTCCTCGGCGCCGCGGCTTGCCGATATCATCGCCTCCAAGCCGCATGTGTTCGACGGCATGCTGGACCCCGGCCTGATGTCCGAACTGCCGACCCGAGATTATCTCTCCTATCGCCTGACCGCATTCCTCACCGCCGGCCGGCATTACGAGGAAAAGCTCGACCGGCTGCGCATCTTTGCGGCCGAGCAGCGGTTCCTGATCGGCATCCGGCTGCTGACGGGGGCAATCTCGGGTGTCCAGGCGGCCCGCGCCTTCACCCATCTCGCCGACCTGCTGATCAACGCCGCCCTGAAGGCGGTGACCGCAGAAATCCGCAGCGCCCACGGCCTCTATCCCGGCGGCCGCGTCGCCGTCATGGGCATGGGCAAGCTCGGAAGTTTCGAGCTGACCGCCGGCTCCGACGTCGATCTCATCCTGCTCTACGACTATGACAATGAAGCCACGGAAAGCGAAGGCGACAAGCCGCTCGATTCCAGCCGTTATTTTACCCGCCTGACCCAACGGCTGATCGCGGCACTTTCAGCGCCAATGGCCGAGGGCGTGATCTTCGAGGTCGATCTTCGCCTGAGACCCTCCGGAAACAAGGGGCCGGTCGCCACCCGCATCAACGCCTTCGGCAAATACCAGCGCGAAGAGGCCTGGACCTGGGAACACATGGCGCTTACCCGCGCCCGGCTGATCTGCGGCGAGGAAAGCCTCGCCGACGAAGCGAAGGGCATGATCGGCGAAGTGCTGTCGACCAAGCCCGATATCGCCAGGATCGCCAAGGACGTGGCCGAGATGCGCGCGCTGATCGACAAGGAAAAGCCGCCGCGTGACATCTGGGATTTCAAGCTCATTCCAGGCGGCCTGATCGATATCGAGTTCATCGCCCAGTATCTGCGCCTGATTGCGCCAGCCAAAGGCGTAGCGCCCGATACCTACGGGTTCAGCACCGAGGAAGCCCTGAAGGCGCTCGGCGAAAAACTGATGAAGCCAAGTGATCTTGATACCTGCATCGAGGCGCTACGGCTACTTACCGAACTGTCGCAGATCGTCCGGCTCTGCGTCGATGGACCTTTTGATCCAGGTGATGCACCCGCCGGGCTTGTCGAGCGCGTCTGCCGGGCAGGGGATTGCCCGGATATCAGGACGCTGGAGGGCGAGGTGAAGCGTCTGTCGAAGGCGGTGCGGGCGGTGTTCGGGGCGGTCGTCCGGAAATGACGGTTTGTGCGATTCCGCACCGACCGCTACGCTATTGTCACCCCCAATGATCGACGCACGAGACGCGGAAGCAAGTGGTTATGGATGACGATGCGGTGATAATCCCCATCGAAGCTCAGCAAGCGCTCCGTATTGCCCGGGAATGTTTCGGAGGCGCGCTCGTTGCCGCCTATCTGCACGGCTCGGCGGTCGCCGGCGGATTGCGACCGGATAGCGACGTGGACATCATGGTGATTGTCGATCGACCGACGACGCATATCGAACGCAAACGTCTGATGACCTCGCTCATGAAGATTTCAGGGCATCCGGCGGATGGTAGCGGTCAGCGCCCCATCGAGCTGATCGTTTTCCATCGGGACGATCTTGCCGTGTCCGACTATCCGCCGCGGAGCGAATTCGTCTATGGCGAATGGCTGCGCGAGGCGTTCGAGGCGGGCCACGTCCCCCAACCGGTCAGGGATCCGGAACTGACCGTACTGCTGGCCCAGGCGAGGCTGAAGGCAAAGACATTGGCCGGTCCGGACGCTCCTGAACTACTGCGGGTCATCCCGGAGGCCGACCTGCGGCGTGCGATCGGAGATGCGCTTCCTGCCTTGCTCGGGTCGCTCCATGGCGACGAGCGCAACGTCCTGCTGGCACTCGTACGCATGTGGCGTACGCTCACAACGGGAGAGATCGTTCCAAAGGATGCCGCAGCCGATTGGGCGATATCCCGGTTGCCGAGAGAGGCCGCGGCACTGGTCATCTGCGCGCGCGATGGCTATCTGGGGACGGAGAAGGACGATTGGTCTCACCGTCGACAACAAGTCCATGGGGTAGCCGAGGACCTGAGCGGACGCATCGTGGCACTGCTGTAGTCATATGGTTGCGTAGCTGTCGGGGAATTGACCTACGCTACCCGCTTGCGACTAACCAGCATGGGCTGGTCAGGGATGAGCAGCGACACGACGGTGCCTTCGCCGACCCGTGAGCGGATTCGCATCTTGCCGCCGTGCAGGCCGATCAGCGAGCGGGAAATGGCAAGTCCCAATCCCGAACCGCCCTTGCTCTTGGCATATTGGCTCTGCACCTGCTCGAACGGCTGGCCGATCTTGTTGAGCGCGTCCATCGGAATGCCGATGCCGGTATCGGCGATCGTCAGCAGCACCCCTTTTTCCAGTTTGCGGGCTCGCAACTCGATCCTGCCGCCGTGGTTGGTGAATTTCACCGCGTTGGAGAGAATGTTGAGCATCACCTGCTTCAGCGCGCGGCGATCGGCAACCATGTGGAGGCTGTCGCACAGGCGCTGATGGATGGCGATCTCCTTGTCCTGGGCGGAAATCGTGGTCAGCCGCAGGCTTTCCTCGATCAGCGGCTTCAGGTCGACCGCCTCGCACTGGATGCGCATATGGCCTGCTTCGATCTTCGACATGTCGAGGATGTCGTTGATGACGTTGAGCAGATGTTTGCCGCTGTCATGGATGTCCTTGGAATATTCCGAATATTTCGGTGAACCGAGCGGCCCGAACATGCCGTTGGCAAGGATTTCCGAGAAGCCGAGGATCGCATTGAGCGGCGTTCTGAGCTCGTGCGACATGTTGGCGAGGAATTCAGACTTGGCCTTGTTGGCGGCCTCGGCGCGCTCCTTCTCCGCCTGATAGTTGGCGTTGGCGACCGAGAGCTCGGATTTCTGGCGCTCCAGCTTCTTCTGCGAGGAGGAAAGGTCGCCGATCGTCGCCATCAGCCGGCGCTCGCTGTCGCGCAACCGCTCCTGGTGGCGTTTCAGCAGCGTGATGTCGGTGCCGACCGAGACCAGGCCACCGTCGCGGGTGCGGCGCTCGTTGATCTGCAGCCAGCGCTCGTCGGCGAGCTGCACTTCGGTGGTGCGCGAAAGGCCGCTGCCATCCGGGTCGGCGACGCGGCGTTCGATCACCGGGCGGGCGGCAGCCGAATTGACCGCGTGCCGTTCGGTGCCGGGCACCAGCACGCTGTCAGGCAGGCCGTAAGCCTGCTGGAAATGGGTGTTGCACATCACCAGCCGGTCGTTCTTGTCCCAGAGCACGAAGGCTTCCGACGTGCATTCGATCGCATCCGCAAGGCGCTGGTCGGCTTCGGCGTAACGCTGGGCGAGGCGATGCTGTTCGGTCACGTCCATGGCGATGCCGATGACATGGGTGCGGCCTTGGCTGGTCTTCACCAGCTGGGCGCGGGCGCGCATCCACACGTAATGGCCGGCCGCATGGCGCATGCGAAAAACCTGGTCGACCTGCTTGGCATTGCCGCGGCTGATGGCGCGGGCGAGCGCATAGATGTTGCCGTCGGTCGGGTGCATCATCCGCGCCGCGTCGGTAAACGAGATCACGTTGCCGGCAGGCGGCAGGCCGAGCATCTCGTACATCGATCCCGACCAGAACAGGCGCCGGTTGCTGACGTCGAAATCCCAAAGCCCGCAACGGCCGCGCGACAATGCGGTCTCGATACGCAGATTGGATTCGACGAAGGTCTCGTCGGCCTCGCGGGCGCGTTTCACCTGCATGTAATAGGCGTAGAGGATGATCAGCAGGATCGCCGAGATGCCGGTGAAAAGCGTGACGTTGAGCGAGACGTCGTGCCGCCATGCAAGATTGATGCTCTCCAGCGAATAGGCCGCCACGATCAGCACACCTTCGGTGCCGACCGCCTCGATGGCCGCGTAATGCGGAATTTCGCCGAAATAGGTCTCGATCACGCCGCTCTCGTCGCCGAACCGCCTGAGCGCGGCGGTCTCCGGCAGGACGGAGGTCAGGCGCCTGCCGATATAGCTGGTCGCCTGCTTGGTGCCGCCGAAGATACGGCCGGTTTCGTCGACGAAAAGAAAGAACGCGTCCGCCCCCAGCCGCTCCTGCGGCAGGAAGGCGGCGAGGCGTTTTTCCGCTGCAGCGCGGTCGCGGCCGATGAGCGCCGTCGCATCACCGGCAAAGGCAGCACTTGCGGTGGCTGCCATCAGAGCGGTCGATTGCCGAGCGGCGTTTTCCATCCGCGTGTATTCGGAGACGATGCCGAGGACGCGGGAGGCAGCGACAACGGTGAGGAATGCGATGATGAGAAGAGGGATCGAACGCTTGAGAACCAGCTCCACCCGCGGCAGCTGCCGTGCGATGGGTTTGACGGAAAGCCGCGCCTCGTCAGGAATGACCCGCCGCAAATTTCCAAGGCTCGGAAATTTAAGACGCAGCCGCCCCTCGGCCGCGGTTGCCCGCTGCACGTCCGACATGGTTTTCATGGTGTCCCTCATGGTGATTCGGCGCGCCGCTCGCCCGAATCTGCCTTAATGAATCATTAGTGATTCTTCGTGTCCAGAGGCTTGCTAAGATTTTTTTAACGTTTTGATTCAATTGCGAATCGGAAGAGTCCCGCAGGGCGGCAAACCGGCCGTCTCAGGAGACGGCCGGGCTTTCGGAAAGGCTGGTGCGGGTGGCCGCGATCGAAATCACCGCCAGCGTGATGATTGCACTGCCATAGACATACGCGGTATTGGAGAGGCCGAGCGTAGGCGCGATCAGCCCCGCAGCGATCGCGGGGATCGAGAATGCGAGGTAGCTCTCGACCAGGAAAGCCGCGAACAGGCCGGCCCGTTCGTGGCTTTCGGCAAGCGGCAGGACGATCTTCAGAATGTTCGAGAAGATCGATCCGAAGCCGAGGCCGGCGGCCGCGGTGCCGAGGAAGAGGAGCCCGACGGCCTCAAGGTATACCCCGGAGAGCGTGATCAGGACGCCGATGATCAGCGTGGTCGCGCCGGTGAAGAGAACCCGCTGGGGCGCCCATGTGCGGAAGATGAAGACCGAGGCGGTGGCGCTGAGCATCAGTGCGGCGACGACCGTGCCGCCGACGAACGGTGAGGTAATGCCGGTCACAACGGCGACCAGCGTCGGCATCAGCGACAGATAGAAGCCCCCGAGCGCCCAGCCGGCGATATTGACCGGCGTGACCTTCAGAAGCGTCGCGCGGGCCCGTTGCGGTACGCTGATATGCGGGCGCATGGCAGCGAGCGCTCCTGGCCGTCCGGTGATCGTCTCCGGCATGAAGGCAAGCGCGATGATGCCGGCGACCGTCACGATGAAAAGAAGCGCGTAGATGAGATGCGTCGGCGCGGGCGCGAAAGCGACGAGCGTGCCGGCGGCAAGCGTACCGACCATCAGGCCGAGAAAGGCGGTGATGCTGTTGAGCGTCGAGCCTCTGCGCTTGTCGGTATCGAGGATCGTCGCCCCGAAGGTCGGAAAGGCGATGCCGGTCGCGAAACCCTGGACGATACGGCCGACAAGCAGCGTCGTGCCCGACTCAGCCAGCATGAAGACGATCAGCGCCGCGGCATTGAAGATCAGCGCCAGCAGGATCAGCGGCCGGCGGCCGAGATAGTCCGAAAGCCCGCCGACCGTTAGAAGCGCCGCGAGCAGCGCGAAAGAATAGGAACCGAAGATCAGGGTGATCATCGCTGGGGAGAGATGAAAGATCTGCTGATAGAGATGGTAGAGCGGCGTTGGTGCGCTGCTGGTCGCGGAGATCAGCACCGCGAAGATGAAACTGTAGACCGTCATCCGGAAGGCGGATGGGGAATTGGGCGAGGGGAGGATACTGCTCATGGCGGTTCACCTTAACGCAATTTTTTAGCGTTAGCCGGATATAGTTGCATTGCCGGATTAATGCAATATCTTTGCATTAAGGAGTTTCATATTCCGGCATGTGCCGGCAAGGAGAACAAAATGGCCAGGGAAATGGTGCGCCAGGGTGGGCGCAGTGCGCGCATCCAGTCGGAGGTGCATCGCACGGTACGGGATATGCTGAAGACCATGGATCGCGGCGCGATCACTGTGCCGATGATCGCCGAAAAATCCGGTGTGACGCCGTCGACCATCTATCGCCGCTGGGGGGATCTGTCCGAACTGTTGGCGGATGTCGCGGTCGCGCGCATGCGGCCGGTTGCCGACCCGGAAGACACCGGCGCGATGGGATCCGACCTCGAAACCTTCATTCTCCAATATGCCGAGGAGATGTCATCCAAGGTTGGCCGCTCGATGCTGGCGGACGTGCTGGGCAGCATGGAAGGCGCCGCGGCGGGCCGTTGCTGCCAGTTCACCTATGATCACCTGGAGACCTTGCGCGAGCGCGCCCTGACGCGCGGCGAGAAAGCCTTCGACGTGAGCGAAGCGATCGACGCCGTCATCGCGCCGATCATCTACCACATCCTGTTCCGCGACCGCGAACTGACGATCGACTATTGCCGCTCGCTGGTCTCCCGCTTCCTGGAAAAATGCGCCGGCGCTTGAAGCCGGCGCTTCAGGCTCAACCTTTCAGCATCCGCTCGACGATGTCGCGCACGTCGGTCGAAAGCGTTGCTGCCTGTTCGATCGTGGTCAGCGCTGCGCGCGCATGATCGGCGCGCTGCGGTTCCAGCGACCGCCAGGAGCGCATCGAGGTCAGGATGCGGGCGGCGAGCTGGGGATTGCGCGGATCGATCGAAAGGATCTGCTCGGCCAAGAACCGGTAACCTTCGCCGTCGGCCCGGTTGAAGCCGGTCGGGTTGCCGAAGGCGAACGTGCCGATCAGCGAGCGCACCCGGTTCGGATTGCTGGCGATGAAGCGCGGGTTTTCCATCAGCGCCCTGACGCGGGCAAGCGCACCTGCACCGGGAATGGTCGCCTGGGTCGAGAACCACTTGTCGACGACAAGAGCGTTGCCGTCGAAGCGTGCGAGGAACGTGGCGAGCGCGTTTGTCGTTTCCGGCGCGTCCGGGAAACGATGGGCAAGCACCGCCAGCGCCTGGGCGAGATCGGTCATGTTGTCGGCGGATGTGAAGGCTGCGGCCGCGCGGGCCGGCGTTCCTTCCGCATAGGTGAGGTAGGACAGCGCGGTGTTGCGCAGCGAGCGCTTGCCGGCACTTGCCGCATCCGGCTTGAAGGCGCCATCGACCTTCATGTCCTCGAACAGGCGCAGGAAGGTCTTGGTTCCCGCCTTGGCGATCTCCGAAAGAATGGCGTTGCGGCCGGCATGGATCGCATCGGGGTCGTTGTTGCCGCCGAGTTCTCGGGCAATGTCGGCCTCGCTCGGCAGCGCCAGCGCCTGGGCGCGGAAGGCGGGTTCGAGCGTCTCATCGCCGGCGGCTTCCAGAAGGGCCGCGACGAAAGACGGATCGCAGGCGATTTCCTTGCCGTCACGCGCGTTGCGCGCCGCCTGCATCAGATTGGGCAGGGCAAGGTCGGTCAGCGCCTGCCAGCGGGCGAAGAGATCGGTGTCGTGGCGGGCGATATGGGCAAGATCGGCCGGCGTCTGGTCGAGATGCAGGTTGATCGGCGCCGAGAACGAACGGTTGAGCGACAGGACCGGACGGGAGGAGACGCCCGAGAAGGTAAAGCTCTGCCGGCGCTCGGTCAGGTGCAGCACGTCGCCGGTGACTTCGCCACCCGCGACCTTGGTCGGCACTGCCGCCGAGCCGTTGTCGAGGATGAGCGCGAAGGAGAGCGGGATGTGCATCGGTTCCTTGGCCGTCTGGCCAGGGGTTGCCGGGATCATCTGCTCGAGCGATAGCTTGAAGGTGCCGCTTGCCTGGTCATAGTCGCTCGACACGGTGACAAGAGGCGTGCCGGCCTGGTGATACCAGAGCGAGAACTGCGTAAGGTCGCGGCCGCTCGCATCCTCGAACGACTTGACGAAATCCTCGACCGTCACGGCCTGGCCGTCATGGCGTTCGAAATAGAGGTCCATGCCAGCCTTGAAATCGTCGCGGCCAAGCAGCGTGGCGATCATGCGGGTAACTTCCGAGCCCTTTTCGTAGACGGTGGTCGTGTAGAAATTGTTGATTTCGCGGTATTTGGTCGGGCGGACCGGATGCGCGAGCGGGCCTGCGTCTTCCGGGAACTGTTCCGACTTCAGGTGCCGCACCTCGGCAATGCGCTTGACCGCACGCGAGCGCTGGTCGGCGGAAAACTCGTGGTCGCGATAGACCGTCAGGCCTTCCTTGAGGCAGAGCTGGAACCAGTCGCGGCAGGTGATGCGGTTGCCGGTCCAGTTGTGGAAATATTCGTGGGCGATGATCGCCTCAATATTGGCATAGTCCTGGTCGGTCGCGGTTTCCGGGTCGGCCAGCACGTATTTGTCGTTGAAGACGTTGAGCCCCTTGTTCTCCATGGCCCCCATGTTGAAGTCGGACACGGCGACGATCATGAAGATATCGAGGTCGTATTCGCGGCCAAATCGCTCCTCGTCCCATTTCATCGAGCGCTTCAGCGCGTCCATGGCATAGGCCGCACGGGCTTCCTTGCCGTGCTCCACATAGATCTTCAGCGTTACCTCGCGCTCGGACATGGTGACGAACGTGTCCTCGACCACGCCGAGATCGCCGGCGACCAGCGCGAAGAGGTAGGACGGCTTCGGATGCGGGTCGAACCAGGCCGCAAACGCACGGCCTTCGTCATATCCCGCACCGCCCAGGAAATTGCCGTTCGACAGCATGACTGGATTGGCGGCCTTGTCGCCGATGATGGTAATCGTATAGGGCGCCAGCACGTCCGGACGGTCCGGGAAATAGCTGATGCGGCGGAAACCTTCGGCCTCGCACTGGGTGCAATAGATCCCGTTGGTGCGGTAGAGACCCATCAATTGGCTGTTGGCTTCCGGATTGATGTAGGTGGTGACGGTGATTTCGAAGGGAGATTCGGCCGGCAGGTCGCGGATCGTCAGGCTCTCCGGCGTCGCATCGTATTGCGCCGCGGGCACTTCGTTCTGGTCGAGCAGCAATCCGGACAGCGTCAGTTCGTCGCCATCCAGCACCAGCGGCGCCGAAAGGTCGACACCTTCGCGCCGGTGGAAGATCAGCCGCGCATCAACCTTGGTGTTGGTGGGGTCGAGCTCGAAGGTCAGATCGACGCGTTCCAGGACGAAGTCGGTGGGGCGGTAATCTGCCAGATGAACGATCTGGCCCGTATCTGTTCGCATGTTGCTTCCTGAACCGGCTCTTCAAATTGGTGTCGGGAGCGTCGCAGCACTCCCGTCGAACTGGCACACACCCGTCGCCGCGCGGATAATTGCACGCAATGCTAAACGATTGTTGAAACTTTGGCTAAAATAAAGCGTCATTTCGATCCAGTATATGTCGCGCAACCTTTCACAAGGTCACGGATATTGATCGACCTATCATCAGATTTGATCCCCCTCACGGCACTTTTCCGTTACTTTGCCGCCAAACTGAATCTCCCCGGATTGCCTCTCCAACACGTCCTGTCAGCGCGGATCGGATTTCCGCCAAAATTCCCCCAGAAATCTCCATGAGTTGTTGATGTCCGCCGATGCCCTGAATCCCCTGCGCGGAATTATGTTCAAAGTCACCTCCGTGGTGATCTTCGTGATGATGCAGACCTGTATCAAATCGGCAGGTCCCGATATTCCGGCCGGACAGATCACCTTCTACCGCTCCGCTTTCGCGCTCGTGCCGATCATGGTCTATCTCGCCTTCCAGGGCGAGTTGCGCGGCGCCTTCCACACGAACAGCCTGACCGGCCATGTGAAGCGCGGCTTTCTCGGCATCCTGTCGATGGTTTTCGGATTCTACGGCCTGGTCCACTTGCCGATGCCGGATGCGATCGCCATCGGTTACTCCTCGCCGCTCCTGGCTGTCGTCTTCGCGGCGATCTTCCTGAAGGAGACGGTGCGCATCTACCGCTGGAGCGCGGTCATGGTCGGCATGGTCGGGGTGGTGATCATCTCCTGGCCGAAGCTCACCATGTTCGAACAGGGCGGCATGGGATCGGAGCAGGCGGTCGGCGCCGCTTCCGTCATCCTCTCGGCGGTGCTGGCCGGCTTTGCGATGATCCAGACCCGCCAGCTCGTGCGCACCGAAAAGACGGCGACGATCGTGCTCTATTTCTCGCTGTCGGGGGCGCTGTTTTCTCTTGCGAGCCTGCCTTTCGGCTGGGCGGCGCTGACGATGCCGGAAAAGCTTTTTCTGATCGGCGCCGGCTTTTGCGGCGGCGTCGGACAAATCCTGCTGACCGAAAGTTACCGCAACGCGGATGTCTCGACGGTGGCGCCGTTCGAATACACCTCGATCCTGCTCGGGATCGGCATCGCCTATGTTCTGTTCGGGGACGTGCCGACGGCGGCCATGCTGGTCGGGACGGCGATCACTGTGTCGGCGGGGATTTTCATCATCTACCGCGAGCACCAGTTGGGGCTCGAGCGGAAGGCGGCGCGCAAGGCATCGCCGCCCGGGGCTTGATCAAGCCGGAGGTTTAGAGCTGAATGGCCGCGGTAACCGGATTGGTCTCGGCGCAGGCGCGGGCAGCACCCGCGCGGCTATATTCGCGCGAGGCGTTCACAGCAGCGCCGATGTGAGAAAAGTTCTCACGCAGGGTGCGGATCGGGTGGAAAATGGCCGTCATGGCTGATGCTTCCTTGAGGCCGCGCGATCAACGTTCGCGGAAATCGGCGAAGATCGAAGCGGGACGGGTGATGCCGACCGGGCGCGCCATGGCGCAGGAGGTCAGCTGTTCGTTCGTCGCAGAGCCGAAATGGTGATAACCCTTCGTCGAGCGCGGCGACAGGCCGGCGATGCGAAGAGTTTCGAAGCCCGAATGGATCGGGCGGAAGCGGGTCGTCATTGGCCTTGGTTCCTTAAACCTAGAATTCCTCCCAAGACACACCGCTTATATTGCAGCGCAGCATCGATTCTGCAATGCAGCGAAACGCCGCACTGCCATGCGTGGCTTGCATGGCATTCTTCATATTTCCGTAACTTTGCATCAATTGCCGGGAAGTTTGCCTGAAATGCGGGCAGTCAGTGCCCATGAGAACGCATTTTGAACATTAAAAGGTCCTGCCAGGCGAGGGCCTTGTTGGCGGGGGCTGCCAGCAGTTCCTGCGGATSCAGGGTAGCGATCGCCGAGCAACTGATTCCACCGAAAGCAATTTCCCGCCATTCGCCGCGCATCGAGTGGATCGTGCCATTGCCGCCGAAGAAGAAGCGGGCGGGAAAATTGCCGAGCAGCAGCAGCAGCTTCGGTTCGGCGAGCGCCACCTGGCGCTCCAGGAACGGCCGGCAGATATCCATCTCGGCCTGCGAGGGCATGCGGTTGCCCGGTGGCCGCCAGGGGATGACATTGGTGAGCAGAACGCCATCGCGGGAAAGCCCGATCGCGCCGAGCATGCGGTCCAGCAACTGCCCTTGCCGCCCGGAGAAGGGAATGCCGTCCCGGTCGTCGTCCGCATTCGGCATCGGGCCGATGACCATAATGCCGGATGCGGAATTGCCGCTCACGAATACCGTGTTGCGCGCGCCGTTCTTCAGGTTGCAGCCGTTGAAGGCTTCGAGCGCGGTCTTGAGTTCATCGAGCGAGCGGGCGCTTTCGGCGGCAAACCGTGCAGAGGCGACCGCCTGTTCGTCCGGTACCGATACGGGCGCGGAGGCGGGGGGAGGTGCTGCGGCGCGCGCCGTCGGAGCTGTGCGTTTCGGCGTTGCCGCGGCTGCCTGGGAGGTCGGCGCCTGCTCATAGTTCGTCGGCTGCTGCTGCCGGGCAGACGCGGGCGCTCTGGCATCGGCCTGCGCCGCCTTCTGGGCCGCAAACTGCGCGAACCGGTCCACCGGCTCATCCTCGACGAGCCACTCCACGCCCGCATCCGCATAGAAATGCAGAAGGGCGGCGAGCTCGAGAGCGTCCATGTCTTTGACGAGGTTCATCGGATTCACACTACAGCATGTGGCGTGGGAGAGGGAACCGGTTTTGGCTCGAATGGGCGACGGCCTGTGGACGGAGACGGAGCGGCTGGCCGATCTCCCCCCTTGAGGGGGAGATGCCCGGCAGGGCAGAGGGGGGTGACCTCTCGGCATATTCATTGGCCGAATATTTTGCCGCACCGTCGCCACCCCCCTCTGTCACCTTCGGTGACATCTCCCCCTCAAGGGGGGAGATCAGTGGGAGTATGCCGCCCTCAAGCCGCCCATTGCGCGACATTGTCGCTCTCGCCGATCAGCGCCAGGCCGTGGGCGATCGACAGCAGTTCGCCGCCGGTCTCGATCTTGCCGGCATCGAATCGCTGCGTGAAAATGCTGCGCACGGCCGGCACGAAGGAGGTGCCGCCGGTCAGGAACACCTTGTCGATCTCGGAAGGTGCGGTGCCGGTCTTTTCCAGCACCTCGTCGAGCGCGCCTTCGATGCGGCCGAGGTCCTCGGCGATCCAGCCTTCGAAATCGGTGCGCTTCACCATCTTGCGGCCGGCACGCCCAAGCGGCGCAAAGTTGAATTCCGCTTCTTCCGCACCCGACAGCGCCATCTTGGTCGCCGAAATCGCTTGGTAGAGCGGATACCCTTCGTCATGGTCGACGAGGTCGACGAACAGTTCGAGCTTTTCCGGCTCCAGCGCCGAGCGCACCAACGACTTCAGGTCGGTGAATTCGCGCGTGGTCTTGAAGATCGACAACTGGTTCCAGCGGCCGAAGTTGACGTAATAGCCGGCCGGTACGTCCAGAACCTTGTCGAAACTCTTGAACTTGCTGCCCTTGCCGATTTCCGGGGACACCAGGTTGTCGATCATCCGGTAGTCGAAATGGTCGCCCGCAACCCCGACGCCCGAATGCCCGATCGGGGTGGCGGTCAGCTTGCCAGCCTTGGTTTCGAAGCGGATCAGCGAATAGTCGGTCGTGCCGCCGCCGAAGTCGGCGACGAGAACGGTGGCGTCGCTCTTCAGCGTCTGGGCGAAATAATAAGCGGCCGCGACCGGCTCGTAGACATAGTGGATTTCCGGAAAGCCGAGCCGGGTCAGCGCCTCGTTGTAGCGTTCGGTCGCCAGCTTAGGATCCGGATTGGCGCCGGCGAAATGCACCGGCCGTCCGGCGATCAGCCGCGAAACGTCGGTTGGCCAGCTGTCGTTCGCATAGATCTTCAGGCGCTTCAGGAAAATTTCCATAAGGTCCTCGAAGGCGTGCCGGCGGGCAAACACCAGCGTGCCCTGGAACAGCGCGCTTGCCGCAAACGTCTTGATCGACTGCAGGAAGCGACAGTCGCCGGGATTGTCGATGAACTGGCGGATCGCCGCCTGCCCGGCCTCGACCTTCAGCGCCTGCGCCCCCATCACCGGATCCTTCATGAAGGAGAGCGCCGTGCGCATCGAATCGCTCTCGCCAGCGCTGCTGGTGAAGCGCATCGAATGCGTGCTGCTGCCGCCATCCGCCAATGCCAGAACCGTATTAGTCGTGCCGAAATCAAGCCCGAGCGCCCGTGCCATCGCCGTGCTCCTTTTATCCGTCGAAAATCATTGAACCGGAACCCCCGGCAATCCGCCGGCAGGTTCCGAATGCGAAAAGGGCGCTGCTGGCACCCCGGAATTTTTGAGAGGGCGGGTGATCGCACAAGGTGGCCGGGATGGCAACCCCGGAAGCCCTAGATTTCCAGCTGCCGCCGCGTCTCTGCGGCCATCCCCGTCAGCCAATTCCTGAACATCTCCATGGCCGGCGTCACGCTGCGGGATTTGAGCCGGGTCAGCCAGTAGCTGCCCTTGGAAATATAGACCGGAAACGGCTGTTCGATCATGCCGGCGGCGAGCTGGCGGGAGAACATCAGGGGAGGGGCGAGCGCCACGCCGGCCCCTTGTATAGCCGCCTCGACCATCAGCACGGAACTGTCGAAGACGAGGCCGCGGATTTGCGGTGGGGGGACATGCGCCGCCTCGAACCAGCCCGGCCATTCGTCGGCGCGGTAGGAGCGCAGCAGCACCTGGTGCGCCACGTCCTCCGGTGCCTTGAGTTGGCGGGCAATCGCCGGAATGCAGAGGACGGACAGCGGCGCCTCGAACAGGGGCTCCGCCTCGATATCGTGCCAGGCGCCGTTGCCGAACTTGATCGTGTAGTCGAGTCCCTCGGCGGCGATGTCGACGCGGTTGTTGTTGGTGGAAAGCCTCAGATCGATGAACGGGTATTTTTCCCGGAAGTCGGAAAGCCGCGGCAGCAGCCAGCCGACCGCCAGCGTGCCGACCGCCCCGAGTTTCAGCACCTCGCGCACATGCCCGTCTTCGAAGCGCTCCAGCATGGCGGCCATGCGGTCGAAACTCTCCTGCAGCGCCGGCAGCAGGGCCAGGCCTTCCTCGGTGATCATCAGCCCGCGCGGCAGGCGGCGGAACAGGGTGACGCCGAGCCGCTGTTCGAGCAGCTTCACCTGATGGCTGACGGCGGCCTGGGTGACGCAGAGTTCGATCGACGCACGGGTGAAGGAGAGATGCCGCGCGGCCGCCTCGAAGGCCCGCAGCGCGTTCAACGGCAAATATGGTCGAACCATGGCCATGCCCCAATTTGATTCATGCCTGACCGCAGATATCATCGTTTGATTAGGGCTTGCAAGCCGACCTAGAAAAGCCGTGTCACCCCATTTGGAGCACCGCAATGGCTTTCAGAAATTCTTTTCTTCTGGCATTTTCTCTCGGCATTACCGTGACTTTTCTCGATTGCGCCTCCGCCGGTGCTGCCGATCCGATCCGCTGCACCGTCATCATCGACGAGGATAGCGGCGATGCGCTTTACCGGCAGGGTACCTGCGACCAGAGCTTTTATCCCCAATCGACCTTCAAACTGCCTTTGGCCATGATGGGCTATGATGCCGGCATCCTCACCGACGCCCAAAACCCTCGCTGGAAATACCAGGCGAAATTCGGCGGCCCTGAGCGGGTGAAGAAGGATGTCGATCCGCTGATCTGGGAAAAGGATTCGATCGTCTGGTATTCGCAGGAAGTCGCCCGCAAGCTCGGCAAGCCCAAGTTTGCGGACTACATCCAACGCTTCGGTTACGGCAATCGCGATGTCTCCGGAGGCCCGGGCAATACCGACGGGTTGACCGAATCCTGGCTGATGTCGTCGTTGAAGATTTCGGCGGACGAGCAAGTGCGGTTCCTGCGCCGGTTCCTCAATGGCGGCCTGCCGATCTCCGAACATGCCGTCGACATGACGCTGGCGATCGTGCCGCATTTCGAGGCCGGCGACGGCTGGGACATCCAGGGCAAGACGGGTTCCGGCTGGCTGCGCGACAAGGCCGGCAAGGTGGATTACGACCGCCCCCTCGGCTGGTTCGTCGGCTGGGCTATGAAGGACGAACGGCGTGTCATCTTCGCAAGGTTGCTGGTCGATACCAAGCGCTATCCGAACGAGCCGATCAGCTTCGTGGTGCGGGATGGGCTGATCAAGGATTTCCCGAAACTGGCGGAAGGGTTCTAGGCTCTCGGCCTGAAGCTGAAAGCGGCCGGGCGACCCCCAAGCCCGACCGCCCAGCGCGTACGCAACACTGCGCTGCGCCACCTATAAGAAGCTTTAGCAGTGGCTAATGCAAACGGAGTCGTCCGTTCAGGTTATCGGTTAAGGTTACCTGCACCGGCGCCCGCCCGCCGGCCCTTTTGGGGCGGCGGTCAGGGGCGTTACTCCGCGGCGATCTGCGTCGGCGCGTCATCGTTTGCCTCGTGCAGGTCCTTGTCCTTCTTCGACCAAAGCCTCCCGAGGAAGCGGCCGAACCGGTCCATCTCCACGAAGATGACGGGCGTAATGAACAGCGTCAGCGCCTGGGAAACGATCAGGCCGCCGACCACCGCGACCCCGAGCGGCTGGCGCAGTTCCGACGAGGCACCGGTGCCGAGCGCGATCGGCAGCGCCCCGAGCAGGGCGCAGAAGGTCGTCATCATGATCGGCCGGAAACGCCGCACGCAGGCCTCGTGGATTGCGACGGCCGCCGTTTCTCCCTTCGAGCGCATCGTCTCCACCGCCACGTCGATCATCATGATCGCGTTCTTCTTGACGATGCCGATCAGCATCAGCAGCCCGATCAGCGCGATGATCGACAGGTCGAAGCCGAACAGCTTCAGTGCCAGCAACGCTCCGAAGGCCGCAGCCGGCAGGCCCGACAGGATCGTCAGCGGGTGGATGAAGCTCTCGTAGAGCACGCCGAGCACCACGTAGATGGTCAGCACCGCGGCAAGGATCAGCAGCGGCGTATTGCCCTGGCTCTGCTGAAAGATCTGCGCCGTGCCGCCATAGGAGGTGAACACGTCGTTCGGCATCTGCAGCTGTGTCTTGATCTGGTCGATCGCCGCCGTCGCGTCCGAGAGCGACACGCCGGCCGGCAGGTTGAACGACACGGTGGTCGAGACAAGCTGGCCGGTCTGGTTGATGGTGACCGGTGCCGTCTGGCGCACGACCGCCGCAAAGTTCGAGAGCGGCACCAGCGAGCCGTTCGAGGACATCACCCTGACGCCCTGCAGCATCTGGTCGCTCCACTGCTGGGTATTGTCGAACTCGGTGATGACGTCGTAGCTGTCGCCGGTCGACTGGATTTCGGCCGCCGTATAACCGCCGAACGCCATCTGCAGCGTCTTGCGCAGTTGGTCGTCGGTAATCCCGAACGACGCCGCCTTTTCCGGGTCGACCTTGATATTGGCTTCGATCGCGTTGTTCTGGGCGTCGGAGGTGACATCGGTGAAATGCGTCCGGTCGGCGCGCATCGCGGTCTGGATCTTGTCCGACCATTCGCTGGTCTGCGAGGCATTCAAGGCCTGCACGACGAGCTGGTATTGGCTGGCCGTCGCCCGCCCGCCAAAGCGCAGGCTCTGCTGCGGCGTGATGAAGGTCTTCATGCCGGCGAACCTGGATGTCGCCTGCCTGAGTTCGCGCAGCGTCTGGTCGAGCGGCGGGCGCTGGTCGCGGTCCTTCAGTTCCACCCAGATCGTGCCGTTGTTGAGCGAGCTGCGGCCATTGCTGCCGACGATCGAGGTGACGTGGTTGACCGCCGGGTTTTTCTGCACGGCGGCCGCGACCTCTGCCTGCAGGTCGCGCATCGCCGGATAGGAAATGTCCTCGCGGGCGCGGGTCGAGATCGTCAGGCGGCCGATATCCTCCTGTGGAAAGAAACTCGTTGGCAGCGTCGTGAACAGGTAAACCGAGGCGCCGACCGAGGCGAGGAAGACAAGGAGGATGACCCCCCGGTTCCTGAGGCACCAGCCGACCGACCGGTCATATCCCTTGAGCGTGCGGCTGAAGCCCGCGTCGAAGATGCGCACCATCAGGCCCGGGTGATGTTCGGCACCCGACAGACGTGAACCGAGCATCGGCGTCACCGTCAGCGAGACGACCGCCGAGGCGACGATGGCGAGCGCCACAACCATGCCGAACTCGTTGAACAGCCGGCCGACCACCCCGCCCATCAACAGGATCGGGATGAACACGGCGATCAGCGAGACCGACATGGAAATGATCGTCGAACTGACTTCACTTGCGCCCTGCAGGGCCGCCTGCATCGGCGGCATGCCGTCCTCGACATGCCGCATGATGTTTTCCAGCATGACGATCGCATCGTCGACCACGAGGCCGACCGAGAGCGTCAGCCCGAGCAGCGAGATATTGTCGATACTGTATCCGAGCACATACATGGCGCCGAACGTGGTGATCAGCGACAGCGGCACGGCAAGCCCCGGAACGAGGGTGGCGGTGATCCGGCCGAGGAAAAGATAGATGACCAGCACGACGAGGCCGATCGTCAGCATCAGCGTGAACTGCACGTCCGAGATCGAGGAGCGGATCGCCGTCGAGGAATCGTTCATGACGCTGATCGACACCGACGCCGGCAGCTCGGCAGAAAGTCCGGGCAGTTTTGCGCGCACCGAATCGACGACATCGACGGTGTTGGCGTCCGGCTGGCGCTGGATGGCGAGAATGATCGACTGGTTGCCGTCATACCAGCTTCCCGCGTCGAGATTGGCAACGCTGTCCTGAACGTTGGCGACATCGCCGAGATGCACGGGCGCACCGTTCGGACTGGCGATTACCAGCGAACGGAACTGATCTGCATTGGTGCGCTGGGTATCGGCATTGATGGTCAGCCGCTGGCTGTTGTTCTGCAGCGAGCCGACCGGCGCCTGGCTGTTGGCGTTGGAGATCGCTTTGGTGACGTTGTCGACGCCGAGATTGCGCGCCTGCAGCTTGTTCGGATCGACCTCGACGCGCACCGCATAGGTCTGGGCGCCGAAGATCGACACTTCCGCGACGCCTGGAAGCGTGGAGAGGGAAGGAGAGAGCACGTCCTCGGCGATTTCGTCGATCTTGCTGCGCGGCATCGTATCGCTGCGGATCGACAGCAGCAGGACCGGCGCGTCGGCCGGGTTCGTCTTGCGGTAGCTCGGCGGCGTCGTCATGTTGTCGGGCAATTGCCGGGTCGCATGCGAGATCGCCGCCTGCACGTCGGCGGCCGCCGCGTCGATATTGCGGTTGAGGTCGAACTGCAGCACGATCGAGGTATTGCCGAGCGAGTTGGTGGCGCTGATCTCGCTGATGCCGGGGATCGTCTCGAACTGCTTGATCAGCGGTGTCGAGACCGCCGTCGCCATCGTCTGCGGCGAGGCGCCGGTCAGCTGGGCGGAGACGTTGATGGTCGGGAAGTCGACCTGCGGCAGGGCGGCGACCGGCAGCAGCTGATAACCGGCAAGGCCGGCGAGCACGGCGCCGATGGCAAGCAGCGTGGTGGCGACCGGGCGGCGGATGCAGAATTGAGGGATCATTGCGCGGCCCCCACTTCGATCGACTGCTCATTGCCCTTGGTGCCGGCCGTCTTCTGGCCGTTGCCGAACTGCTCGACGACGGTCGCGCCATCGACGAGCTGCACCTGGCCCTCGACCACCACATGCGCACCTTCGGTGAGCCCGCTGGCAATCGCCGTGTTCGGGCCGTTCGAACGTGCCACCTTGACCGGCATCACATGAACTTTCTTGTCGTCGCCGACCGCATAGACGAACGGGCTGTCGACGCCCGGATTGACCGCCACCGTCGGCACCACGATATCCCTGTCGCCGCTCTCGAAATGCACGGTGACATTCAGCGATTGCCCCGGCCAGAGCGTTCCGGATGGATTGTCGAACCGCGCCTTGGCAAGGATCGTGCCCGAAGCGGGGTCGACGCTGTTGTCGAAGAAGCTCAAGGTTCCCGTGGCCGAGGTACCGCCGCCTTGCGGCACGGCATCGACCGTTACGGCATTTGCCGAAGCGCCCTGCTTGAGCTGGCCGAGATAGGCCTCGGGAAGGTGGAATTTCACATAGATCGGATCGTATTTGGCGATCGTCACCACCGCCGAGCCGGCGCTGAGATAGGCGCCGGTGCTGATGTCGATATCGCCCAGCCTTCCGTCGAAAGGCGCCCGGATGTCCGTGTGGTCGATTGCGATCTGATCGGAGGCAATCGCCGCGTTGTCGCTCTGCACGGTGGCGGCCGCTGTATCCTGTGCCGCCTTCGCCTGGTCGACGGTCTGCTGCGTGCCGGCATTGCCGCGCAGCAGGTCGTTGGCGCGGGAGAGCGCCGTCTGAGCCTGGGTCAGCGTCGCCTGGTCGCGAACGAGCAGCGCCTTGTCCTTGTCGAGCGCGGCCTTGGCGGTGCGGTCGTCGAGCTTGGCGATCAGGTCGCCCGCCTTGACGAAGGCGCCGTCAGTCGCGGTGATGCTGACGACGATGCCCGGCTGCTGTGCGGCGATCGTGGTATTCTGATCGGCATTGGCCGCGCCCGAGGCGGTCACGTCCATCGGCAGGGCGGCGCGGGTGGCGGCGACGGTCTTCACCGCCGGCGGCGGACCGCCTGCTCCGCGACGTCGCTGCGTGCCCGTCGACTGGCCGTCCCCGGCATCGGCGGATGCCTGCTGGATGAAGGGTGAAAGAAAGGGAAGCCGATCGCGGAACTCCCAGCCCGCAACGCCGGCAGCGACAAGAATGCCAGCAAAAATCCAGATCTTCTTCATGAGGTGACCGCTCGCCTATGGTTGTGCCAATGGTATCGCTCCATCGAACTGCCCATATTGCGGCGCAAAAAAGACAAGTTTTGGCTGATCGCCTCACTAACCGGTGAAGGTGGATTAAAGGTTTGTAATGAAGGGCTTAGAATGAACTGGAGTTAATCTTTCTCGCCTTCTGGATGCGCCGCTGAACTGCGCTCGCCGCAGCTAGCGCAGAAACCGCCGGGCGCCCCAGATGACCACGACGCCGATGATCGCGACGATGGCGCCCCTGATGATCCAGGGCGTCTGGTTGATCATGAAACTGCTGGCGGGATAGGGGAAGGCGCCGCTGCCCTGGCCGATCCAGATGAGGCCGAGCACGACCAGCAGGGCACCGATGATCGAAAGCGCAAGTCGAGTGAATTTCATGGAAAAATCTCCAAAGGCAAGGTCCGGAGATCATAGGCTTGGGCGAAGGCTCCCGCGAGACGAATTTGCGTGATGTCACATCGTCCTGAACCGTGTCCGGTCAGACGTCTTCGTAATAAGTGGCGATCAGCGAGCGTGGCGCTGGTTCCTCGCCGTCGGCCAGGAAGAAACTGCCGGCGATGCGGCTCGATGGAGACAGGCTGTCGAGGAGGTTGCGGACCACAACATCGTCCACGGCCTCAAGGCTTCGCGCATGCATCATGCCCGGCCGGCTGGAGATCGCCGAAGTCTCGGCTGCGTGCCGGGTTGCTGCTTCCCAGGTGCCTGCATAGGTCGCGACCTGTCCGGCCGCAAGCGTCGCCGAGATCGACGCAGCCGAGGAGGCTGCCGAAGGCGCCGCGACGTGAGGCACGGCGGAGGGGATACTGGGCGATGCAGCTTCGGTCGCCCCCGAAACACTTTCGATCATGCCGGCGATCCTTTAATTTGGGGGCCGGCTTGCCTCTTAGCTGAGGCGAATTGAGATACCGCCAACGGCGGCAGCTCAATTCGATTTAATGTTTAACGACCTCAGTTTAACGGTCGCTCGGAAGATCAGATCGAACGCGACGCGCCGCCGTCGACCCGGAGCATCGTGCCGGTGACATAGCTTGCCGGGACCGAGCAGAGGAACGCGCCGGCGGCTGCAAATTCCTCGACCCTGCCGAGCCGGCCGGCGGGAATGGTCTTCAGCGAGGCGGAGCGGATTTCTTCCACCGACTTGCCGGTGCGCTTGGCATTGGCGCCGTCGAGTTCGTCAATACGGTCGGTATGGATGCGGCCGGGAAGCAGCATGTTGCAGGTAATGCCGAACCCCGCCACTTCGGTGGCGATCGTCTTGTTCCAGCCGACCAGCGCAGAGCGCAGGGTGTTGGACAGCGCAAGGTTGGCGATCGGCTCGTAGACGCCCGACGAGGCGCAGGTGAGAATGCGGCCCCAGCCCTGTTCCTTCATCTGCGGCAGGAAGGCGTTGGTGAGCGTGATGACGCGCAGAACCATGGACTGGAAGAAGATGTCGAGCTTGTCGGCGGTCATGTCTTCCGCGGTGCCGGGCGTCGGGCCGCCGGTATTGTTGACCAGAATGTCGATGCCGCCGAGCTTCTCCTTGACGGCGGTCTTCATCGCCTCGACGAAATTCTCCTCGGAAAGGTCGCCCCAGACCCAGTCTGCTTTTCCCCCATTGGCCTTTACCTGGCCTTCGGCATTGATCGCCTTGCAATTGTCCGCCAGCCGTTCGCCGGAGCGGCCGACGAGGAGAACATGGGCGCCTTCGCTCGCCAGAGCCTTGGCGATGCCGAGGCCAAGCCCGCGCGACGAGGCGAGCACGAGAGCGCGTTTGCCGTTGAGACCGAGATCCATGGTTCTGTTCCTTCCCCAATTCCTGTAATCGGTTGTCGGGCCTTTATAGCAGCGACAGAAGGCTGCGAAAGGTCGATCTTGCTTTCTGCGGTTCGGTGTCTATAGTTGACGTGAACGTAAACGTAATATGAGAAAACCGAAACACCATTTGCGCGAATGACAAGGCGGAGGACGTTTTCCCGCCTCGACAAGCCGGGGCGGTTTTGTCAAACAGGTTGCCTGAATAAAGCCGGAAGGGGCCGGCGAGCGGAGTTGGATATGAACGAGCAAGAACTGCCAGAACGCGAGAGCATGGAATTCGACGTGGTGATCGTCGGCGCGGGTCCTGCGGGGCTTTCAGCCGCGATCCGCCTGAAGCAGGTCAATCCGGACCTGACCGTCGTGGTGCTCGAAAAGGGTTCGGAAGTCGGCGCCCATATCCTGTCCGGCGCGGTTGTCGATCCGGTCGGCATCGACGCGCTGCTGCCCGGCTGGCGCGAGGAGGCGGATCATCCGTTCAAAACCCCGGTCACCGCCGACCATTTCCTGTTCTTAGGCCCCGCCGGCTCGATCCGCCTGCCGAATTTCATGATGCCGCCACTGATGAACAATCACGGCAACTACATAGTCTCGCTCGGCAACGTCTGTCGCTGGCTCGCCGAAAAGGCGGAAGCGCTCGGCGTCGAGATCTATCCGGGCTTTGCCGCCACCGAAGTGCTCTATGACGAAAACGGCGCGGTCAAGGGTGTGGCGACTGGCGACATGGGCGTCGAGCGCAATGGCGAGCCCGGCCCGGCCTTTACCCGGGGCATGGAACTGATCGGCAAATACACGCTGATCGGCGAAGGCGTGCGCGGATCGCTCGCCAAGCAGTTGATCCTGCGATTCGACCTGCAGAAGGATCGCGAGCCCCAGAAATACGGCATCGGCCTCAAGGAACTCTGGCAGGTGAAGCCGGAAAACCATCGTCCGGGCCTGGTACAGCATTCCTTCGGCTGGCCGCTCGGCATGAAGACCGGCGGCGGTTCGTTCCTCTATCACCTGGAGGACAATCTGGTCGCCGTCGGCTTCGTTGTGCACCTGAACTACAAGAACCCGTATCTCTATCCGTTCGAGGAATTCCAGCGCTTCAAGACGCACCAGGCGATCCGCGGAACGTTCGAGGGAGCAAAACGCCTCTCCTACGGGGCCCGCGCCATCACCGAGGGCGGATACCAGTCGGTGCCGAAACTGACCTTCCCGGGCGGCGCGCTGATCGGCTGTTCCGCCGGCCTCGTCAACGTGCCGCGCATCAAGGGCAGCCACAACGCCGTCCTGTCCGGCATTCTCGCCGCCGACAACATCGCCAGGGCAATCGAAGCCGGCCGTGCCAATGACGAGGTCGTCGAGATCGAAAACGAATGGCGCTCGACGCCGATCGGCACGGACCTGAAACGGGTGCGCAACGTCAAGCCGCTCTGGTCGAAACTCGGCACCGGCCTCGGCATCGCGCTCGGCGGCCTCGACATGTGGACCAACCAGTTGTTCGGCCTGTCGATCTTCGGCACGCTGAAACACGGCAAGACCGACGCAGCCTCGCTGGAACCGGCAGCCCGGCACAAGAAGATCGTCTATCCGAAGCCGGACGGCGTGCTTACCTTCGACCGGCTGTCCTCGGTGTTCCTGTCGAACACCAACCACGAGGAAGACCAGCCGGTCCATCTACAGGTCAAGGACATGGACCTGCAGAAGCGCTCGGAGCTGGACGTCTATGGCGGTCCCTCGACGCGCTACTGTCCGGCCGGCGTCTACGAGTGGGTGGAGAAGGACGGCGAAGAAGTCTACGTGATCAACGCCCAGAACTGCGTCCACTGCAAGACCTGCGACATCAAGGACCCCAACCAGAACATCAACTGGGTTCCACCGCAGGGCGGCGAGGGGCCGGTCTATCCGAATATGTGATCTCTCAGTGCAGATGGCTTGGCATTGCAATGCCAACGGCATGCGCCATCCTGTGAAGCTTCTTGTCGCGCGTCCATAATGCGTGACCATCCGAAAGAAACACGGACGCAACCAGGTGTGCGTCAACATAGCCGATACCTGTTCCGAAGAGCGCCTTACTGCGGATCATGTGCCGTACTTCGTTGTCGTCCGCTTTGATTATGATCGGCAAATCCCCCAACATAGCCATCACATCGTCGTATCGTGGGATATGTCCCAACGACAACTCCCCGATAACGAACGGATGAATGATAACCTCTTCCGCATCTAACAATGCCTGCAGATGTGCGTCGCCGGCCCGAAAATGATCTACCCAGATTGAGCTATCGACAAGGATCATTCCGGCTCCACCGGATCGAAGCGCCGCCGGGGAGGAGCCACAAGATCGGGTGCGCTTCCTCCAAGCTGGGCCAGGCGCCTGGCCGCCTCCCGCTGGACGAGCCCTTCGAGAGCCAGCCGGATCAAGGTGGGAGTTTCGGTAACTCCCGTATATTTGCGAGCTTTATCAAGCAATTCATCGTCGATGGTTATGGTCGTACGCATAGCCGGTCTCCTTGTCATCAAAAATAGCATCAATTGATGCGGAATTCAATGCGGATGCGTCGTGTCGCGATCTACTTCTAACGCGTTCGTGATGACTGCAATAACCGCCCGTTTAGCACTTCATTAACCATAATATTCTTAAGTTCGGCGTCATCTTCTCGACGCATCAAGGACACATTCATGACGATCTCCCGTCGCGGCTTTCTTGGCGGTCTGCCGCTTCTGCTTGCCGGTTGCGCTTCCACCATCAACGATCAGACGAACTACGCAGCACTGCCGAATGAACAGTTCCCGCTGAAGACCGTACCGGTCGAGAACATAAAGCCGGAGCTGCGCCGCACGGAAGTCGCCTATGTCACCCCGCATGCAGCCGGCACCGTGGTCGTCGACACGCCGGCCCGCCGCGCCTATTACATTCTCGGCAACGGCCGCGCGATCCGGTATGGCGTCGGCGTCGGCCGTGCCGGACTGGCGCTTGCCGGCAATGCCTATGTCGGCCGCAAGGCCGAATGGCCCACCTGGACGCCCACCGAAAACATGCAGCGCCGCGAGGAGCGATATCGGAAACTCGCAGGCGGCATGCCTGGTGGCCCGAACAATCCGCTTGGCGCCCGCGCCATGTATCTCTATCGCGGCGGTAACGACACGCATTTCCGCATCCATGGCACCAACCAGCCGCAATCGATTGGGCTTGCCATGTCGAGCGGCTGCATCCGCATGATGAACCATGACGTCGTCGATCTCTACAGCCGCGTCAATGTCGGCGCCAAGGTCGTTGTCATCCAGGCTTGATCCACCGCCAGGCCGCTAAGAAAGCCCGCCGTTTCAGCCACGGCGGGCTTTCTTTGTTTCTTTCACAGGACCTCGTCAGAAGCCCGAAAGCACGAGCTTGCCCTTGGTGCGGTTGCTTTCGACCATCGCATGCGCCTTCTTCAGGTTCGCGGCGTTGATCGGCCCCAGCGTCTCGGCAAGCGTCGTTCGGATCTTTCTGGTATCGACCAATTCCGCGACGTGGTTCAAAAGCTTGTGCTGCTCGATCATATCGGCGGTCTGGAAGACGGCACGCGCGAACATCATCTCCCAATGCACCGACAGCGCCTTGCTCTTGAAGGCGCGCAGGTCCATCGGCTCCTTCGGATCGTCGATCAGCGCCAGCCGGCCCTGCGGTGCGATCAGCTCCAGGATGTCCTGGAGATGGTTTTCCGTATGGGTCGTGGAGAAGACGAAGGCGGGTGCGCCGATCGCCATCTGGGCAAGTTGCGGCGCCATCGGCTTCGAATGGTCGAGCACGTGGTGGGCGCCGAGTTCCTTGATCCAAGCTTGCGTTTCCGGCCGCGAACCGGTGCCGATCACTGTCACGTCTGACAGTTCGCGCAGGAGCTGGATGGTGATCGAGCCGACCCCGCCGGCGCCGCCGATGACCAGCACCGCGTTCCAGGCGCCGGTTACCTTGTCCTGCACCTTCATGCGGTGGAACAGCGTCTCGTAGGCGGTGATCGCCGTCAGCGGCAGGGCGGCTGCTTCCTCGAAGCTCAGGGTCTTCGGCTTGAAGCCGACGATGCGCTCGTCGACCAGATGGAATTCCGCATTGGTGCCCGGCCGGTTGATCACGCCGGCATAATAGACCTCGTCGCCCGGCTTGAAGAGTTTGACGCCCGGGCCGACCGCCTTGACCACGCCGGCAGCATCATAACCGAGGATTCGGTGCTGGCCGGGTTCGACCGGGGCCGAGCGGCGCACCTTGGTATCGACCGGATTGACCGAGACCGCCCTGATCTCGACCAGCAGGTCGCGGCCGGTCGCCTCCGGCATGGGCAGATCGATGTCGATCAGCGAGGTTTCGGCGGTAATGGGCTGGGGCATGTTGAAGCCGACGGCGCGCATGGAACGTCTCCTTGGTTTGTGTCCTGTTGTCCGGAGACTAGATGGCGCCTATGTTCAAGGAGCGCAAGAATGCACATTTTTGGTCTATAGTACCGAAAAGTATACCGTGAAAGGACGCTGACCATGTCGAAACCCCGTGCAAAGCTGACCGACAATTTCCCAGGCTGCCCGGTGGAGTCGACCCTGAGTTTCCTCGATGGGAAATGGAAAGGCGTCATCCTTTATCACCTGTTGCAAGACGGCACGCTGCGCTTCAACGAACTGCGCCGCCGCATTCCGGCGGTCACCCAGCGCATGCTGACCAAGCAGCTGCGGGAACTGGAAGAGGCAGGCTTGCTGTCCCGCACCGTATTCCCGGTCGTGCCGCCGCGCGTCGATTATGCGCTGACGCCGATCGGCCGCAGCCTGGAACCGGTCATCGCCGCACTCCGTCTCTGGGGCAAGGAACACGTCATCTGCGAGAATGGCCGGAAATATATGGTCATGTCGGAGGCTGAAAAGCCATCTAAGGCGGCCTGATCAGGCCGCCGCGACCTTCCGGTCGAGCGCTGCCGATACCGCGAACACCCCAAAACCCAGAAGCGATAGCACCGCGCCCACATAGCCGGTCGCGGCAAAACCCCAGCCCCAGGCGATCACCAGCCCGCCCAGCCAGGCGCCGAGCGCGTTGGCGATGTTGAAGGCCGAGTGGTTGGAGGCGGCAGCAAGCGTCTGCGCGTCGGCTGCGACATCCATCAGCCGCGTCTGCAGCGCAGGGCCAGCAGCGAAGCCGCAGCCGATCAGGAACACGCAAAGGCAGAGCACGGCCGGATATTGCGCCCACAGGCCGAAGGCGCCCATGACGACGATGTTGAAAAGCATCACGCCGCCGATCGTGCCCTTGAGCGACAGGTCGGCCAGCCGCGAGCCGACGATATTGCCGACATTCATGCCGATGCCGAACAGCGTCAGCACGATCGCCACCATGCCGACCGACATTCCGGCCGTCACCGTCGTGGTCGAGGCGATGTAGCTGAACACCGAGAACATGCCGCCGAAACCGACCGCCGCGATGCCGAGCGTCAGCCATACCTGCGCGCGGCCGAAGGCGCTCAGCTCGCGCCAGATGCTGGCGCCCTCATGCACCTTGTCGCGCGGCTGGAAATACCAGAGCAGCGCCACCGTCACCACGCCGATGCCGCCGACCAGGAAGAAGGCGGCGCGCCAGTTGAGCATCTGTCCCATGAAGGTGGCGATCGGCGTGCCGACCAGGGTCGCGACGGTGAGGCCGAGCATCACCCGGCCGACGGCGCGGGCGCGCTTGTTGGGCGGCACCATCGAGGCGGCAACGAGAGCCGCGACGCCGAAATAGGCGCCATGCGGCAGGCCGGTGATGAAGCGCAGCGCGGTAAAGCTCCAGAAGTCCGGGGCGGCGGCGCTCAGGATATTACCGAGCGCAAACACCGTCATCAGGATCAGCAGCAGCGAGCGCCGCGTCATCCGCGCGGCCGCGACCGCGATGATCGGCGCGCCGATGACAACACCGAGGGCATAGGCGCTGATCACGTAGCCCGCCATCGGAATGCTGACCTGATAGGTGGAGGCGACATCCGGCAGCAGCCCCATGATGGCGAATTCGCCGGTGCCGATTCCGAAACCTCCAACCGCCAGCGCGATCTCGATCAGGATGACGGCGAGCCGCGAAAGCTCTGATGCATTATCAAAATCTTTGGCTTCCGAACGGTCCCGTGCGGATTGAAAATCGGCGGCAGTATCGGTCATAACGTTGAATCTGCTGGAAAAAGACGCGGGTAGGATGTGGGAGGCATCCACCCGCTCTGGAGGTGAGTGGGTCATCGAATGACCGGACTTAAGGCTAACACGGCATGGTGCGTTGCGGTAGTATCCGCCATTTATTCAGGCGTGCTCTCACGGGATTGTGAGTTTTTTCCTGAAGCGACGGCGGGCTTGTTGATAAAACTCCCGGTCGCAACCATTTCTCTGATGGGCCGTTGTCCCGCGCCAAATCCGCTCCTCTGCAAGCGAGAGCAAATGAACCTCTTTGCCGTCTTCAACCGCGATGGCGGTACCTTCCGAACCACAGACATGGACGCCTATTGCGCTCGAGCAGCCGAGACGTTCAAGGCGGCCGGTCACGAGATCGAATGCCATGTGGTATCCGGCAAGGACGTGGTCTCGACCATGGAAAAGGCGGCCTCGACGCCAGGCGTCGAAGGGCTGATCGCCGGCGGCGGCGACGGCACGATCTCGGCCGCCGCCGGCATCGCGTGGAAAAGCGGCATCGCGCTCGGCGTCGTGCCGGCAGGCACCATGAACCTTTTCGCCCGCTCGCTGAAACTGCCGCTCGATATCTGGCAGGTGCTGGATGCTTTGGCGCAGGCGCGGCCGGAAAACATCGATATTGCCAGCGCCAACGGCAAGAGTTTCGTGCATCAGTTTTCTGCCGGCATGCATGCGCGCATGGTGCGCTATCGCAACTCGATGACCTTCGCCTCACGGCTTGGCAAGATACGCGCGAGCACGAGGGCGGCGATCGGCGTCATGTTCAATCCGCCGGAATTCGAGGTGGAATACAATGCGGGCGGCAAGGTCGGGCACCGCAGGGTCTCGGCCATCTCCGTTTCCAACAACGAGTTCGGCCGCGACCCGCTGATGTTTGCCGACAGCCTGACCGGCGGCCATCTCGGCTTTTATGTCGCCGATCCGCTGACGCCGGCGGGCGTGGTGCGGCTGACTTTCGACATCCTGCGCGGCCGGCTGAAGGAAAACGCCGCGGTCACCGCGATGACGGTGACCGAACTGGAACTGCATTTCCCCCGCGAGCGCCACGATATCCGCTGCGTCATCGACGGCGAGCTGCTCCCCATGGACCGCGACGTGCTGTTGAAGATCCATGCGGGCGAGCTAACCGTTCTGGTCAACCGGCCGCAGGAGCGTGTGACGCAGGAACGGGACGGCAGCGGCATCTGAGCGGGCTCGCGGCGATATCCGAGCAGTTCGGCCGCCTCTTCAGATGGATGAAACGACCCGATTTCGCCCGAGCGATTTTGCCTCGTATAGATTTACATCGGCGGCTCTGAGACTTTCAGAAGGGTCAAAGCCCGAAGCGCACTGGATAGCTCCGATGCTGGCCGACACCGGGACGCTCGATCGTGAGGCGGAGCGCATGTCCATGCCTTCGATGAGTCCGCGGATATCCTCGCACCACCTCAACATCTCGTCGACGCTCAGGCCGCCTTGAAAGAGAGCGAATTCTTCGCCTCCGAGGCGGCCCGCTATGTTGAATTGCCCGTCATACGTGGCGAGTATCTGCCCGGTGCGGCGAAGGACCTCGTCACCGGCTGCATGGCCGTGGCGATCGTTGATCGATTTGAAGTGGTCGAGATCCAGAAAAATAAGGGCTCCGGTTACACCCTCCCGGCTGAGGGTCTGCAGTTCTTCCATAAAGGCGCTGCGGTTCAACAGCCCGGTCAATCCGTCGTGGCGGGACTGCCGGTGAAGCTCCTCGTAGGCGGCTGCCAGTTTGGCGAGTGCGTCAGAGGCCTTGGCTTCTGCACGCCGGATTCGTTCCGACTGGCTGTAAAGCACGGCCGAGGCGGGGATAGAGATGGCAAGCGGGCAAACGATCGTCATCACCAGGCCGGCACCGGCCACTTCCCCGCCCAACATCGGAACGAAGGTAAACGATATAGCCAGAGAAGCGAGCAGGGACAGGAGGCCGGTAAGGAGTGACTTGGCGATAACAATACGCATCGGATGTGCCGCAAGACTTCAAATATCGAGCTTCCTTAGGCCTTATGAATTTAAGATAGGTTGAAACATTCGCTTAAACATCGATCGTGTGCAGCCGATGGATCGTCCCTGTTTGCGGTGGGGCGATGCTGCCGGTCCGTGCGGGCGAGCCGACGGTGCTAATCAACCGGACACAGGAACGGGACGTCAGCAGGATTTGAGCGAGTCCGAAGCCTGCGATACAACCTCTTGCATCCGTTTGTTCATATCCCGTTAACTGGGGATCACTAGATTTTCAACCATTGATAGAATCATTGGTTGGTCTGGCCATGAAGCGCCCGACAAATCGCGGCAATGCCCATCAAGGGTGGCGCGTCGCGGGCGAGGGCCGGCATGACTTCCATCTCCGTTGTTCAACCTGCGGCTTTGCTGATCCTTCAGCAGGCGAATGCGCAGCCTGCCGAAAATGAAGAAGACAAGACCGAGGAGAAGAAGGCCGATCTCGTCCAGGTGGCGAACGGAATTACCGGCGAGCCCGCCAGGGAAACGATGCGGGCGGCATTCGCAGTGAATGCGGCCTTCATCGATGTGGATGAGAAGAGCCAGCTGGTTTCCGATGCGATCGCGTTCATCGGCTCCGATAAGTTCAAGATAAGCGACCCGACCGCAAAACTGATGCTGAAAGTCCTGCTTTCCGAAAAGGGCTGGCAGTTCATGCAGCTGGCGAACCAGCAGTATGAGGTACATGGCGGCCTCACGCGCGAAAGCTTGTTCGCGCTTACCCTTCCGCAGATGATCGCCAAGAATCGCGAGCTGTTCACCGATGACGAAATCGAGATCGGCATCAAGTTCAAGGATGTGGGCGGCGTTGTCGTCTTCATCCCCGACAGCAAGGGCAACAGCACCTATCGCGATCTGGTCAAGGCGATATCAGAGGAAGAGATAGCGGCCCAGGTCACCGGCAATAAAGAAGGGTTGTTTCAGCTCTACGAGGAATTCGGTAAGTTCTCCGCAGCGATGACCAAGGCCTTCGACTACAAGGAGGACGAGGGATCGCCGATGCTGATCGATATCGACGATCTGGCGAGCGCGCCCTGGATCCTGAAGCCGCCTCGATCCTAGATCCGCGGCAGATAGGTCTGGTAGTCGAAATCCGAGACCGTGCGCAGGTAGGTGATCGCCTCCTTGCGCTTCGTGTCGCCATAGAGCTTCTGATAGCGCGCGCCAAAAACGTCGGCGATGAAGGGCGAGGCGGAAAATTCCTCGACCGCCGTCAGGAAATCGTGCGTCAGCTTGTTTGTACCGGCCGGCGGCTCCTTGCCGGGTTCGGTTGCAGGGCCCGGATCGAGCGTTTCGTCCAATCCTAAAAGCATGCCGCCGAGGATGGCGGTCAGCAGCAGATACGGATTGACGTCGGCACCGGCGACGCGGTGCTCAATGCGGGCAGCAGGCCCCTGGGCGTCCGGAATGCGCACCGCAGTCCCCCGATGACCGTAGCCCCAGTCGATGTCGACCGGCGCGAAGGATCCCGGCTGGAAACGGCGGTAGGAATTGGCGAACGGTGCGAAGACCAGCTGAGCATCGCGCATCGTGTCTAGCATTCCGGCGCAGACGGATTTGAGCCTCACCGGGTCGCCGCCCTTCGCGTCCAGCACATTGTTGCCGTCCCGGTCGATGATGCTCGCATGCACATGCAGGCCGGAGCCCGCATGGTCCGCATAGGGCTTTGCCATGCAGGTGGATTTGAGGCCGTGCTTCTTTGCCGCCTGTTCGGCGATGCGCTTGAGATAGATGCAGTCGTCGGCGGCCGCCAGCGCATCGGCGCGGTGCAGGAGGTTGATCTCGAACTGGCCCGGGCCGAATTCCGCGGTCGTCGCATCCGCCGGCAGTCCTTGAGCCTTGGCCCAGGTCCGCACCGTCTGCAGGTAGTCGTCGAGTGCATCGACAGCGCTCATGTCGTAGAGCTGGAAGCCGTTCGGCTCACCGCGATAGGTCAGCTTTGCCGGCGGTCGCGGCCTGCCGGTCTCGCGCCAGTCGTCCTCGATCACGTAGAATTCGAGCTCGGTCGCCACGACCGGCGTCAGGCCGCGCTCCTCGAAGCGCTTGAGAAGGGCCGCGAGAATGGCGCGCGGATCCATGAAGGAAGGCGTGCCGTCGAATTCGTGCATGGTTGAAAGCACCTGCTTCGACCCTTCCGGCGCCCACGGCATTGGCGCAAGGCTACGCTTGTCGGGAATGCACACCCCGTCCGGGTCGCCGACCGACAGCGACAGGCCGGTAATGTCGTCATTGTCGTCGCCCCAGATATCCAGCGACTGGGTGGAGGAAGGCAGGCGCACCGTACCGTCCCAGACCCTCTTTTCCGCCTCGAGCGGAATCTGCTTGCCGCGCAGGTCGCCGTTCATGCCGACGAGCAGGATTTCGATGCGGGGCGGTGCAGAATCGGAAGCCATGAGGAATGTCTTTTGACGGGTGTTGCGGAACTCTGTTCGTAACCGATAAGAATTGACGGCACAATCTAAGGCAGAGAGACAGTCATGACCGATATGCCGCCGCTTTCCAATCTCGCCGCCATCGATGCCGCCCATCACCTGCATCCGTTCTCGGACATGAAGCAGCTGAACGCCAAGGGCGCGCGGGTCATCCAGCGCGCGGAAGGCGTCCATATCTACGATTCGACGGGCAAGAAATATCTCGACGCCTTTGCCGGCCTCTGGTGCGTCAATGTCGGTTACGGCCGCAAGTCGATCGCCGATGCCGCCTACAGGCAGATGCAGGAACTGCCCTATTACAACACCTTCTTCGGCACCACGACGGAGCCGGCGGCGCTGCTCGCCCAGAAGATCGCCTCGCACACGGGCGAAAACCTGAAACGCGTCTTCTTCACCAATTCCGGCTCGGAGGCGACCGACACCTGGTTCCGCATGGCGCGGGTCTACTGGAAGGCTTTGGGCAAGCCGGAAAAGACCTTGGTCATCGCCCGCAAGAACGCCTATCACGGCTCGACGGTCGCCGGCGCCTCGCTCGGCGGCATGAAGCTGATGCACGAACAGGGCAACCTGCCGATCGAAGGCATCCATCACATCAACCAGCCTTATTGGTATGCCGAGGGCGGCGATCTTTCGCCTGCCGAATTCGGCCTCAAGGTCGCCCGCGAGCTGGAGGCGAAGATTGACGAACTCGGCGAGGATCGGGTCGCTGCCTTCGTCGCCGAGCCGATCCAGGGGGCAGGGGGCGTTATCATACCGCCGGACACCTACTGGCCGGAAATCGCCCGCATCTGCAAGGCGCGCAACATCCTGCTCGTTTCCGACGAGGTGATCTGCGGTTTCGGCCGCCTTGGGCATTGGTTCGGCCACCAATATTACGGCTTCGAGCCGGATCTGGCGCCGATCGCCAAGGGCCTCTCCTCCGGTTACCTGCCGATCGGCGGCGTGCTGGTCAGCGACCGCGTCGCCGACGTGATGACCGAGGAGTTAGGCGATTTCTACCATGGTTTCACCTATTCCGGTCACCCGGTCTGCGCCGCCGCCGCGCTGGAAAACATCCGCATCATTGAGGAGGAGGGACTGGTCGAGCGCGTCCGCGACGATATCGGCCCCTATTTTGCCGCCGCCTGGAAAAGCCTTGAGGATCACGCGGTGGTCGGCCAGGCCGAAAGCACCGGCCTGATCGGCGGTCTGCAGCTTGCGGCGGATAAATCCACCCGCCGCCGTTATGCAAAGCCCGACGATATCGGCTCGCTGGTGCGCAACCACTGCGTCGAAAACGGCCTCATCCTGCGCGCCACCGCCGACCGCATGCTCGCCTCGCCGGCGCTGACCATCAGCCGTTCGGAAGTGGATGAGGTAATCGAGAAGCTGCGGGCGGCGCTCGATCATTTGAAAGATAGCGTAACCGAGTAGTCCTTGTCCTATTTCGCGGGCTCCACCCAGGCATATCCAAACGTGACGCTGTTCCGCCCACCCGAGAAGAGATAAGGCACGGCTTTGGTCGCCGGCGCCAAGCCTTCCGCTGCGACCCCGTTCGCCTGCAGATATGGCTTGAGAGCATCGAGCGTATCCCCGCTTTCCTGCCAGAGGATCAGCCCCGGCTGGCGTCTCTCCGCCTCGCCGAGCGGCGGCGTCTGGCCGAAGCTTTGCAGCAGCACGCGGGCCTGCGGCAGTTCCAACCGGGCGCTTCCGGCAAGATAGGGATCGGCGGTGATCACATAGGCGGGCTTTGCTCCGGCATGCTCCGCCACCACCTGTTCGATGAACCGTCCGGACGGCAGGTTTTCCTTGGTATAGTTGCCGAACCTCGCGCCGATGACATTGCCGAGCGCGATATAAACGACGAAGCCGAGCGCCAGCGCCGCCACCGGAAACAGCAGCCGCGGGATGCTGCGGCTCGTCTCCGCATTGGCGGCCTCGAGCTTCAGGCAGAGGTAAAGCGGCAGCAGAACCAGGAAGGGCGACAGCCATTTTTCGCTGATGCTGGTGGCCCCGAAACCGAGCCCGATCAGCCCGACGGCGATCAGGCAGAGAACGACCGTTCGGCCGATCACTCGCGTCCATTGGTTTGTCGCATGCCACGCATCGATCAGCGGCCGCCGGAAGGCGATCAGGAAAAAGGCGAGCACCGGCAGACCGCCGGTCAGGATGGCGACGAAAAGCGTGCCGATGCCGGATAGCCGGTCGAGGATGGGGTTGCCCGATGCATCTTCCCGCATCGCCTTGATCGTTCCTGCCGTCGCTTCGCTCAAGTTTCCGAGCACCCAAAGGCCGTGCGGCAGGCAGATCACTACGACGAGGGCAAGCGCCGGGATCAGCCGCCAGTCGAGGATGCGCTTGCGCAGGTCCGGTTCCGGCAGGATCGCGAGGATTGCCGCGACGGGCACGATGACGAAATTATACTTGGCGATCAGACCGAACCCGACCGCGATGCCGGTCAGGAGATAGGTCCACAGGCTCGGCCGCGTCAGCGTCTTGAGGAAACCGTAGAAAAACAACGCGACGGCAAACAGTGTGGCGATCGCATGCGTCAGGTCCCGCTGCGCCATGACGCTGACCGCCGGCATGGCGATCACGCCGATCATGGCGATGGCAACGAGCCGTGGGTCCTTCAGCAACACCCGCGCCGCCAGTCCATAGACCGCACAGGTGAGGAATAGCAGCAGGTTCTTGACCAGGGCGATCGCCAGGATCGACGGGCCGATCAGGTGGACGATCCCGTATTGCAGCCAGTTGTAGAACGGCGGCTGACGGCCGTAGCCCATCAGCAGGAACTGCGACTGGTAGAGCTGTTCTGCCTCGTCGCTTTCGAGCGCCTCCGAGCGCAGCATCCGAAGGATGACCGCGAGCACATAATAGGCAGCGATCAGCCAGAGGATGAGGCCGGGACGGCGGGCAAGCGCGTCACTGATGCGCCGCATCGCCCTCATAGACTTCCCTGACGATGTAGCTGAGCGAGTTGTCATCGCGGTAATAGGTGCGGGCGATCATTTCCGCGATAATGCCGGTGGTGATCATCTGTACCGCCGAGAGGAACAGCATGACGCCGATGAGGAACAGCGGTCGCGTGCCGATGTCGTTGCCCATGACGAACTTGTCGATGAACAGGTAGAAGAGGATGATCGCAGACAGCGCCCCGAGCCCAAGGCCGAGCGAGCCGAAGAAATGTCCCGGCCGCGCCTTGAAACGCATGAAGAACATTACCGACAGAAGGTCGAGGATAACCCGGAAGGTGCGGGAAATGCCGTATTTGGAAACGCCGTGCTGGCGCGCATGGTGGGTCACCGGCATCTCGCCGATCCGCGAGCTCGGCACCACGCCGGCAACCCAGGCCGGAATGAAGCGGTGCATTTCGCCCATCAGCTTGACCTGCTTGATCACCGATCCGCGATAGATCTTCAGGGAACAGCCGTAATCATGCAGCCGCACGCCAGTGATCCGCCCGATCAGCCGGTTGGCGATGAAGGAGGGCACCTTGCGCAACAGCAGCCCGTCCTGGCGGTTCTTGCGCCAGCCGACGAGAAGGTCGAGTTCGCGCCGTTCCAGCTCGGCCACCATGCCGGGAATGTCCTTCGGGTCGTTCTGCAGGTCGCCGTCGAGCGTGGCGATCAGCCGTCCTTCGGCCTGGTTGATGCCGGCCTGCATGGCAGCCGTCTGGCCGAAATTGCGCTGCAGCGCGACGATCTTCAGGTCGAGGCCGGGGCGGTTCAGCGCTTCGCGGGCATTGGCGATCGTCGCATCGGTGCTGCCGTCATCGACGAGAATAAGTTCCCATGTCGCAGCATAATTCGCCATCGCCGCGCAGATCCGCTCGATCAGCGGGCGCACGCTTTCTTCTTCGTTGAAGAGGGGCACGACGAGGGACAGTTCGATCGGCTCGGCCGTTTCGATGAGGCCCGTCACCGACTCTGCTGTTGTACGCACCTTGCGTTTCTCCTAAACCACGGGCTGGAAAGGCCGCTCAGATAGTGGCCGAAACCGAAATTTCACATGGGGCATCCTACTATATGAAGAATTCTCCGGTTGCCAGTCGCCGGGCGTGGATAATTCGCCACGCGATGACGCTCGGAACGGTGGCGATCATCCTCGTCTACGCCGCTTTCATCCAGTGGGTCTGGGGCTGGCAGAGCCTCGTGTCGCTGTGGAGCAGCGCCGGCTGGGGCTCCGCCGCGATAGCGCTCGTATTGTTGCTCGGCACGTATGTCCTGCGCACCTGGCGTATCTACGACTATTTTCCGGCCGAAACCGGCGGTCATTTCGGCACGCTGCTGAGGCTCGTCCAGGTCCATAACCTCTTGAACATCATGCTGCCCTTCCGCACCGGCGAGGCAAGCTTTCCGCTGCTGATGAGGCGCGAATTCGGGCTCGGCGTCGCCCGCGGAACCGCGGCGCTGTTCGTCATGCGCCTCTTCGACCTGCATGCGCTGCTCGCCGCTGCCGGCACGGGGCTGGCGCTGCAGACCGGAACGCTCTGGGCCTGGGCGCTTTGGCTCGCCTTCCTCATCCTGCCCGCCGTCGCCTTCGCGCTGCGCGGCCAGGCCTTCCGCCTGGCGGCCAAGGTTCTGCCGGACAAGGCGAAAAAACTGCTCGACGAAGTCGAAGCCGGCCTGCCGCTCGATGCCAAAGCCTTTGCCCGGGCCTGGGGCGCGACGCTGATCAACTGGTTCACCAAGATTGCCGTGCTCGCCTGGGTGCTTGGCCTGCTCGGCGGCTTGTCTACCGCTGCAAGCTTCGGCGGCGCCCTCGGCGGCGAACTCTCCTCGGTGCTTCCGGTCCACGCCCCCGCCGGCGTTGGCACCTATCCCGCCGGCATCACCGCCGGCGCCATCGCCTTCGGTGCCGGCACCGCCGGGCTGCCCCTGGCGGAACTCGGCCAAGCTGCGGTCAACACGCACCTGCTGGTGATCATCTCGTCGCTGGTGGGGACGGCGCTGTCCTTGCTGGTGGCGCGGCCGACAAAGGTCGGGTGATCAGGCGATCTGCAGTCCGAGATGCTCCACCATCGGCAGGTAATCCTTGTCCCTATGCAACAGGCGGTGGCCGCGTTCGATGCAATAGGTGCCGATAATCATATCTATCGTCTTCCGCACGGTGACGCCTCGATCCCGAAGAAGCCGGTAGTTGGCCGCCGCCTTTACTGCAAGTGAGGGCGACAGCATTTGAGCAGCGGGAAAGTCGCGGAAGTTTTGTTCGATCCAACGGGCTTGATGGTAATCGCGAGCGCCCTGGAGCACTTCGAGCATGATGATATCGCCGACAAGAACAGTGCCCTGGGCTATGAAGGAGCGCAGTCTAACCGCGACATCGACATCGTCTTTTCGAAATAACGAAATCCAGACTGAGCTGTCGGCGACGATCATTCGCGGCCTGCTAAGCCCCAATCGGCAAAGCGCAAGGAGTCTTTCCGCATTTCATCGAGATCGCCATCCCAGCCGATGCCTTCGAGATTGTCGACCGCGCGCATCTGCCTGCGGATACGAACGAGATCCTTCAATGCCTGCTCCACCGTCGCCTTCTTCGTCGGCAGGCCGGTCAGCTCCATTGCTTCGGTGATCAGTTCATCATCGAGTTCGATATTGGTGCGCATAGCCACCTCGTGTGTATGAATTCCGAAAATTATACACCAAGGTGGCTGGCCTTACAACATCACTGAAACGCCGTCTCGTAAAAGCTTCTCAGCTTGCGCGAATGCAGCGTCTCGGTCGGCATTGCCGCAAGCTTTTGAACGGCGCGGATGCCGATCTGCAGGTGCTGGCTGACTTGGGTGCGGTAGAAGGCGGTTGCCATGCCGGGCAGTTTCAGTTCGCCGTGCAGCGGCCGGTCGGATACGCAGAGCAGCGTCCCATAGGGCACGCGGAAGCGGAAACCGTTGGCGGCGATTGTCGCTGATTCCATGTCCAGCGCGATGGCGCGCGACTGGGAGAGCCGCTTCACCGGCCCGCGCTGGTCGCGCAGTTCCCAGTTGCGGTTGTCGATCGTCGCGACTGTACCAGTGCGCATGATCCGCTTGAGCTCGAAGCCTTGGTAGCCGGTGACTTCTTCAACCGCGCTTTCCAGCGCCTGCTGCACTTCGGCAAGCGCCGGGATCGGGATCCACACCGGCAGGTCGTCGTCGAGCACATGGTCTTCGCGCACATAGGCATGCGCCAGCACATAGTCGCCCAGGCGCTGGCTGTTGCGCAGGCCGGCGCAGTGGCCGACCATCAGCCAGGCATGCGGACGCAGCACGGCGATATGGTCGGTGATCGTCTTGGCGTTGGAAGGCCCGACGCCGATATTGACGAGCGTGATGCCCGCGTGCCCCTTCTTCTTCAGGTGATAGGCAGGCATCTGCGGCAGGCGGACGATCGCATCGGTTTCCGGTTTGTCGCTGCCGGCAAGCGTGACGATATTTCCGGGCTCCACGAAGGCCGTGTAGCCGTCGCCGCCCTTTGCCATCATCTCCCGGGCCCAGGCCGCGAATTCGTCGATGTAGAACTGGTAGTTGGTGAACAGCACGAAGTTCTGGAAGTGATCGGCGCTGGTCGCCGTATAGTGGCTGAGCCGGGCCAGCGAATAGTCGATGCGCTGGGCGGTGAACGGCGCAAGCGGCGCCGGTTCTCCGGGCACCTGGTCGTATTCGCCGTTGGCGATCAGGTCGTCGGTGTTGTTGAGATCCGGTGTGTCGAAGAGGTCGCGCAACGAGATGTCGGCGAGCGAACTGGTCGCCGACGCTTCCACATGCGCACCTTCGCCGAAAGCGAAATGCAGCGGGATCGGCGTGGTCGATTCGGAAATCGTCACCGGAACGCTGTGGTTGCGCATCAGCAGGCCGAGCTGTTCCTTGAGGTAATGCCGGAACAGTTTTGGCCGGGTGATGGTCGTCGTATAGACGCCGGGGGACGACACATGGCCGTAGGAGAGGCGCGAGTCGGCGTGTCCGAATGAGGTCGTCTCGATGCTGACCTGCGGGTAGCAGGCGCGGTAGCGGCCGGTCACGGCGGCGCCGTCGGCAAGCGCTCCGAACGCCTCGATCAGGAACCGCGTGTTGCGCTCGTAGAGCTCGGTCAGGGCATCGACCGCCTCGACCGGATTGTCGAAGGCGCGCGGCTCGACCGGGCTCGGGCTGATGAAGGAAAGCGGGGATAGGGAAAAGATTCGTGTGTTCATGCGCTATTATAGTGGGAACTCAATAACAATCAAACGACGTCGGAAGGCTCGTGCCGATTGATTCATGAGTTTTAAAGCGCCGCGACGCAGTTTGGCGTCGCGGGATGGTAACAGGGCACGGTCGTGCCGAGATGCACGCGCAGATCGTTGCGCGCCGGAGCTGCGACAAGCGCGGCAAAGGCAAATGCGAAGATGGTCATGATCAGCGTTACGATTGTCAGGCGACGTGCGAGGACGGTCATGGTTCTCTCCCCAAAGCCAATGGCGGCAGAATAAAGGCGCGGGGCTGAATGCGTCCTGAGAGAGGGCTTCATCCTGGGTTCAGAATGGTTAACGCCGGCCGAACAGAACGGACGCTTGAAGAGCCGCACATGACTGCGTCCCTGCCGAAACATGGTCCGGCGCCGTCACGAGGCGACCGGATGTCGCCGTGCATCTTCGAAGCCATGCCGATCGCGAAAAAGCCGACCCCTGGGGGCCGGCTTTAAAATTGGTTCTATCGGTGGAGAGGTCATTCCGTGCGCTGGCTGCGACCTGCGCGAGATGCGGTATCTTGAAGCAACTGCTTAGTTATGGGGACGCAATATACCGTCGTAGTAGTCGCCTTCGTCCTGTCCACCATCCAGGTCGGCATTGCCGCTGGTGTTGTTGTTGTACATGTAGCCGGTACCCGGATAGATGCTGCCGGTCGACATGGTGTCGACGCCCTGGCCGCGATCCCGGCCGCGATCCTGCTGGATGGTCGGCGGCGATTGCGGCAGGCCATTCGGGTCAGGATAGACGGCATCCTGCGCCATGGCGGCACCAGTATAACCTGCCGTAATGATAAGAGCGGCAATACCGGAAGTCAGATAGGTTTTCATTGTCCTGTCCTTTCCATCTGTTCTTATGGTGCGAAGCGATAGTCGCATCGCTCCGCCGAAGATAGAAATCCCTGGAAGGACGGATCGTTCCAATGGAAATGGAGCGGACCTGCCACTAGCGGTTTTTTGTCTAGGGGGCGAAAAAGCCTGGAATACCGCGAAAAACGGGCGGTCCGCTGCCAAATGCAGGAATCTCACGAAGAAGAGCATCAACGTGATTGATTCGTGGAAAAGCTTCACTTAATCTTGAATACGGTGGCGGGTTTCAGAGTCCTGCCATCCACGCACCGGAAAGACGATTGCGACCCGTCTTTCCAATCGGTGTCTTGAATGAACTGCGAATACCAGCCGCGCAAGCGGCTGGTATTTCATTCTTCCCGTATATTTTCTGTCTGTCCGATCCCGCACTGGCCGAGGCTCCGTGCGGCTATCGATCGCGAGCGAACTTAAGAATTAGTTCGGGCGATTTGCGCCGCTGTAGTAGTCGCCGCTGTCCAGATCGGAGATACGGTTATCCCGTCCGCCGCCATTGTTGAACGGAAGCTTGCCGTCCTGGCGATCGATGCTGCCGGTGTTGGTGCGATCGATGGAGGTGGAGACGGAAGGCGCAGTCTTCTGAACGCCCTGGTAATAGTCGCCTTCAGCAAGTGCTGCACCGGCGAACGAAACCGAAGCGATCAGGGCTGCGGCGAGTGCGGAAGTCATCTTGGTCATTGTCTATGCCTTTCAGAGTTGCCCGCGGCAGTGAGTTTGCGACCCGGCCTGCGGACATATGTTCAGTATCTTGAATAACGGCGGTTAGTTCGGACGAACTGCGCCTTCGTAGTAGTCGCCACGGTTGAGGATCACCGTGCCGTCGAAGCCCTTGCCGGACTGATCGGAGCCAGTGGCGTGCGAGACCGAGCCCGTGTAGCCGTAGCTGACCCGCGGATGCTGGGCCTTGGGAGCGGCCTGATGGCTGGAGGCAACCGGCTGGCTGGGAGCCGGTTCGACGGCGCCTTCGTAATAGGTGCCGCCGCTGGCAAGGGCGGCCGTGGCGAAGGAAGCGGTAGCGATCAGCGTAGCAGCGATCGTCGAAGTGATCTTAGACATGATCCTATTCCTTTTCAGAGTGATCCGCGGCTTCAAAGTTTGCGACCTGGCCTGCGGATGTGTTGTTTCGGTTGATTGAGGGCGGTTAGTTCGGACGAACTGCGCCTTCATAATAATCGCCGTGGTTCAGGGTGACCGTGCCGTCGAAGGACTGGTTCGACTGGGCCGAAGCCTTGGCGCGACCGATAGAACCGGTGTAGCCGAAGTTGTCGACGCGAGCGCCCTGAACGGCCTGAGCCTGTTCTGTGGGCTGTGCGCCTTCGTAATAGTCGCCTTCATCGGCAAGAGCGGCGGTGGCGAAGGAAGCCGAAGCGATCAGGGCTGCGGCAATTGCGGAAGTGATCTTGGTCATGATGGTAGTCCTTTCAGAGTGTTCCGAGGCTCATGAGTTTGCGACCTGGCCTGCGGAAATTGTTTCTATGTCTTGAACGTCTGCGGTTAGTTCGGGCGGTTCGCGCCGTCGAAATAGTCGCCGCTGTTGACGTCTGCCTTCTGGGCTTCGGCCTTCTGACCGATACTGCCGGTCTGGACCTGGTCGGTCGTGGCGGAAACCTTGGAAGCGCCTTCGTAATAATCGCCTTCAGCGAGGGCGACGGAGGCGAAGGAAGCCGAAGCGATAAGGGCTGCGGCGATAGCGGAAGTGATCTTGGTCATGATGTTAGTCCCTTCAGAGTGTTCCGCGGCTCATGAGTTTGCGACCTGGCCTGCGGATTGTTGTTTCTGTGTCTTGAACGTCTGCGGTTAGTTCGGGCGGTTTGCGCCGTCGAAATAGTCGCCGCTGTTGACGTCTGCCTTCTGGGCTTCGGCCTTCTGACCGATGCTGCCGGTCTGGACCTGGTCGGTCGTGGCGGAAACCTTGGAGGCGCCTTCGTAATAATCGCCTTCAGCGAGGGCGACGGAGGCGAAGGAAGCCGAAGCGATGAGAGCTGCGGCGATGGCGGAAGTGATCTTGGTCATTGTGGTAGTCCCTTCAGAGTGTTCCGCGGCTCTTAGTTTGCGACCTGGCCTACGGATTGTTGTTTCGGTGTTTTGAATGAGCTGCGGTTAGTTCGGGCGGTTTGCACCTTCATAATAGTCGCCGCGGCCGACCGGAGCCTGGATCTGGTTGGCAGCCTGTTGATCCTTCGCAATGCTGCCGGTCTGAACATGGTCGACAGTCGCGGAGGCCTTGGAGGCGCCTTCACAATAGTCGCCTTCAGCGAGGGCGACCGAAGCGAAAGAAGCCGAAGCGATAAGGGCTGCGGCGAATGCGGAAGTGATCTTGGTCATTGTCTTTATCCTTGGAGTATGTTCGGTTCGGTCTTGGGTCGAACCAGAGTGAATTTCTGTTTGCGATGCTGATATCGGACCGATCGGTTCGATCCGAAAGCCCCACTTTTGGCGACTGTTGTCAACGAAACGTTGACAGCCAAAATCGGCTTCTAAAAATGCACGTTAAAAGTGCTAAGCAAGCTAATTTTTTTGAGATTGCCGCAAATAAACCGATTAAGTTACAATTTGGTAAGATAATTATTGATTAATATCAATATCATAGGCAGGTGTGACAGAATTTGCATCGCCTGCGTGTGTGTTTTGGCCGAATAAGGCTTTTTTGGGACTTTTGTGCGGCGTAAATTGCGTTCAAGGCCTATTCAAGCTTTTCACAAAACTGTGACATCCAAAAATCCGCCGGACTTGGTGGTCAAATCCGATGCCGTTTCCGTGATCATGCTGCCTTTTGTTGGTGCGGCGCAGCAAAAAAATCAGGCAGTCCTTGACGTCGCGAGACGAAAAATGGCCGCGGCCTTTGTCGGCGCGACCATCTCTGCACTTCTTATATAAGGAATATGGGACGAGCCGACTTAGAGGCGCGTCCAGGTTTGCGATTTGCAAAAGATCGCGAGGACACAGCCCTTCATCTTCAGCGAATTGCCGCTGACCGAGCCGGAGCCGCTATAGGTCTTGTCGTCCGCCGGGTCGGTGATCTCGCCGCTATATTCGCCGTCCTTGCCGGAGAGCTTGCCGATCTGCTTGCCGGAATGTTTGCCGGTCTTCAGTGTCACGCAATAGGCGGTGTCGCATTTGCCTATCGCTGCGGTCTCGCCGCTGGCGGTTTTCCAATTGCCTTCGATCGGCTCGGCGGCCTGGGCCCCAGCCGCGGCAAGTGTCAGCGCGGCAGCAAGCATCAGTCTGCGCATCATGATTGTTTCCTCCTTTGCTTCCGCCGTCAGACCTTCTCAAGCGATAGACGGTGCGGTTTCCTCCAATTCGCACCCTTTGCGCGAACCCGGTTCGAAATTTATCTTACCCGTACGTAAAGGTAAATATCGGATTGGCTGGAAAACGGGGATTTACAGCGTCGGGGAGGGCCAGGTTTTTCCACAGATCCTCGATGCGACCCGGATTCGTAGTTAGCAATCAGTTTAAATCGTTTTCTAAATTTTTCGTAAAAATCTCTGCAAATTCCTTAAAATGCAAGGCATCCCATGTTTAACAAAAAGCCAAGTTTACCAAGCGTTTGTACTTTGTTTTCGTTGAATTAATCATGCTTTTTAGGCGTCTTTTGGAAGGTTGGGCGCATAGTGAAGTCATCAAACGAGCGGGAAAAACCGCCGGCCGGAAGGATCAAACAGCCGCTTCAAGACGGTGATCCGGATGGAGCCCGAAAGGGCAAAAAACAGGGCAGACGACGAACAACAGGCTTTAACAGGGATCAAACCGATGGCACGCTTTGAAATGAATAATTCCGGAATGGCCACCATGGGTGGCGAAACCCGCGCCGACACTTTCTGCGAAATGGGCCTGATGTATGCGACCGGTCGTGGTTGCGACGTCGATCTGATCTCCGCACACAAATGGCTCAACATCGCCGCGATCAAGGGCTCCGATCGCGCCGCCGAATTGCGCGCCGACCTCGCTCAGACGATGAGCAAGATGCAGCTGGCCGCGGCACTCCGCGCCGCTCGCGAATGGATGACCATGCACTGAGCGCCTTCAGGGAGCGCCGTGGTCAACGAATTGACCGGCCCCGCAAGAGGGCCGGCGGGAGAACAATCCAAAAGACATCAACCCAAAAGGGGATCGGGAGACAGGGCGGTCGGGTCTGGACGGGGACGACGCCTGAAATTGAGACCGCGACCGGCAGGAACAAGGCCGGCGCGGTCATTTTCTTTTGGCCTATAAGCTCTTCAGCACCTTCGGCAGCGCTTCTTCAAGCAACGCCATGTCCGGCTCCGGTCCCGTGCTCACGCGGATGCAGCGGTTGAGCGATGCGACACCCGGCATGCGGATGAAAACCCCGTGCTCCATCAGCCCATCGACGATCGAGCGCGCATAGGCGCCGTCGCGGCCGCAGTCGATCGCCACGAAATTGGTGGCAGACGCCAGCGGCTTCAGGCCGTTGGTTTGAGCGATGGCGGCGATCCGTTCCCGCGAGGCCTTGATCTGGCCGATCACCTGGGAGAGGTAGGCCTGGTCCTTGAGTGCCGCGAGCGCCGAGGCGACGCCGATCCTGTTCATGCCGAAATGATTGCGGATCTTGTCGAAGGCCTCAGCCGTGCCGGGCGTCGAGATCGCATAACCCACCCGCGAGCCGGCCATGCCATAGGCCTTCGAGAAGGTTCGAGTGCGGATGATGTTCGGCCGGTCGATCAGGGCGGCGATCTCGGGCGTCGCGCCGGCTGGCCCCGTCTCGCAATAGGCCTCGTCGAGAATCATCAGGCAGGTTTCCGGCAGCGCCTTGGCAAACGCGACGATGCTGTCGGCATCCCACCAGCTTCCCATCGGATTGTCGGGATTGGCGAAATAGACGAGCGGCGCGTTTTCGCGGCGAACGGCTTCCATCAGCCCATCGAGATGCTCGCGGTCGTCGACATAAGGCACCGTTACCAGCCGGCCGCCGTGGCCTGCGACATGGAAGTTGAAGGTCGGATAGGCACCGAAGGAGGTGACGACCGGCATGCCCGGCTCGATCACCATCCGGACGATCAGCCCGAGCAGGCTATCAATGCCTTCGCCGACGGCAATATTGTTCATCTGACAGCCCAGATGCGCCGCAAGCGCCTGCTTGAGCTCGAAATTTTCCGGATCCGCATATTTCCAGGTGCTTGCGGCCGCTGCGCCGATCGCCTCGATGACGGAAGGCGCCGGTCCGAAGCCGTTTTCATTGGCGCCGATGCGGGCCTTGACCATGAGACCGCGATTTCGCTCGATGGCTTCGGGGCCGACGAAGGGGACGCTGGCGGGAAGGGCGCTGATCAGCGGTGTGAAGCGCGAGAATGCAGGCATGGATTTCAGTTCCGGTTCTCTAAAACCGGCACACAATAAGATCGATTCATCGGTAAGCAAGTCTGCTTGCTGCCGATTGCGCCCTCTCGCCGATGAATCTTCTCTCGTGGCTTTTGAAAAGCGCTCCAAGGCCTTCGATCACCTGGCGCACCTCCGGCCGGTGCCGGTCGTCGTCATTGGCGACGATCCACATCGTATAGGTGAGTTCTTCGATGATGCCGCCCTCGCGCACCAGGCCAGGGACCTCATCGCCGATGAAGCATGGCAGCACGCCGCGCCCGTTGCCGCCGGCAATCAGCCGCAGCAGCAGTTCCGGCGAATTGGTCCAGGTGCGGATATCGGCCTCGTGATGCTGAAACACCCATTTGTCGGCCGGCGAATGGGAGCTTTCGGTGCCGATCGAAACCCACGGCATGGTCTCGTCTTCGGCAAGGCTATACGCTCTATATATACAGTGTGAGACAGCGACCGATCGGCGGATCGCCACATTGCCGGATTCGGGCCTTCGGCCGACAATCCCGACATCCGCCTCGCGATAGGTGAAATCGAGCCCCTTGTGCAGCGACTTGCAGCAGAGCCGGAACCGGTCCTCCTTGCCCCTGATCTCGGACGTATGATCGCTGACGAAACCGGAAAGCCAGGCGTCGGCGCCAATCGAGACGATCGGCAGCGCGAAGGCCTGCGCCTTCCAGTCGGCGATGCTGTCGGCCGTCTTCTGCATGGCACGGACATGTTCGAGCAGCGTCTCTCCGTCGGGCGCCAGCCGATAACCCTGCTGGCTGCGCACGAAAAGGGTCCGGCCCGTCGTCCGTTCCAGCGCCAGCATCCGCCGGCCGATCGTCGGCGCGCTGAGGCCCGTGCGGGCGGCGGCGCCACTCAAGGCACCTTCGCTTGCCACATGCAGGAACAGTTTGAGATCATCCCAGCCCGCGTCTGTCATGCGAGACACCTTATTGTTTCACCGGTGATCGTCCCATCGTTCATGGATGAAAAACGGCGTTCGCCGGCGCGTCTACAAGCCGTGCCGCAAACCACTAGCTCGATGGCATCACATCATAGATGGAGTGACTGCCATGTTTCTCAACCGGGTGAGGTTTTGGAAACAACTGAACAAGGAGAAGAACGGGCGCTGCCGGAACGGGCGGCGGGATCCGCTCGCTGATCCTCTGGAGGGCGCCGAATGGCGAGGGCTGCTGTGGGCGGTGCCGCTTTTGTCGCGGCTGACGAACGGCAACCACAAGCGACAGGAGAGGAACGCCCTCCGGTCGCGAGACTATCAGCCGGTCAGTGGCTGGTCTCGAAGTTCAGCCGGATCACGTGATGCAGAAATTCGGCATCGATCAGCATGTTGAAGCCGACGGTGACCTTCTCTTCCTCGCGGCGGATCACCGTGCAGCCGATGTCGTCATGGATGCCGAGGATCTCGAGGAAGAAGTTGTTGGGCACCGGCAGGTGCGGGCTGACCTCGAGTTCCGCGCCGTGAAGCGAGATGCTGCGGATCAGGCAGCGGAAACTCGTCTTGGTGCTGAGATGATGCCCGACGAAGATGATCTTGCCCGGCCGATCGATCGAGAACTTCTCGAAAGCGTGCTCGCGTGAGCCGTCTGTTTTTGGGTCGTGGTCCATGTTCAAGGGCATGACACCCTCCTGTTGCGCTCCTAGGATGTGACTATATTCCTCGTCCGCTGACACATTCTGAAACGGAATGGTAAAATGCGACGGATAGCGGGAATATCGCCAAAAATCCGGCATTTAAGTGCCGCGGAGGCGGTTTTTCCCTTTCGTGTGGGACAGCTGTGAACTCAAAGCCCGTAATCGACCATGTCGCGTTGTTGACGGGCCGGTGTCGCGGGGATACCCCTTGCGATCGGATGAGTGGTGCTATCAACGAAACCATGATCGGCGTGGGGAGCAAGACGTGACGGGCAGGTTGGTGATTATTGGCGCGGGCCAGGCGGGTTTCGCGCTCGCCGCAAAACTCCGGGCACTGAAGGATGCACGGCCGATCACGATCATCGGTTCGGAAAACGTGATTCCCTACCAGCGCCCGCCGCTCTCCAAGAAATATCTGCTCGGTGAAATGGAATTCGAGCGGCTGACTTTCCGGCCTGAAAGCTGGTTTGCCGAGAACGACGTCGAGCTTCTGCTCTCGACTTATGTCGAGGAAATCGACCGCAAGGCGAAGTCCGTCCGCATGCAGGATGGCGCGGTCATCGAATACGACACCCTGGCGCTCGCCACCGGCTCGACGCCGCGCACGCTGCCGGCAAGTGTCGGCGGCGATCTCGACGGCGTCTTCACCGTTCGCGACAAGCGCGATGCCGATCTTCTAGCCGGCGAAATGAAGCCGGGTCGCCGACTCCTTATTATAGGCGGCGGTTATATCGGCCTCGAAGCCGCTGCCGTCGCCCGCCATCTCGGCCTCGAAGTGACGCTGATCGAAATGGCCGACCGCATCCTGCAGCGCGTCGCGGCAAAAGAGACCGCCGACGTGATGCGCGCCATCCACGACAGCCACGGCGTGGTCATCCGCGAAAAGACCGGCCTGCATCGGCTGATCGGCGGAGGCGGCCCGGAAGGGAATCACGTGCGCGCCGCCGAGCTTTCCGACGGCAGCACGATCGAGGTCGATTTCGTCATCGTCGGCATCGGCGTCAAACCAAACGACGAACTGGCGCAGGAATGCGGCCTCGAAGTCGGCAACGGCGTGATCGTCGACGAATTCGCCCGCTCCTCCGATCCGTCGATTTTTGCCATGGGCGACTGCGCCATGCTGCCCTGGAAGGGCAAGCGCATCCGTCTCGAATCGGTGCAGAACGCCGTCGACCAGGCGGAAGCCGCCGCAGCGATCCTTGCTGGCGGCTCCGCGCCCTACGACGCAAAGCCCTGGTTCTGGTCCGACCAATATGATGTGAAGCTGCAGATCGCTGGTTTCAACCTGGGTTATGACGAGACGCTGGTGCGCAAGGGCGTCCGCGAGGGCAGCCTGTCGATCTGGTATTTCCGCGAGGGACGGTTCATCGCCGTCGACGCGATCAACGATGCCAAGGCTTATGTGAGCGGCAAGAAGCTGCTCGACGCCGGCATCGAACCGAGCCGCGCCATCCTCGCCGATCCCACCGCCGACCTGAAACAGCTCCTCGCCTGAAGGGAAACGCCATGCCGTCTCCGAAGAATCACTTCAAGGCGGCGTTGAAGGCCCGCCTGCCGCAGATCGGCCTCTGGCTGAACATGGGCGAGGCGCTGACCGCCGAGATCGCCGGCCATGCCGGTTTCGACTGGCTGGTGATCGACGGCGAACACGGGCCGAACGACCTGCGCAGCATTCTGGCGCAATTGCAGGCGCTTGCCACCTCGCCCTCGGAAGTGGTCGTGCGGCCGCCGATCGGCGAGACCTGGGTCATCAAGCAGATGCTCGACATCGGCGCCCGTACGCTTTTGGTGCCGATGGTCGATTCGGCGGAGCAGGCGAGGGAACTCGTCCGCGCCGTGCGTTATCCGCCGCGCGGCGTGCGCGGCGTCGGTGCCGCCGTTGCCCGCGCCTCCGCCTTCAACGCCATTCCCGACTATGCCGAGACGGCCGCCGACGAAATCTGCCTGATCGTCCAGGCCGAAACCATGGCCGCGATCCGCGACCTGGAGAACATTGCAGCCGTGGATGGCGTCGACGGCGTGTTCATCGGTCCGGCCGACCTTTCCGCCGACATGGGCTATCTCGGCCGCATGGAGGCGCCGGAGGTCCAGGAAGTGATCGAGAAGGCGATCGGCACGATCGTGAAGTCCGGCAAGGCGGCCGGCATCCTCACCTTCAGCGAATCCCTGAACCGCCATTATCTCGATCTTGGCGCGAGCTTCGTGGCGGTCGGCGCCGACGTCACCGAGTTTTCCGGCGCGTTGCGATCGCTTGCCGGTCGCTACGGTCGCGGTGGCGGGATCGGCAAGCAGCGTTCGGGCTACTGAGAATCACCGAAGCGGCAGGAATGGAATCACTTGTTGCGATTCGTGTGCCGTGACCGGTGGGAATCGCATGACATTTCCATAAAAGACCTTGCCATCGATATCGTTTCCCAATAATCAGGCCCGACCGGAGAGGTGGCCGAGTGGTCGAAGGCGCTCCCCTGCTAAGGGAGTATACCCGAGAGGGTATCGTGGGTTCGAATCCCATCTTCTCCGCCATTCCAGGCTCGAAACGCCCGCCCAATTCTGAATCCAAATCCCATTCTGATCGACCTTTGCCAGCCGCTCGCACGGCCGTGCACTTGCGCCGCCTGATCGGGTGAGGTGATTCCCCTACGAGGCCTCTCCGCGGCGCTAAGTGGCTGCCGGATAAGCCCTTTCTTAACAAAGCGTAAAATACCACCTAAGGCAGTCCCTGGCTTTGTGTCCTTTCGGCAACAGACTTCTGGGAAGCGGGTACCGGAATGGCGTCCGGTTGAAGTTCCAGATTGCATGACCCTCCCCGTCTTGTATTTTCAAATCCGGAAGCGAGGCGGTGGATCGTCCTTCTTCTAGCAATCGACGGGGATGGGGCAGGGAACGCTGTCCTTCAGCCAAAAGAACCCAGACCCATACGAAACTTTGACTGGAGGTCAAAAATGAACATCAAGAGCCTTCTTCTCGGCTCCGCTGCTGCCCTCGCAGCAGTCTCCGGCGCTCAGGCAGCTGACGCCATCGTAGCTGCAGAACCGGAGCCCATGGAATACGTTCGCGTTTGCGACGCTTTCGGCACCGGCTATTTCTACATCCCGGGCACGGAAACCTGCCTCAAGATCGGCGGTTATGTCCGTTTCGAGACTAGCATCGGCCAGGACCAGAACTCGTTCAACGATACCGACTGGGATGCGTTCAGCCGCGTTCAGCTCGACTTCACCGCGAAGTCTGACACCGAGCTTGGTACGCTGACCTCTGTTGCTTCGGTTCGTTTCGAAGCCAACCAGGACGTTGGATACACGTCCAACACCAGCTCTACTCCGGCTTACATCAACGAAGCCTACATCCAGCTCGGCGGCTTCAAGGTTGGTCGCTGGTTGAACCCGTGGGATAAGGGTATCAACGGCGAGTCCGATTGGAACTCCGGTTCGGGCACGACCCGCATGCAGTCTGTCGGCTACTTCTATACGGGCAGCGCCTTCAGCGCAGGTGTCCAGGTTGACGAACTGTCGCGTCTTCAGGGCGTTGGTGGCCAGAACGTCGGTATCGAAGCTCTCGTCACTGCCAAGTTCGGCGCTGTAGCGTTCGATCTTCTCGGTGCTTATGATCTGGGTGCAGAAGAAGGCGCCGTTCGCGCCCTCATTTCGGCTCCGGTAGGCCCAGGCACCTTGCAGGCTCTCGCCATCTGGTCGAGCGGTCTGGGTGATGCGAACGGCGAAAATGCCTACGACAACCGTGGCGAATGGACCCTGGCTGCTTCTTATGCCTTCAAGGTCACCGACAAGCTGACCATCACTCCCGGCGGTTCCTACATCTGGAATGCTGCTGACGGTATCGGCGATTACGGCAGCGACAATGCTTACCGCGTTGGTCTGACGGTCGACTACACGATCGTTCCGGGCTTCACCGCGAAGCTCACTGCGAACTACAACCAGACTCAGACCGATGGCCTGACGTCGCGCGAGAACAAGTTCTGGGATGGCTTCGTCCGTCTCGATCGCTCGTTCTAATCATAATGGAACTCCCCCGGTTCGCCGGGGGAGTTTTCTATAAATGGTGGGCCTCTATGCAGGGCCTCCATATGGGGAGTTGATACCGGGGGATGGGGCTGCTTATGCGGCCTTTACGTGTTTGATCAATTTTCGATCGGGCGCGAACTAGCATTCAGAGAAATTGACTGGAGGTCAAAAGAATGAACATTAAGAGCCTTCTTCTCGGTTCTGCAGCGGCTCTCGCGGCAGTTTCCGGTGCTCAGGCTGCCGACGCCATCGTCGCTGCCGAACCGGAGCCTATGGAATACGTTCGCGTCTGCGACGCGTTTGGCACTGGTTACTTCTACATCCCGGGCACGGAAACCTGCCTCAAGGTCGGCGGTTATGTCCGTTTCGAAGTCGGCTTTGGCAACAGCACAAACAGCTTCAACGACAGTGACTGGGACTCGTACAGCCGCGCTCAGCTCGACTTCACGGCGAAGTCCGACACCGAACTCGGCACGCTGACCTCGGTTGCCTCGGTTCGCTTCGAAGCTAATCAGGACGTTGGTTACACCTCCAACACGAGCTCTACCCCGGCTTACATCAACGAAGCCTACATCCAGCTCGGCGGTTTCCGCGTCGGTCGTTGGCTGAACTGGTGGGATGCAAACGACCTTCCGGGCGAAGCGGACAACCTCGGTTCGAACCGTCTGCAGTCGATCTCCTACACCTATACCGGCTCTGCCTTCACGGCTGGCGTTCAGGTTGACGAACTGTCGCGTCTTCAGGGCGTTGGCGGTCAGAACGTCGGTATCGAAGCTGTCGTTCAGGCGGCAATCGGCCCGGCCAAACTCGAACTGCTCGGTTCTTATGACTTCGGTGCCGAAGAAGGTGCTGTCCGTGCGATCGGCTCCGTGGCCGTCGGTCCGGGCACCTTCTACCTCTCCGGTGTCTGGTCTTCGGGTGAAAACGCCTACTACGGCGTGCTCGATACCGGTGCTGGTGAAGCAGCTGTTGCTGTAGCCTATTCCTTCAAGGCAACCGACAAGCTCGAAATCATCCCGGAAGCCCAGTACACCTGGAACACGGAACTGACCGCTGACAACGAGTTCACCGGTGCTGACAGCTGGACTGCTGGCGTGACCGTCAACTACCAGATCGTCGAAAACTTTGCGGCCAAGGTTGCCGTCGACTACTTCAAGGTCCAACACGGCGACGACGACGTCCGCGGTATCGTCCGCCTGCAGCGCGACTTCTAATCTGACTTGATCAGGTTGAGTTCAGAAGCCCGGCCTCGTGCCGGGCTTTTTTGCTTTGGGGGACTGCGACCTTCAACAGCAAGGCCGGCCGCAATGAGCCCGACACCGTCTTGGAAGACGCGACCGGCTCTTGTTCAAGAGAAAAGAGGAATGATCTCGGTCGAGCCGCAGCCTGCTACTGCCGCCCGAACCGCAGATCCGCCTCGATATCCGCCTTCTGCCCCAGCCTCGTCTTGTAGACCTGATAGTTCTCCATCACCCGCTGCACGTAGTTTCGGGTTTCGGGGAAGGGGATGCGCTCGATCCAGTCGACCACCTCATCGAGGGATTTGCCGCGCGGGTCGCCATAGCGGGTGATCCATTCGGGCACCCGTTTCGGCCCGGCATTATAGGCGATGAAGGTCAGGATGTAGGAGCCGCCGAACGTATCGATCTGTTCGCCGAGATAATGGGCGCCGAGTGTCGCGTTGTAGCCCGCATCCGTGGTCAGCCGCGCGGCCGCATAAGTGAGGCCGTGCCGCTTGGCGACGCCCTGCGCCGTGCCGGGCAGGATCTGTAGCAGGCCGCGGGCATTGGCGGGTGAAACCGCGCCCGGGTTGAAGGCGCTTTCCTGGCGGGCGATCGCATAGGCGAGCGCCTTGCCGGAACCTTCGATATCGGCGCCGGCCGGGATGACGCCGACCGGGAAGGCGAGTGCGGCCACATCGATGCCGCGGCTGAAAGCGGTCTTGCCGATCTGCAGCGAAAGGGCGTGGTTGTCCTCCGATTCCGCCCTGGCGGCGAGGATCGCCAGTTCCCCGGGACTGGTCATTTCTTCCGCCAGCGCGCGATAGAGCACCGCGGCGCGCTTGCCGTGGCCGGCATCTTCGAGCCTTGCGATCGCCCGGACGGCTTCGCGGCTTTCGAAATTCTGGCGGTCGACCCCGCTCGGGTTCGGATAGGTGACGTCGAGCGATTTGAGGTCCAGCCGCGCGGCGGCCAGTTGGCCGTAGAACGTGCTGGAGAAATGCGCCGCCTTGGAGAAGAACTCCTTGGCATTGCCCGGACCGCCGTCTTCGGCAGCGCGGCCGAGCCAGTAGAGGGCGCGCGAAGCGGACAGCGGCTTGTTCGAAGTGTCGAGGATCTTGCGGAAGTGCTTTTCGGCAGTTTCCGGTTCATGCAGCGCCCGCAGCGCATACCAGCCCGCGTGGAATTCCGCATCGACGATATCGGTGGAGGAAGCGGCGACATAATTGGCCGCGGTCCGGTAGGCGAGCTTGAACTCGCCCTGGTCGGCAAGACCGCGCGCCACGATGCGCCGCTCGTTCCACCATTCCATCGTATTGACCAGTTTTGCCGCGTCGCGCGGTGCCTTTTCGAGCAGGTCCGCCGCATCCTGATATTTGTCCTGGCGGCGCAGATATTCGACACGGGCGAAGAGATAACCCGCATCGTCCTTCAGCGAGCTGTCGACGCCAGTGAGCAGCGCCTCTGCATTCTTGGCATTGCCGATGACCGCAGCCCAGGCCTTGTAGAGCGATTGCGCCTTGCCGAGATCGCCAAATCGCTTGGCCTGCGCTGCGCGCCCCTTGTACATCAGGAAGTCCATGCGCGCCTTATGGTCGGCGGCGGTGAAAAGCGCCGAGAACTCGGCGAGGATCTTGTCCTCGGTCGGTTTGTCGAGTGTGTCGGTGAGCCAGATCTGCCGCAGCGGACGTGCAGCCTCCGCCTGTTTGCCGGAGGCGACGAGCGCGCGGGCGAGGATGATCGTGCCCTCGGTGGTTTCCGGCCGGGTCGCGCCGAAGGCAGCAAGCACGGTCGGGGCAGGCGGGTTTTCACGATAAAGCGCCCGTTCGGAGTTGGCGCGCAGGCCCTTGAGCCCCGGCCATCCCTTCAGTTCCGTTTGCGCCGCCGCGATCTCGCCCGACGGCACGCCCGGCGCGCCGGATGTGGCGATAGCCCAGGTGAGGATATGACGGTCGAGCGAACCTTCGGCGAGACCATTCCGCGTGGCAAGGGCGGCGGCGATGTCGTTGCCCGCAAGCGCATCGAGCCCGGCTTTCAGCTGGGGAGCAACGACCAGTGGGTCGGTCCTCGGGATCGTGCCGGTGACGTCAGGCACGGGAGTTGCAACAGGCGCGGGCATCGCGGCGGGCATGGTGATCGCGACCGGGTTTTCGGGCTTCACATAGGGGAGGGGCGCCATGCTCTCGGGAAGCGATGCGGCAAATGCATGCATGCTCACAGCGCCGAGCCCCAGTGCTGCGAGGATCAGAACAGGCCTGTACATCCGGTAACTCGCGAAAATATGTCGTCCCCTTATTAGCCGCCAGCCACATTAACGAAAGCTTACCACGTTTATGAAAATGCGCGGTTTCTTATATGAGATTCCATATGAAATCCCTGGCACTTGCGCTTGTCGTCGCTTTCCCGCCGCTTTATGGTGCGCGACCTGAGAGGCTTTCTGGAAAAGATCGGCTGCGTCGCTGCCCGTCCAAATGTCCTGAACGTCCCTCATAGTCATGGATTGCGGCAGCAGAATGAACGTTGCCGACTGGGAGTATTGCATGTTCAAGGGATCGATGCCCGCCCTGGTTACCCCGTTCACGGCCGATGGCGCAGTGGATGAGCAGGCTTTTGCCGCGCATGTGGATTGGCAGATCGTCGAAGGCAGCAGCGGACTGGTGCCGGTCGGCACCACCGGTGAATCGCCGACGCTCAGCCATGACGAGCACAAGCGCGTCGTGGAACTCTGTATCGAAGTGGCCAGAAAGCGGGTTCCCGTGATCGCCGGCGCCGGCTCCAACAACACGCGTGAAGCCGTCGAGCTGGCCGTGCACGCCGAAAAGGCAGGCGCCGATGCCGTCCTCGTCGTGACGCCCTATTACAACAAGCCGACCCAGAAGGGCCTGATCGCCCATTTCTCGGCGATCGCCCAAGCGACCAAGCTGCCGATCATCATCTACAACATCCCGCCGCGTTCGGTTATCGACATGTCGCCGGAAACGATGGGCGCATTGGTGAAAGCGCACCGAAACATCGTCGGCGTCAAGGATGCGACCGGCAAGATCGAGCGTGTCTCGGAACAGCGCATCACCTGCGGCAATGATTTCGTGCAGCTCTCGGGGGAGGATGCGACAGCGCTCGGCTTCAATGCCCATGGCGGCGTCGGCTGCATTTCGGTGACGGCCAATGTCGCGCCGCGCCTCTGTGCGGAATTCCAGGCAGCGACGCTTGCCGGCGATTATGCCAAGGCGCTTGAATACCAGGACCGCCTGATGCCGCTGCACAAGGCGATCTTCCTGGAACCCGGCCTCTGCGGCGCCAAATACGGCCTTCACAGGACCCGCGGCATGAACCGCACGGTGCGCTCGCCGCTGGTCTCGACGCTGGAGCCGGCAACCGAGGCGGCGATCGACTCCGCGCTGCGCCATGCCGGGCTGCTGAACTGAGAGACGTCAGCGCTCGCCGCTTCACTTTCGGCATCCGCCGCATTACATAGCTGAAGGAACCCCGCTCATCGCCCATGGGCGGGGATTTGTTTTCGAATAAAAAGGGCGGAACGGAAGTTAATCCCATGGCCCCCAAAGGCAGCCAGCGCACGGTCAACAAGATTGTCGCGGAGAACCGCAAGGCCCGCTACAACTATGAAATCCTGGATACCTATGAGGCCGGCTTGGTCCTGACCGGAACCGAGGTCAAGTCTTTGCGCGAAGGCAAGGCCAACATTGCCGAATCCTACGCATCGGACGAGGGCAATGAAATTTGGCTGATCAACTCGCATCTGCCGGAATACCTGCAGGCCAACCGTTTCAATCACGAACCGCGCCGCCGCCGCAAGCTTCTTCTGTCGAAGCGCGAGATTAACCGCCTGCGCGTTGGCATCAATCGTGAGGGCATGACGCTGGTGCCGTTGAAGATCTATTTCAACGAAAAGGGCCGCGCCAAGCTCGAACTCGCGCTCGCCAAGGGCAAAAAGCTGCACGACAAGCGCGAGACCGAGAAGGAACGCGACTGGAACCGCCAGAAGTCGCGGCTGTTGAAGTCGAACTGATCAACCGCGCAGATCCCGCCGAAGCCATTTTCGCCGTATATCGATCGTGAACTTCCCTGCCTCCCGGCCGTTAAGGGAGACACCAGGGAGTTCTCGTGCGGAAGACAAATTATCCGGATATCATCATCGATGCGATCGAGCGGCGGCGGATTATCGAACTCCGCTACAAGGACGTAAAGCGCAGGGTGCGGCCGCATATCCTCGGTTATGTCGGCGAGGGCGCTCTTGCCCTCAGCGCCTGGCAGATTGCCGGAACGGGTACCGGGTGGCGTCTGTTTCATGTCGACGATATCAGCGATCTGACCGAGACCGATGCGGGCTTTCGCAGCCCTGCGCGCGGATATAATCCCGACGATCCCGCCTTTTCGCGGATCATCGAGCGACTGTAAAATCCCGCCCTAGGAACAAAATCCACCTTCGCCCGTTCGTTTTTCATCTCTGAGCGCGAGCGGGCAATAGGCAACGGGGCAATGACGCGAAAGAAAATCCTGACCTATGGCATGCTGGTGATCGGCGTCAGTGCCGCCGGTTATCTCCTGTATCACACCTTTCGCGAATACTCGGTTTCCGACATCGTCGAATCCGTCCGCGCCATCCCCACCTTCAACCTCCTGATGGCACTCCTTTTTGCCTTCGGTTCCTATCTCTGCCTTTCGGGCTTCGACTGGGCCGGCGTGCGTTATGTGAAGAACGATCTCTCCTATCCGAAGATCGGACTTGCCTCGTTCATCGCGCTGTCGATCGGCCAGAGCGTTGGTCTTTCAGGGTTGAGCAGCGGCGCGCTGCGCTACCGCTATTATGCGCATTGGGGCATGAGCGCCGAGGACGTGGCGAAGATCGTTCTGCTGTCGGGCGTTACCGTCGGTATCGGCATGGCCGTGCTGTCGGGCATCGTTATGGTCATCAATCCGAAGGATGCCGCTTCGGTGTTGGGCCTGAGCGAAACCGTGATCATCGCGATCGGTTTTGCCTGCCTTGCCGCCACAGCCGGTTACCTGGCGCTCGCCGCCTTCGTCCGCACGCCGCTCAAAATCCGCGCATGGACCTTCGAGATGCCGACGCTGAAGATCGCTATAGCCCAAGTGGTGATCGGCACGATCAATTTCGCAATGGTCTCCGCCTGCCTGCGCGAGGTCATGGGCGCCACGGCGGATGTCAGCTATCTCAAGGCGGCGACCGCCTTCGTGCTCGCCAACCTGGCGATATTGATCACCCACGCCCCGGGCGGTCTTGGCGTGCTGGAAGCGACTGTTCGCCACGTCATGGGGGACCAGGCCTCGATCGGCTCGCTGGTCGCCTTCCGGGTCATCTATTTCTTTATCCCGTTCTTCATCGGCCTGCCGCTGTCGCTGGTTGTCGAGGCGGTGTTTCGGGCGCGGAAGGCGAAGCGGTCTTCGGCGGAAGGGCTTCAGATGCGCGAGCCGGCATCGACGTGAGATTGGTGGGCGCCGCCACCCCCCTCTGCCCTGCCGGGCATCTCCCCCCACAAGGGGGAGATCGGCTGGCGGCGTGCTCAGGGCTCTCTCTGAGGTCTCACCCTCTGCCACGAACGTTGGGAGCGGCGGTCATCCCACTTGTAATCTCCCTCCTTGTGGGGGAGATGCCCGGCAGGGCAGAGGGGGGTCGCATCCGCAATACCGCGAACTTAGCTAGCTGGTCCTCATCACCATCCTCCGCTCATGCTCCAGCAACCAGCGCTTGCGCCACAGCCCGCCGCCGTAACCGGTGAGGCTGCCGTCGGCGCCGATCAGCCGGTGGCAGGGGATGACGATGGCGATCTGGTTGGCGCCGTTGGCGCCCGCCACCGCGCGGGTGGAGGAGGAGAGGTTGAGTTCCGCAGCGACCGCCCCATAGGTGGTGGAGACGCCGGCCGGGATTGCTCGCAATGCCTCCCAGACCTGCCGCTGGAACGGCGATCCGTGTCCGGCAATCCGTGTCTTGAAGCCCCGGTCCTCGCCGGCGAAATAGGCCTTCAGCTCCTCTTCGATCTGATCGATCGGCGAATGGCGCCCCATGACGATGCCGCTACCGGTGAACTTTTGCAGTTTCCTGATTTCCGCCGGCAGCGCCTTGCGCTCGGCGAATTCGAGGAGGTGCAGCGAATGCTGGTCGGCGATCGCCATCATCGGCCCGATGGGCGTTTCGATCCAGTCAGCCCTGAGCAGCGCCTTGGTCCGCAGGTTGGCGGGCGCCGCACCGAACAGCTTCGTCACGGCGCTGCGAAAGCCGCTGCCGGATTCGTAACCGGCGTCGAGCTGCGCATCGAGAACGCTCGCCCCTTCCTTTAGCGTTTCCGCCGCCTTGCCCATACGCCTGAGCCTGGCGATCTCCAGAAAACTCATGCCGAACTGCCGCTTGAAGGCACGCCGGGCGGTGGAGGGGTCGATGCCGAGAGAAACGACATCCTCCTCGCTCCAGCGACGGAAAGGCTCCGTATCGAGCGCCGAAAGCAGCCGCGTCACCATCGGATCCGCCTCGCCGAGCTTGAGCATCGGCCGGCAACGGCTGCAGGGCCTGAAGCCGGCCTCCAGGCATTCGGCAATCGTCTCGAAGAAACTGGTGTTTTCCCGCTTCGGCTTGCGGGCCGGACAGGTGAGGCGGCAGAAAATGCCGGTCGTCTTCACCGCCGCCCAGGCAAAACCCTCATAGGAGGCGTCGCGGGCGACCAGCGCGTCGTAAAGAAGATCATCGGAAGGGCGTTCGAAAAGCATGAAGCCCTTCTATCCCAGAACGAAAAAAGGCGCCGCCGAAAAACGGGCGCCTATTCTTCTCTTGATATGCCGGATAGCGATCCGGGCAAAGGGCCGGATCAGAGATCGGCGGCTTCGGTCGATTCCGCCGGACGGGCCGGGCGTTCGGACGGATCCCGACCGACTTCGGCCTTCAGCGACACCAGGTCGATGAAGTGGTCGGCCTGCCGGCGCAGGTCGTCTGCGATCATCGGCGGTTGGGTCGCCATGGTCGAAACCACGGAAACCTTCCGGCCTTTCCGCTGCAGGGCCTCGACCAGCGTGGTGAAGTCGCCGTCGCCGGAAAACAGCACCAGATGGTCGACGGTTTCCGACTGCTCCATGGCATCGATCGCAAGTTCGATATCCATGTTGCCCTTGATCTTGCGGCGGCCCATGCTGTCGGTAAATTCCTTGGCCGGCTTGGTGACGACCTTGTATCCGTTGTAGTCGAGCCAGTCGATCAGCGGGCGGATGGAGGAATATTCCTGGTCCTCAATCAGGGCGGTGTAATAATAGGCGCGAAGAAGATAACCGCGCTTTTGAAAGGCCTTGAGCAATTTCCGGTAATCGATGTCGAAACCGAGGCTTTTCGAAGCAGCGTAAAGATTTGCGCCGTCTATGAAGAGAGCAATCTTCTCCCTTGGGTCAAACATATGGTCTCCATCCCCTTTTCTTATGAACCTGCTTGGCAGGTGGAGGCCTGGTCAATATAAGCCGAGCCAAATCTCCGGAATAATCCACTACATTACGAACTATTCATATAACTGTCATTTATGGCACGATTCGCAATAATCCAAGCAGCTTGGGGTTGAATTTCGCCGGCACCCCCAGAAGGCGTGGCCTCACTTGCCGAAAGTCAATTATCAGGAAAAACTTGAATTTGCCGCGCAATGCCTGTATCGGGCGTATCAATTCCGAAAATCACTGATCAAAGGACAGGCAATGGCCCGTGTCACAGTAGAAGATTGCATTGACAAAGTCGACAACCGGTTCGAACTGGTCCTGCTCGCGAGCCACCGCGCCCGCCAGATCTCGCAGGGCGCTTCGATCACCATCGACCGCGACAATGACAAGAATCCTGTCGTCGCTCTTCGCGAAATCGCCGACGAGACGCTTTCGCCGGACGACCTCAAGGAAGACCTTATCCATTCGCTGCAGAAGCATGTCGAAGTCGACGAGCCCGAGCCCGATCCAGCTTCGCTGATTGCTGCCGGCGGCGTTGCCGTTGCCTCCGATCGCGACGAGGAAGACGACGCTCCAGAGACCGTCACCTTCGACCAGATGTCGGAAGAAGAACTGCTCGCCGGCATCGAAGGCCTCGTGCCGCCGGAAAAGAGCGACGATTACTAAGCGAAACACCCGCTTAGCAAGTTTTCGTTCATTCTCTCGCCCTAATCTGCTTGAATGTTTTATGATGGCTGCGCCAACCTTTCCGGTTGGCGCGCCATTTTCTTTTCGTCCGGTGCCCATTCGCAGGCACTGAAGCGGTATCGAGGACATTTTTCAGGATGATGCGGCAATACGAGCTGGTGGAACGGGTTCAGAAATACAAGCCCGAAGCCAACGAAGCTCTGCTCAACAAAGCCTATGTTTACGCCATGCAGAAGCATGGTCAGCAGAAGCGCGCCAGCGGCGACCCCTATATTTCCCACCCGCTCGAAGTCGCCGCCATCCTCACCGACATGCATCTCGACGAGTCGACCATCGCGGTTGCCCTGCTGCACGACACGATCGAGGACACCACCGCCACCCGCGCCGAGATCGACGAACTGTTCGGCGAGGATATCGGCCGGCTGGTCGAAGGCCTCACCAAGCTGAAGCGCCTCGACCTCGTTTCCAAGAAAGCCAAGCAGGCGGAAAACCTGCGCAAGCTGCTGCTTGCCATTTCCGACGACGTGCGCGTCCTTCTCGTCAAGCTCGCCGACCGGCTGCACAACATGCGCACGCTCGAGCACATGAAGGCCGAGCAGAAGGCGCGCATTTCCGAAGAGACCATGGACATCTATGCGCCGCTTGCCGGCCGCATGGGCATGCAGGACATGCGCGACGAGCTGGAGGAACTGTCCTTCCGCTACATGAATCCGGAGGCCTACGACACCGTTACCCAGAGGCTGGCGGATCTTGAAGCCCGCAACGAGGGCCTGATCAAGAAGATCGAGGACGAGCTGCGCGAGTTGCTGATCGCCAACGGCCTCAAGGATGCCTTCGTCAAGGGTCGCCAGAAGAAGCCTTATTCGGTGTTTCGCAAGATGCAGTCGAAGTCGCTCTCCTTCGAGCAGCTTTCGGACGTCTACGGTTTCCGCATCGTCGTCGGCGACATCCCATCCTGCTACCGCGCGCTTGGCATCGTCCATACGCGCTGGCGCGTCGTACCCGGCCGTTTCAAGGATTATATCTCGAACCCAAAGCAGAACGACTACCGCTCGATCCATACCACCATCGTCGGCCCGTCCCGCCAGCGCATCGAGCTGCAGATCCGCACCCAGCTGATGCAGGAAATCGCTGAATACGGGATCGCCGCGCATGCGCTCTACAAGGACGGCAGGGGCGGGGAGCTGCTGCCGAAGGAGTCCAACGCCTATTCCTGGCTGCGCCACACCATCGAGTCATTGGCCGAGGGCGACAATCCGGAAGAATTCCTGGAACATACCAAGCTCGAACTGTTCCAGGACCAGGTCTTCTGTTTCACGCCGAAGGGCAAGCTGATCGCGCTGCCGCGCGGCGCCACGCCGATCGACTTTGCTTATGCGGTCCACACCAATATCGGCAACACCACGGTCGGCGCCAAGATCAACGGCCGCATCATGCCGCTGGTGACGAGGCTCAACAACGGCGACGAGGTGGAGATCATCCGCTCCGGCGTGCAGGTGCCGCCCGCTGCCTGGGAGGAGATCGTCGTCACCGGCAAGGCCCGTTCGGCGATCCGCCGGGCCACGCGGATGGCGATCCGCAAGCAATATGCCGGCCTCGGCCATCGTATCCTGGAGCGCACTTTCGAGCGCGCCGGCAAGGTGTTTACCCGCGAAACGCTCAAGCCGGCGCTGCATCGACTGGCCCACAAGGATGTCGAGGATGCGATCGCCGCGGTCGGACGGGGCGAACTCTCGTCGCTCGACGTGCTGCGCGCCGTCTTCCCGGATTACAAGGACGAGCGTGTGACCGTGAAGCCCGCCGCCGACGACGGCTGGTTCAACATGCGCAGCGCCTCGGGCATGATCTTCAAACTGCCGAACCAGCGTCGCGTCTCGCCGGAGGAAGTCGAAGCCGGCCCGGATCCGCTGCCGATCCGCGGTCTTTCGGGCAATCTCCAGGTACGTTTTGCGCCGAGCGGCGCAGTACCGGGCGACCGCATCGTCGGCATCATGGAAAAGGATACGGGCATCACCATCTACCCGATCCAGGCGTCTGCCCTGCAGCGGTTCGACGATCAGCCCGAACGCTGGATCGACGTGCGCTGGGATCTGGACGAGGCCAACAAGTCCCGCTTCCTTGCTCGCATCGAGGTCAACACGCTGAACGAGCCGGGCACGCTCGCAACCGTCACCCAGACGATCGCCCATCTCGACATCAACATCCGCACGCTGACCATGGGCAGCAACCGCGCGGCCGATTTTTCCGAGATCACCATGGAAGTGGAAGTCTGGGACCTGCGCCAGCTGAACCAGCTGTTGAGCCAGCTGAAGGATCTCGACTGCGTGGCGAACGTCAAGCGGGTGTATGACTGAGAGACCGTTTGAAAAGGGGCCGTAGGTTCGAGGTTGCCCTCATTCAAGCTTCTGATGTGGAAACGGCCGATTCAGCGCGGATGGCTGTCGGTATTGGTGTGCCCCGAACGTCTTTTGTCAGACGAGGCGAACACCTTGTAGCGTGAATCGATACATCGGAGATTGGAAACATGGCGCTGAAGCGGATGGACAATGTAGGAATCGTCGTCGAAGACCTCGACGTGACGATTGATTTCTTTCGCGAACTCGGCCTTGAGCTCGAAGGGCGGGCGACGATCGAAGGAGAATGGGCCGGGCGCGTCACCGGGTTGGGCAATCAGCACGTCGAGATTGCCATGATGCGCACACCGGATGGCCACAGCCGGCTCGAGCTCTCCCGCTTCCTCACGCCGCCGGTCGTCGCAGATCACCGGAACGCCCCGGTCAACGCGCTCGGCTACCTTCGTGTCATGTTCACCGTGGACGACATCGGCGAGACGCTTGAAAGGCTCCGCGCGCGCGGCGCTGAGCTCGTAGGCGAGGTCGTCGACTATCAGGACGTGTATCGGCTTTGCTATATCCGTGGGCCCGGAGGGCTTCTCATCGGGCTGGCCCAGGAGCTCACCTGAGATCAGCCCTGCACCGTCTCTGCCTGGCTCGCCGCCGCCGCCTCGCTCGCATCCCGCACGAAGGCGCCTTGAGCCCGCAACGTCGACTGCAGCTCGGCAATGTCTACATTCCGCGGTGTCACGCCACGGTTGGCCGCAATGCCCGCCGCGGCACCCGCTGCCTGTCCGGTCAGCCAGCATTGCGGAATTTCGCGCATGAAACCGTGGCTATTGGCATCGCAGGAGATATGCCGCCCGGCGGCCAATAGTCCGTCCAGCCTTGCCGGCACCAGCGCTCCGTAGGGTACTGAGATCACCGGAAACTTCGGCGAGACCGAGGGACTGACGCCGATTTCATCCGGCAGAACGGCGCCGATCGGCCACTGGCTGCGCTCGACCCGGCCGGCGCCGGCCAGACGCCGCGTGTGCCGGACGCCGAGCTGCGGCGCGCTGAGCAGCATATAAGCGTCCTTGAAACCCGGCGCATGTTTCCTGAAGAATTCGCAATGCGACAGCATGAACCGGTGCGAGCGGATTTCGACCTCGGTCATGTCGTCGACATTGAGCGCCGAAAGCCCCGATTGCCGCGGCCCGAGGAACAGCGCGATGTCGTTGCGCCAGGAAACATAGGGCGTCTGGAAGAAGCCGAGCTCGTCGCGCCCGAGCGTGTTGAAGTCGGCAAAGGCCTGTTCCTGGGTGGCACGGAATGTCAGCCATGTTTCCATGTCCACGCCGCCCAGCATGAAGCCGGTATTCATCGAGTGATGCACGTCGCCTTCCTCGATATCGGCCTCGAAACTCGCTCCTGCGCGCGCAAAAACATCGCCGTCGCCGGTGCAGTCGACCACGACCTTGGCCATGATCCCCTGGCGGCCCTCCTTGCTTTCGAAGATGACGCCCTTTACCGCGCCGTCCTCGACCACCGGGGTCGCTGCCCAGGAATGGAAGACGATCCGCACGCCCGCCTCGATCAGCATTTCCTGCGAGATCAGCTTCAGTCTTTCAGGGTCGATCGTGGGCGCCCAGGTGACGACCCCATGAAAGGCGGAAGTGCGCAGCCGCCAGTATTTTGCGAGATCCGCGTCCCGCTGCCCCCAGAGGCTCTTGTCCGGCCCGGCGACGGCTTCAGGGGGAAGACGGCCCAGAACCTCCTCGGCAAAACCGCGAATGACCTGCCGCCCGTCCCAGTCGGTCATCCGGTCGATCCAGATCACCACGCCTCCGGTGGAAAGCCCGCCGAGATGGTTATAGCGCTCCAGCACCACGACCTCCGCGCCGGTTCGCGCAGCGGCGAGCGCTGCGGCGGTTCCGGATGGCCCGCCGCCGACGACCAGTACGTCGCAGCGATGATAGACCGGAATGTCGCGCGCCTCCTCCCGGAGAACGCCTCCGCCGTTGCGGCGCGGGAAGACATAGTGCCCGGATTCGAAGATGTCGGAGCTCAGGAAGCGGTTTTCGTTCTGGCGTATCTCCTTCACCGAAACCTTCTGATCAGTCATGGCATCCTCCCTGATTTCTGCGGGCCGTCACGCCCGACGATCCCGAAGGTGATTTAGCCAAGGAAAAGCAGCCTGGAAAAGACACCAATACGCCGATAGAGCTTTCTCGATTCACGCTAGGTGATGAAGCCCGGCTCCCGGTGGCTTCCTCCGTCCGCCTATTTCATGCGCATCCGGATTAACCCGCCATGCTTCTCACGCAGGGCTGACCAGCAGTTGCGGCGTTGGTAAAGCGCGATGCCGCGTCATATATTGGTGCAGTGCAATATAAGAGAGAAAGAAAACATCATGTTTGACTCAGTACGCAAGTTCGCCCGCGCTTTCCGCGTTCCCTCCACCCAGGACCGTGAAGTCGCCTACCTGAACGAATCCAAGGACCGGATCGACCTTGAATTCCGCATGCGCCAGGTCGACCGCGGCATGTTCCGCAAGTCGTCCTTCTAAGCGACACGTTCCGATCAGCCACCCGTTCGCGCGGAATATCGCCGCGCGGCAGATGTGGGTCTTCCCGTGCCGCCTCGATGCGACCGAAGGCCTGATCACCTCCGCGAAAACCTTGTCTCATGCGAGACGGGCAAATTTTCGCCATCATCTTCGGCTTGGGCTAAAGCCTGTTCGATCGAAGATTCCCGCAGCCGACGGATGAATATCCCGCTGCCGAACCAGATGCGCCCCTATGCCGTTTCGCCGCCGTACACCGCTTGCATTTCGTGAAAGACTGCGCCGTGCCGTCCTGCCTCCCAAGGGCTTTCGCCGCGTCCTCGATTATTATCGCCTGAAGGTCATGCGCATCGGCGGCTCGCCGCATGCGGTCGCGGCAGGTCTTGCGATCGGCGTGGTCAGCGCCTGGACGCCGTTCCTTGGCCTCCACATCCTGTTTGCCATCCCGCTCGCCTATCTCTTCGGCGGCAGCATGATCGCCGCAGCCCTCGGCACCACGTTTGCCAATCCCGTCACCTGTCCGATCATCTGGCCGCTCACCTGGAAGATCGGCGAGACCCTGCTCGGCAACGAAGCCTCCGGCCATGACCATCTCGATCTCGGCCGACTGTTCCACCACCTCGATTTCTCGCAGCTCTGGCGGCCGATCCTCGAGCCGATGCTGATCGGCTCCCTGCCGCCGGGCATCCTGTGCGGTCTGGTTTTCTACGCGGTCACCTATCTGGGCGTGCGCAGTTTCCGCAACCGGCGGCTGGAACGCTTGACGGCACGGGCCGGAGCCCTCAAGTCAGTATAAAGACTGACGAGAACCGGCCTGGCGCCGTGAGGAAGATTTCATGATCATCGGCATGGGCAGTGACCTCATCGACATAAGACGCGTGGAAAAATCCATCGAGAGGTTTGGCGAGCGTTTTACCCATCGCTGTTTCACCGAGATCGAGCGGGCGAAATCCGATCGCCGCCAGAACCGCGCCGCCTCCTATGCCAAACGTTTCGCCGCCAAGGAAGCCTGCTCCAAGGCGCTCGGCACCGGCATTGCCCACGGCGTGTTCTGGAAGGACATGGGCGTCGTCAACCTGCCCGGCGGGCGGCCGACCATGGTGCTCACCAACGGCGCCGCCGAACGTCTCTCGAGCATGATACCGGCGGGTCACGAAGCGGTTATTCACATCACGATCACCGACGAATACCCTTATGCGCAGGCCTTTGTGGTGATCGAAGCCCGCCTCGCGGCCTAATCGACCATTGCCGCCGCTTTGCGAAGGGTTTAGAGAACGCAAAACCGCTGGCAACAGCCGCGCCGAACAGAAAGACGTCAAACGTGTCCGACAAAGCCGAGACGAAGTCGCAGAACAGCCTCTGGGAAAACATCAAGGTCATCATCCAGGCTCTGCTGCTGGCGATGGTGATCCGCACCGTACTCTTCCAGCCTTTCACCATCCCGTCCGGCTCGATGATGCCGACCCTGCTCGTCGGCGATTATATCTTCGTCAACAAGTTCGCCTATGGTTATTCGAAATATTCGCTGCCGTTCTCGCCCGATCTGTTCTCCGGCCGTATCCTGGAATTCAACCAGCCGAAGCGTGGCGACGTCATCGTTTTCCGCCTGCCGAGCCATCCGGATGTCGACTATATCAAGCGCCTGATCGGCCTGCCGGGCGACCGCGTCCAGGTCACCAACGGCGTGCTGTTCGTCAACGGCAAGCCGGTCCCCAAACAGGGCGACGGCGCCTTTACCTCCGATTACAGCCTCGATCCGGGCACCGACGTGCCGGTTTTCCGCGAAACGCTCGACAACGGTGTCACCTATGACACGCTCGACCATTCGCCGGTTTCGCGCGGCGACAACACTCAGGAATTCGTGGTTCCGGCGGATCATTATTTCTTCATGGGCGACAACCGCGACAACTCGCTCGATAGCCGTTTCGACGTTGGTTACGTGCCCGCCGAAAACCTGGTCGGCCGCGCCAGCGTCATCTTCTTCTCGCTCGGCAACGACACCTCGTTCCGCGAAATCTGGAAGTGGCCGACGAACATGCGTTGGGATCGGATTTTCAAGGTCGTCCGGTGATGAAGTCAAAGTCGCTTTCGGCGGAGGAACGCGGCCAGCTTGAAAAAGCCATCGGTCATGAATTCGCCGACAAGCAATGGCTGGACCGGGCGCTCACCCATGCGAGCACCGGGTCCGCCAAGAGTGCCAATTACGAGCGGCTGGAATTCCTGGGCGACCGGGTGCTCGGCCTCTGTGTCGCCGAACTGCTGTTCAAGACGTTCCGCACCGCCGCCGAGGGCGAGCTTTCGGTGCGTCTGAACCAGCTTGTCAGCGCCGATAGCTGCGCCGTTGTTGCCGACGAACTGGAACTGCACCGGTTCATCCGCACCGGCGCCGATGTGAAGAAGCTGACCGGCAAGCGGATGATGAACGTGCGCGCCGACGTGGTCGAAAGCCTGATCGCCGCGCTCTATCTGGATGGCGGGCTGGAAGCTGCCCGCGGCTTCATCATCAGGTATTGGGAAGCCCGCGCCACCCGCGCCGACGGCGCGCGGCGCGATGCCAAGACGGAGCTGCAGGAATGGGCGCATGCGAAATTCGGCCTGACGCCCGCCTACAGGGTCGACGAACGCTCCGGACCGGATCATGATCCCCGTTTCACGGTGACCGTCGAGGTAACCGGCGTGGCGCCGGAAACCGGCGTGGACCGTTCCAAGCGCGCCGCCGAACAGGTGGCCGCCACAAAGATGCTCGAGCGCGAAGGCGTGTGGCAGAAACCCGCTGCCGAACAATGAATTGGACACCATGACCGAAAACGACAACATTCCCGGTGAAGAGAACGAAGCCGGCAAAACCCAGGCTGGTGGCCCGACCCATTCCGGCTTCGTGGCGCTGATCGGCCCCACCAACGCCGGCAAATCGACGCTTCTCAACCGGCTCGTCGGCGCGAAGGTCTCGATCGTCAGCCACAAGGTGCAGACGACGCGCGCCATCGTGCGCGGCATCGCCATCCACGACAACGCCCAGATCGTCTTCATGGACACGCCCGGCATCTTCAAGCCGCGCCGTAGGCTCGACCGCGCCATGGTGACCTCGGCCTGGGGCGGGGCCAAGGATGCCGACCTGATCCTGCTCCTGATCGACAGCGAACGCGGCATCCGCGGCGACGCCGAGGCGATCCTCGAAGGCTTGAAGGAAGTCCACCAGCCGAAAATCCTGGTCTTGAACAAGATCGACCGCGTCCGCCACGAGGACCTGCTGAAGCTCGCCGCCGCCGCCAACGAAGCGGTGCCATTCGAGCGCACCTTCATGGTCTCGGCAACGACAGGCTCCGGCTGCGACGACCTGATGGACTACCTTGCCAAAACCTTGCCGGAAGGCCCCTGGTATTACCCTGAAGACCAGATCTCCGACCTGCCGATGCGCCAGCTGGCCGCCGAGATCACCCGAGAAAAGCTCTTCCTGCGCCTCCACCAGGAACTCCCCTACGCCAGCCATGTCGAGACGGAGAAATGGGAGGAGCGCAAGGACGGTTCGGTGCGCATCGAACAGGTGATCTACGTGGAGCGCGACAGCCAGAAGAAGATCGCGCTCGGCAAGAACGGTGACGCCATCAAGGCAATCTCCACCGCGTCCCGCAAGGAACTCTCCGAAATCCTCGAGCAGCCGGTCCACCTCTTCCTGTTCGTCAAGGTCCGCGAGAACTGGGGCGACGATCCCGAGCGTTTTCGCGAGATGGGCCTGGAATTCCCGAAGTCCTGAACCAACGCTGCCACATCCGCCAGCGCCGCCACGTGGCGGCGTCAACCGCCGCGAGCGATACCCACGGACGGAGTATCTCGTTAGCGATTTTTATCCATCATTATAATGACTTGCTAACGTTGAGCCGAAGATCCAATTTATCGGCAAAATGGCGCGGAGAGTCATGAATGTCGGATGGCGGATCAGCAGATGAAGGCACGGGCTCGGATGATCCGAATTCCGTCGGCTTTTACAGTTGGATCGTGCCGGAAAACAAGGTGTATGGCGATCAGGTGATTGCCTCCATATTCGGCGTTTCGGATCAGGAACTGGCTGCCGGCGCCCCGATCGAGAGGGTCATCCGCTACATCAACGAGGGCGATAGGCAGCGGGTCGCAAAGGCGATCCACGATGCGATCGTCACAGGGTTCGCATACCAGGAAAACTACCGCGTCACCCATCCGGACGGGCGCCGGATCGACGTCGCGGCGAATGGTCGGTGTCTGCGCGATGCCGAGGGTGTCCCGTATATCTATTCAGGCACCGTGATGATCCAGCCCACGGCGGCTGCGGCGACCGATCCGCTGGAGCACCATTGCCGCGCCGCTCTCTGGCTTGCCACCAAACGCCGCCAGATGCTCGCCGCGCGCTATCTCACGTCGGCGCTCAACGTGCTCGGCAAATAGGTTCCCCGCCTCACTTCTGCCGGTCCATCAGCGCCCTGACCTCCAGGTAACGGCGGCGACGGTCCTGGTCCTGTTCGTTGGGGCCGTAGCAGGTGTCGGAAATGCAGAAGCGCTGCAAGCGGAAGGGCGGCTGCCCCTTGTCGAATTCGCACTCGATCTCGTTGCTGAAATCGGTCGGCTTGGGCTCCTCGCGGGTGGAATAGGTCAGCCGCGCGCCCGGCGGGTCCAGTTCCGGAAAGGACTGGACGATACCCGTCTTCAGCGAGGGCACCAGCAGGAAATTCTTGGCGACCGAGATGCAGGCCTGTTCGAGCTGTGGCGATTGCGCCGCAGCGGGCGAGGGAGCGACAAGGGCGACAGGCGAGGCAGCCAGGAGGGCGGCAAAGAGGGCGTGTTTCATGGAGACTCCCAAGGGTCGTATTTGACGTGCGAATTTCGCACAGGAATCCAAATGGAGGCCGATTTGTTCCAGGCAAGCCCATGGACACCTGCATCTTTGCTGCAGACCGGGGAAAGCAGAAACCGATTCAGTCCGAAGGACTTATGCTCTATTGTTGAATCGGCTCGGAAGGATCTTGAACAGATACATGCAGTGGCAGGACGAAGCGATCATCATAGGCGTCAAGCGCCACGGCGAGACGAGCGTCATCGCCGAGCTGATGACCCGTGGCCGCGGCCGGCATCTCGGCCTCGTTCGCTCCGGCCGCTCGCGGGCGATGCAACCGGTGCTGCAGGCCGGAAACCGGGTGGAAGTGGTCTGGCGCGCGCGGCTCGACGAACATCTGGGCGAGTTCAAGCTGGAACCGATCCGCCTGCGCGCCGCCAAGCTGATGGAGACGGCGACCGCGGTCTACGGCGTCCAGGCCATGGGCGCGCTGCTGCGCCTGCTGCCGGAGCGCGATCCGCATCCGCATCTCTTCGAAGCGCTGGACATCATCCTCGATGCCTTCGACGACCCCTCCGATGCCGGTGAGCTTTTCGTGCGTTTCGAGCTCGCTGTACTGAACGACCTCGGTTTCGGCCTCGACCTCACCGAATGCGCCGCGACCGGCGGGCGGAAAGACCTCGTCTACGTCTCGCCGAAAACCGGCCGCGCCGTTTCCCGCGAGGCGGGCATGCCCTATGCCGACCGGATGCTGGCACTGCCGGGGTTCTTGAGCGAAGGCGCCGCTTCGGCCGCCGATCGCGACAGCATGGCGGAGGCGTTCCGGCTCACCGGCTATTTCCTGCACCGCCACGTCTACGAACCCCGCGGCCTGACGGAAAACGCCGCCCGTGACGGTTTCGTCCAGGCGGCGCTGAAGGCGCTTTCGAAGGATACGGAACGCCAGGCCGGTTGAACGAGAAATCCAGCTGAAGGAGGAACCCATGGAGCGGATAGCCACCTGCGCCTGCGGCAAATTGCGGGCCATCTGTAAAGGAGAGCCGGTCAAGGTCTCGCTCTGCCATTGCCTCGAATGCCAGAAACGGACCGGCAGCACCTATGGCATCGGCGCCTTCTTCGACCGCGCCCAGGTGCGCATCGAGGGGGGAAGCACCGCCTATGCCCGCCTGGGGGACAGTGGCTTTGCGGTCAACCTGCATTTCTGTCCGGATTGCGGTTCGACGGTGTTCTGGGAGCCACAGCGCAGGCCGGATCTGATCGCGGTCGGTGTCGGCTCGTTCGCCGATCCGGGCTTCCCGGCACCCTCGCAGGCCGTCTACGACCAGCACCGGCATTCCTGGGTGCCTGCGCTCGGGTGACCGTCTGCAAGAAGCCGCGTTACTCCGCCGGCTGAGGCCGCAACAAGCCGCGGTCGACCGGCTTTTCCTGGATCGGCCAATGCACGATGGCGGCGAAGATGCCGAGTGCCACGCCGAGCCACCAGACCGGATCATAGGAGCCGAACCGGTCGTAGAGATAACCGCCCATCCACACGCCGAGGAACGAGCCGACCTGGTGCGACAGGAAAACGATGCCGCCCAGGAGCCCGAGATGGCGCGTGCCGAACATGATGGCGACGAGCCCGTTGGTCGGCGGCACGGTGGAAAGCCACAAAAGCCCCATGACGATCGCAAACACGATCACCGAGACGGGCGTCTGCGGCAGAATGAGGAAGGCGGTGACCGCGATCGACCGGGCAATATAGATATAGGCGAGGAAATAGGGTTTTGAATAACGCTGGCCGATCATGCCCGCGCCGAACGAGCCGATGATGTTGAAGAAGCCGATCAGCGCCATGGCGATCACCGCGTAAGCGGGTGCGATGCCGATATCGCCGAGATAGGCGGGGAAATGCGCTGTGATGAACGCCACCTGGAAACCGCAGACGAAAAAGCCGGAGGTCAGGAGAAGATAGCTCTGGTGGCCGAAGGCTTCGCGCAGCGCCTCGCCGACGGTCTGCTTGACCTCGGACTGCGACTGGGTGCCGGAGCTGGAATTGCCGCGCAAGGGATAGGCAAGCACCGGCACCAGCAGCATCAGCAAGGCGATGTAGACGAGGCTGTCCGACCAGCCGTAGGTGCTGATCAGCGCCTGGCTCAATGGCGCAAACAGGAACATGCCGGCCGAACCCGCAGCCGTGCCGATGCCGAAGGCGACCGACCGCTGTTCGGGCGTGACGTTGCGGGCAAAGGCCGACAGGATGGTGCCGAACGAGCCGGCGCCGACCGCAAGCCCGATCATCACGCCGCCGCTGAGATAGAGCACCGGGACCGAATGGGCAGTCGACATCAGGATCAGGCCGCAGGCGTAGAGCAGGCCGGAAAGGGTCAGCACCCGCCCGGTGCCGTATTTGTCGGCAAGCGCCCCGAACAATGGCTGGCCGAGCCCCCAGGCAAGGTTCTGGATCGCCATGGCGAGCGCGAAGGTGGAGCGGTCCCAGCCGGTATCGTGGAGCATCGGCAGCTGGAAGAAACCCATGGCCGAGCGCGGGCCGAAGGTCAGCATGGCGATCAGGGCGCCGGCGACGATGATCAGCCAGGGCATGGAAGCCGGCCTCCGCCCCGAGGGGCGCACGGATGGCGATGCGGACGTGGGCATGCGGACCTCCTCGAACTCAAGGGGCAAAACATACCGCGTGCGCTTGCGGTGTTAAAACAACTTTTGCTCAATCAATCCATCACCGGGATTGATGGTACGCCCCTTACGGCGTGCCCGGCGGATCGATCGCCGGCGGGGTCGCGCGCCCGAGCCGGGCCTCGCGCCAGATGGTAAAAATGCCGGCGCCGATGACGATTGCGACGCCGAGGATCATGTTGGCGGTCATCACCTCGCCGAACACGAAGACGCCGATCAGGCAGACCAGCACCGACTGGATATAGGTCATCGGCTGCACGACCACCGCATCGAGCAGGTTGAAGGCGCGGATGAGAAGGTAGTGCCCGCTCATGCCGGTGATGCAGAGCACCAGCATCCACAGCCAGTCGGCAGGCGTGACCTGGGTCCAGTAGAACGGACCGACGAAGGTGATCGTCACCGCGCCGACGACGCCGGTATAGAAAAAGGCCGTTTCGGACGTGTCGGTGCGGCTGGCAAGCCGGGTCATGACGGAATAGAGCCCGAACATCAGCGTCGCGACCATCGGAATGACGATCCTGGCATCGAACGTGGCGTTGAGCGGGTTGACGATCAGCAGGATGCCGATAAAGCCGACGCCGATCGCCGTCCACCGCCGCCAGCCGACCTTTTCGCCGAGAAACGGCACCGAAAGACAGGCGACCACCAGCGGCGTCGCTGCAAACATCGTGTGGCTCGCCGCAAGCCCGACATGCGAGAAGGAGAAGATCGAGATGACGATCTGCACCGCCAGAAGCGCGCCGCGGGCAACCTGCAGCCAAGGCCGGCTGGCGCTCGCCGCAACCTTCACCCCGCCGGCCGAGCGGCTCGCCAGCGCAAACGCAAAGCCCGCGAACGCCCAGTAGCGGATCATGGTGATGAAGATCGGCGGATAGACGCTGCCCAGATGTTTGGAAATCCCGTCCTGCATCGAAAAGATCGTCACTGCCGCGATGGCGCAGATGAGGCCGGTGGACCGAGGGGTCATGAAGGCAGTCTCTTTCGACAAACCGCCCGGACGGAAATCCGGTCGGCGCATGGGAAGCAGGGCGGCTTACGGTGATGACCCCGTTCTGACCGTTCGGCAAGGGGCCGGACAACCTGCTTTTGCGAATAGCTGCCATGCATGGGGCGGGGGAGTGGGAGGCAACTGAGGATTAAGTCAATATCTATGCGCTACGCCAATTGCCGATCTTCGAAGATTGCCGAGATGTTGAATCGCTTTACGGATCAATCACCGATGCACCGTTGACATTCGCTTGCACAGGCGCGGTGGCTTCGCACCCTAGCACTCTTACTGAACAAATCTCTAGCTAAATACGCTAGATAAGCGGTCTTGATTCAGCTAGTGGTGGTAATGTGATCTAAGCAACTGGAAAATAGGCAGTTTAGGCCCGTCATGACAAAACAGCTTACTCGCTCTGCTGTCCGCATCTACGGTGCCCTGACGGCGCTCGGAAGTGACAGTGGAAGCCTGATGGAAGGGATACTGCCCTTTTTCGATCCGATCCTGCGTCAGCATAACGGCAATAAACTTGATCCAGACGTCATTGCTTCATCCGTCCGAGAAACATACAAGTGGAATTTCAATTCTGATCTTGTTGAGGCATTTGTTCCATATTTGGAGCGCCAAGGTTGGATTGCCGCCGACATCGCCGGGACGAAAGACACTAGCTATACAATCCAAATGGGGCTTCAAGAAAACTCAGACGAATCGGTGCGAACCGTTGAAGCTGAGCTACGTCGCATCGCCATTCAATTTAAGAATTTCTCAGAGAATCTTTCTCCACTTACGGCTTTACCAAGAGAAGTGGAGGAATTTGAGGATATACTTGTTGAGTGGCTCCTCTACGTTGAAGCATTTAGCGAAAAGAGTATAGAGTTTAAATCTAGCTTTAAGCCGGATGCGGCGGGAAAACTCCGGAAGGTCATTGATGTTCCGAATACAACCTCTCTTCGCGATGAAGAAAAATTCCTGTGCGCACGTTTCGTGAAGCACGCTATCGAGGGAGACAAAAGTAGTGCGGAGGTTCTGGCCCGTATTGCCGCAATTGGTTTACTAACTGAAGTAGTACAGGACTTTGTAAAGCCTGTAACTTCTGTCGATAAAACGGATCTTGTCGTCTATCTCGATGCACCGGTGGCAATGGAGCTTCTGGGTGTTTCGGGAAAATCGGCTCGTGAAAATACGGCGCCTGTAGTTGCTGAACTTATTCGAATTGGTGCTTCGGTCCGGATATTCGGGCAGAGCCTCGACGAGATAAAAAACAGCCTACAGGCGGTCTTGAGAAATCCGCGACCTACAGGCCCAACTGCTCAAGCAATGCTACGGCGCGAAGTCTTGCGGGAGTATGTGACAGAAGTCTCGCGGGACCCAGCTTCCCTGTTGGAAAAACAAGGCGTCAAAGCTGCGCACAGAACTATGGACCAAAATCCATCTGAGCATCAATACTTCACAAAAGAAAACTGGCAAGACCTCTATAGCAAGCTGAGTTTCGCAGAAAACCCGCGCGCCCGAGAGCATGACACCGACGTCACTGCCTTCGTTGTAAGGCAAAGACGCGGCAGAACCAGCAGAGACATATTCAAATCGCATGCCGTCGCGCTGACCCGAAATGGTCTCCTTGCTCAAATAGTGCGCCGAACTTCCTCGCAAATGGCCTCATCTACCGATGAGACGGTGCCGCCGGTTGTTCACCGCCGAGTACTGGCAACTGCCATGTGGCTTCGCACCGGTATGGGAGCCGGTGATCTCAACATTCCAAAGCGGATGCTACTCGCGAGCTGCGAGCACGTACTCGCGATCCGCCCTGGTGTAGTTGATGCAGTAAAGCGCCTCACCGATGCATTGGGAGACGAGGACAAGACCCGTCAGCTCGACTTATTGATCTCTCAGGATCGAAGCGCGCAAGCCCTTATGGACAAAACACTCGGTGTGACCAATGTCATAACTGAAGATAATCTCCCGCAGCTTTGGGAGGAGATGCTGCACCCGCATCTGGAAGAAGAGCGTCAGAAAAGCCGAGAATCCCTGAAAAAGGCTCAAGCCGAAGGAAAGAGGCGGCTGGACCAAGCCAACGAGCAAATGGAAGGCATCCAAAAAGAGAAGGAACTGCAAGCATCTTCCCTGAGTGCGCAACTAGCTGCGAAGCAGCAAGAGGATCGTGACGCGGTCATGGCCTTATGCGCTGACGTGGAGGGAGCGCTAAGCCGCAAGAGAAAAATTCGAATTGGTATTGGGCTGGGTATCGGGTTGGCGTCATGCATACCGATTATGTTGGAGGCAACCCCGCTTGTGCGAGCGGCATCCGTCATGCTTGGCTGGCTCTTCGCGTACCTAACCGCCACTGGCGGAAAGCTCTTTAGCATCTCGATGACAAGAGATCAGGCGCTTCCAGCGCTGCAGGCAATGGCAGGCCGTAGGAAGCTCACCAGCAAGCTCAATCAATATGACGTTGAATGGAGCGGTACTGCCTTTGTTGTTTGTGACCGCGTTGAATCCCCGCCTGTCGCAAATCGAACAGACTTGTTTGCGACTAACTAGCAATCACCAGCGTCCGCCTGACTTTCCCGAAAATATAAACTACCGCTTCGGGGTGAAAGCGGACTCAAAAGGTCTTTCTTACATCCCCCCATTTTCCTGATCTCAGGAACTTACGTCGGATCGCAGTTACACCACACAAGCTCAGCCCCCCACTCACCGCTCCACCAGCAACCCCGAAACCAGTGTCAGAAACGCCTCCACCGCCTTTTTCGACACGGCCTCCGGGTCCTCGGCACTGGCGATCCAGAGTGCGGCACTCAAGGTCGCGCCGTTGACGAGGCGGGCGGTGGCTTCGGCGTCGACGGGACGGATCGTGCCTTCGTCGATCAGTTTCTGGATGCTTGCGGTGGTGGTGCGGATGCAGGCGCTCTGGCTTGGCCATTGCGACGGATCGCCGAGCACCGCCGGTCCGTCGAGCAGCATGATCCGCTGGATTTCGGGCTCCAGCGACATCTCTATATAGGCGACGCATTCGTCGACGAAGCCGCGCCAGGTATTGTCGGCCCGGCTCGAGATCTCGCAGAGACGGTTTGATATTTCCGCGTCGATCTGCATGACCACCGCCATCAGCAGGCCCTTCTTGTCGCCGAAATGGTGATAGAGCGCCCCGCGCGTCAGCCCGGCGCCGGCGGTGAAATCGTCCATCGAGGCCTCGGCGTAACCCTGGCGCGCAAAGGCGTGCCTTGCGGCGGCGATCAGCTTGGCCTTCGTTTCGGCGATCATTTCCTTGCGCGGCCTGGCGGCGCTCCTGCGGGCCGTGCCGGGAGCCATATCGGTGACGATCTTGTCTGCCATCTTCTCAGCCATGCGGACTCCAAATTATTTGCATACGCTCCGTATGTGAATTGACATACGAAACGTATGCGACTATTTACCTTGCATACGCGGCGTATGTAAGTCCTCATTCAAAATAACCCAAGGAGCAGGTTATGCCCAATCCCTATCGCGAAATATTCGCAAGGCCGGGTACCAAAGGTTTTTCCGCTGCTGCTTTCGTGGCGCGGCTGCCGCTGCCGATGACGACGATCGGCCTCGTCGCGATGCTCTCCCAGACGCATGGCGAATATTGGCTGGCCGGCGCGGTCTCGGCCACGTTTGCGCTCGCCAACGCCTTCATCTCCCCGCAGGTGTCGCGCTGGGTGGATGCGAAAGGGCAGTCGGCGGTGCTGGTGCCGACGACGTTCGTCACCTTTTTCGCGCTGATCGGCCTTGCTGCCGCCGCCTGGATGCGCTGGCCGATCTGGACGCTGTTTGCCTTCGCCCTCGTCGCCGGGCTGATGCCGAGCATGATGGCGCTGGTGCGCGCCCGCTGGTCGGAGATCTATCGCGACCGGCCGGAACTGCACACCGCCTTCGCCTTCGAATCTGTCATCGACGAGCTCGTTTATATCTGCGGCCCGGTCTTCGGCATCGGCCTCAGCGTCGCGCTCTTCCCGGAAGCCGGCGTACTCGCTTCCGCCGCGTTCCTCGCCGTCGGCACGGCACTGTTCGTGGTCCAGAAATCGACCGAACCGAAGGTCGATCCGCAGCGGATGAAACGCGGTGGTTCGGTCATGCGGCTGCCTGCCATGTGGTTCCTGGTCGTGCTCTGCGCCGGCATGGGCGTCATTTTCGGCACGGCGGAAGTCTCGGTCGTCGCCTTCTCGGAAGCGATGGGCAACAAGGGTGCCGCCAGCTATATCCTGTCTGCCTATGCCGCCGGCTCCTTCGTGGTCGGCATCGTCTTCGGCGCCATCAAGTTCAAGTCGTCGCTGGCCCGCCGGCTGCTGTTTGCAAGCCTGGTTGCCGCCGTCACCACGCTGCCCATGCCCTTCGTCGGCAGCCTCTGGGGGCTGACGGCCGTCATCTTCCTTGCCGGCGCTGCGATCTCACCGACCTTCATCAGCGCCATGACCCTGATCGAACGCATCGTTCCCTCGTCGCAGGTCACCGAAGGCATCACCTATGCCATGACCGGCATGAGCATCGGCTTTGCCACCGGCTCCTCGCTCGCCGGCTGGACGATCGATGCCTACGGCGCCTCCAACGGCTTCTGGGTCGCGGTCGCCGGCGGCGCGCTGGCGCTCACCACGATGCTCGCCGGTTATGGATTGCTGAGCCGGCCGGATCGGCAGGCGGTGCCGGGGGCAGGGGCGTTGAACCCGGCGGAGTGATCTCTTTAGTGACTTTCTGCGGGGAGCAGCCCCTCACCCCGCCTCCGCTGCGCTCGGCGACCAACGGGGTCGAGCCACGGGTCTCGACCCGTCCTCCGGACCCCCGCACGCGGGGCGAGGGGGACCGGAGAGGTTGCGGCAAAAGTCCTTCTCCCCACGTGCGGGGAGAAGGTGCCGGCAGGCGGATGAGGGGCTACCCCGGCAATCATCTCCAGCGCCTTCGCCGCCAACCAATTTCCGTCAGTTGCTCAAGCCCGCCGCTTGATCGCCCAGGCCTCCGCCCGTTCGCCAACCACCGTCGCCACGTCGCCGATCTTCATCCGCCCGGTGCCGCGCGGCACGGCGTTCCAGCCGAACAGCGGTCCGGGCACGCGCCGGTCGGCGGACATGCGGATACGGCCCATGGCGGGGATCGGGTCCGGCACGTCGCGCGAGCCGGTCCGCTGGTCCTGCGTGGTCATGATGCAGCGGGCGCAGGGCTTGACGAAATCGAAGCGGATGCCGGCGATCTCGATGCCGGTCCAGCTGTCCTCCGCCCAGGGTTCGTTGTGGTCGAGCACGATGTTCGGCCGAAACCGTTCCATGCCGACCGAGCCTTCGCCCCTGGCCGCCATGTCCGCATTGAGCGCGGCAAGCGATCCGGTCGTGGTCACCAGCACCTGGTAGCCGTCCGCAAAGGTCACCGGCGAATTGTCGCCCGCCCATTCGGGGTTTGCGACGCGTCTTGCCTGTTGGTCGAAGAACACCAGCCGGATGTCCCGGCCGAGCCAGCCCGACAGCACCGCATTGGCCGCATCGTCGGCGAGCGCCGCGTTGACGCTGGATTTCCACACCACGGTCTCCATGCGCCGCTCAGTCGGCGGCCGGGCGACGCGGATCTCGCCTTTGCCCTCCATCGCGAAGCGGACGGAACCGGCTTCGGGATAGACCTCGAGCCTGGCAAGCGGCTGCAGTTCCCGCTGGGTGATGAACATGCCGGTCGGATCGACGACCATCATCTCCCGGTCGCCGGGAATGCCCGCGGCCGTGATCTCCGCTTCGTCAAGCGCGATGCCGCGGCCGCTCTTCAGGGGATAGACGTTGAGTTCGCTGATCCGCATGGGAAGTCTCCTTCAGATCTCGTCGATGAAGAGGTCGAGGACCTGCCTCAGCCGCTGATGCCGCTCGGTGGCAAAAGCCCGCCCCGCGGCCGTCTGGAAGCCGTCGGCGAGCTTGAACAGTTTCACTTCGAAATGGTCGATCGCAAACGCCTTGTCGTCGAGCGGGCGGTGTCTGGCGAGCGGATCGGCCGGGTCGTAGAGGCCGGACCCCATCCGCCCGGCGATATAGAAGCAGCGCGCCGCGCCCACCATGCCGATCGCATCCAGCCGGTCCGCATCCTGCAATATCCTGGCCTCCAGCGTCTCCGGCACGATATTGGCCGAAAAGCTGTGCGCCGTCACCGCATGCGCGACGGCCGCGATATCTGTCTTGTCCCAGCCGAGATCGCCAAGGATCATTGACGCCTTCTCCGCCGCCAGCCGCGAGGCTTGTGCCCGCAGCGGCGAGTTCTTCTCCACCGAAACGCAGTCATGCAGCAGCACGGCGGCCGCCAGCACCCGCCCGTCGCCGCCCTCCTTGGCATGGATGCGCATCGCGTTGCGGAACACGCGCACGATATGGGCGATGTCGTGCGAGCCGTCGTCGCCCTCGGTCGCATGCGGGATCAAGGTTTCGGCAAGCGCCTCGAAAGGCGAAAATGCGGCGGCCAAGGAAGAGACAAGCGAAACGGTCACGAAACGGGTTCCTGGGAATCAATGGCGGCGGGTTCACCGCTCTTGTTCACCAGAATGCGCTGGTAGAAAAGCCCGATCCCGATCAGCACCGCGCCGAGCCCGATGAACGACAGCGCCCGAAGAATCCCCTCGAGGTTCGACATGTCGACCAGGAACACCTTTACCACGGCGACGAGCACGAGACCGGCGGAGGCGAGCCGCAGGCTCTTGGCGTTGAGCTTCGAGCCGATCGCCAGCAGCGCCACGCCGATCAGCAGCCAGACCACCGAATAGGTATAGGTCTCGGCGGCCATGAAGCCCTTCCAGTCGGCGATGTTCTCCCCCTGCCAGAAGCGCCGCACCGAAAGCGTCGCCCAGAGGAAACCCAGCACCGCGCCGGCCAGCGCCAGCATGATCACGTAGGGCATCGGCCGCCGCCCGCGTGCATAATAGGCGACCAGCGCATAGGCGAGGCCTGGCAGGAGATAACCGAGCAGCAGCAGGTTGAAGAAAGGCCAGGCGCCGGTGTTTTCGCCGCTGAAATAGGGGTTGAGGCCAAACACGTGCAGCGACAGCGCATTGGCGGTGGCGAGCACCCCGGCGATCATCGAACCCCAGCGGAAGACAGGGCTTGGGCGTTTGAAATCGAGCGTCATCAAGATCCCTGAGAAACCGACCGTCAGCAGCGTGTAGATCGACTGCTCGCCCAGTGTCGGCACCCGGTCGTCGAGTACGCCGCCGTTCATCGCATGGCGCACCAGAACCGCGACCGTCATCAGCGAGGCCAGCGACGCAAGCGCCTGGATCAGGTTGCGGATGCGGAAATCCGAAGAGTCCTTCAGCAGATAGGCCGTCACGATCGCCAGCAGCGTCGGAATACCGTAGCCCGGCAGAAGCGCGTTGAAGAACGGCGTAGTGCCAAGGCTGTTCTGGCCGATCAGTGTCGGCTCCCAGGCGATCCGCCCGAACACGATCAGGATCGCCGCCGCCATCATCCAGGGAAGCGCCGGCCATGGCCGCGCCCGCATGCCGAGCACATAGGCAAAACCCAGCACCGACACGAGTATGGTGGTGACGATGCCGTTGGTCAAAGCATGCAGCGCCAAGGTGAAGCCCGCAAACGATCCGGCGACGACCAGGTTGGCCGCCCAGTCGATGCCTCCTTCGCTCGTCTCGTCGCGGTCGCGGAACAGCCATTCGGCGCCTGCCAGCAGCACGAGGCCGAGGCCGAGGCCGTAAAGCCCGTGGGTCCAGTCGTGCCCGAGATTGCCGAAATTGAGGAAGCTGATGGTCGCCAGCGCCACCGGCGCGCCGGACATCAGCACGCTCCAGACCATCGAAAATTCCGGTTCGGTCTTGCGGAAGCGCTTCAGGAACGCAAAGCCGAGCAGGGTGAAGACCGCCCCGAGCAGCAGGCTGACGCCGACTTCCGTCGCGTAGGTCACGACCGGCAGCGGTTCGTTGCCGACCGGTTGCGGCACATAGGTATCGAGGAGCAAAAGCGCCACGACGAAGAGGTTCAGCACCGCCCCGCCGGCGGCGATCATCGCCGGCCAAACCGTATAGGCGCGGCTGGCGCCGAGTGCTGCGAGTGCCGCGATCACGGCAGCGGAGGCGAAATACGGAGCGATGCCGGTGACTGAATCCGCCACCAGCATGGCGAGCGCCGGCAGAACCGACATGATCGCGACCGAGAGCGTGATGGTCAGCGGCTGGCGGCCCAGCAGCCCGCTCCAGCCGCTCTTTGCGACACGGCCGGTGCCATAGACGGCACCCGGCCAGAAGAAGCCGGTGCCGGCGATCATCACGATCAGCGTCAGCGTCGGGGGCATCGGGTCGAAATCATTAGCGCCGAACGTGTAGGCGATCGCCCACAGCCCGATGCCGATATTGGCGAGCATTGGCACGATGGTCCAGCGACGGAAGCGCGAGGCCGCGTTGACCGCGACCCAGATGAGGCCGAGGAAGATGAACAGCGCGTTGGCGTTCGGCTGTTCGCTGGCGACGAGGGCCGGCGTCAACAGCGAGGCGAGCAGGCCGAGCCCGGCCAGCGCCTGCCCGTGCAGCAGTGACAGCCCGATCGTTGCGAAGGAGACGAGCGCGAGCAGGATGAAGGCCGGCGTCGCTCCGATGAACTCGTAGACGCCGTAGGCCGCATAGATCGCGCCCAGCAGCGTCACCGCACCCGCCGCCGTCAGAGCGCCGGGGATCATCGCATTGCTGAACCGGTCGGATACATGCGGCATCGCCCGCCGCCGGACGATCTCGCCGCCGGCCATCAGCACGAGACCGAACAGGCAGGCGAGCACGAGGCGCGCGCCCGGTCCGAGCAGCCCGGCCTCGATCGAAGCGCGCACCAGAAAGATGCCGCCGAAGGCAAGCGCCACCCCGCCGACCCAGACCGGCCAGCGGGCGCCGAGATAGCTTTCGAGGTTTTCGCGGTTTTTCGGTTTTGCGGGCGTTGGTGTCCGTGTCGTCGTCGCGACCGGTGCGGGAGCCTCTTCGCGGGCCGCAACGTCCTCGGCGGCCACGCTTGCCGCAATCGTCTCTTCCGGCACGGCCTCTGCCACGACCGGTTCGGCCCGGAGCACCGGTTCTGCCCGAACTGCCGGTTCTTGGGTCGCCGCTTCGGTGGCGATAACAGCCGCCGCAGCGGGAACCGTCGCCGGGGCAGCCACGGGTGCCGCCGTAGAAACCGGCTGCGTGGAAAGCAGTCCGACCTTGATCGCCTCCAGCTCCTTTTCGAGCGCTGCCACTCGGGTCGATGTCTTGCGATAAAGACCCACCATCAGGATCACCAGCAGCAGGAGGAGGATTTCGATCATCGGCACGCTCGCGGGTGAAGGGTTCAATCAACCGGTTATACAATTGCCGGCCGAGGGAAGGGAAGAGCCGTGTTCCACGACCAATCGGGCGCCGGTCGAGTGTCGGTCACGGTCCCGTGCCGCAATGGCCGTGTCCCATCCGCGCCGGTCATCTGGCCTGGAAAACACCCCGCAAGTGCTCGACGACCTCGGCAACGCTCGGCCCCTGGATCGGCGGCGGTACCGACCTTTCGCAGACAGTTCCCGCAAGCGATAGCAATAGCGTCAATCCCGACAATGTATCAAAAAGGTTCATATGGCCTTTACATTCAGTGCAAATGGACTAATTTCAAGGCGAAGCAGGAGCTTGCCATGGAAGTCGCAGCCAGAAAAGAGAAAGCGGAGCAGCTGACGGCCGTTGCGCTGAAGGCCTTCGGCAATGTCGTCGCCGAGTGGGGCGTGCCGGTGAACGAGGCGGCGGCCCTTGCGGATATGTCGGAAAGCACCTGGAAACGTGCCCGAAAACCTGGCTATTCGGGAGGCTTGACCAAGGACCAGATGCTGCGCCTCAGCGCCGTCATCGGCATCTACAAGGCCCTGAAACTCTATTTCAGCGATCCGATTGCTTCCAGATGGATGACGTTGCCGAACGAGGGGCCGCTGTTTCGCGGCACTCGCCCCATCGATACGCTGATCGACGAGGGATTGCCGCAATTCCTCGCGGTCCGAAACTACCTCGATGCCCTGCGGGGCGGTGCGTGATCGTGACCTCGGTCAGCGACCGGGCGCTGGTGCGGCTGATCCCGGCGACCTACCACAAGCCGCCGAGCCTGCGCGGCCTGGTGGATAACGACGAGGAACTGGCGATCCTTGCCGAGATCGAGGGCATGACCAGCGCGCGGCTGACCGCCGAGCGGGGGTTGAACCTCTATCTCGACCGCCGCGAGCTCGCCTGGAAACGCCGCAAGCACGACCTGCAGGTCTATGGCAACACGCATATCAACGCCGCCTTCACCTACACGCGAAAAGGCGGAAACCGCTTCAACGACGAAAACCGCGGCGCCTGGTACTGCAGCTGGGACACAATGACGTCGATTGCCGAGGTCGCCTTCCACAAGACGCGGGAACTGCGGTTCATCGGCGTCTTTGAGGAAACGGCGCGTTATGTCGAACTGCTGGCGGATTTTATCGGCGAGTATCCGGACATCGCCGACGAGAGGGAACACCCGGCGCTCGATCCGGATCCCGCGATCGGCTACCCCCAGGGGCAGGCGCTCGCCGAAAGATTGAGGCGCGACGGGCATGATGGACTGATCTATCCGTCGGTACGGCACGATCAGGGCCGCTGTCTCGTTGCCTTCGAACCGACGGCCATCCGCAACGTCCGTCCGGGCGCTTCCTGGGACATCGTCTGGTCGGGCAGTGAGGAATACGACCTCAAAGCCGTGTGACGGCGATCGCCGAGCAGATTCTCGTAAAAAATTTGGGCATCGGGGCCGGCTTCCTCGTGAAAAGCCGGCCCCGATGCATCCTTTCCTTCAGGTCCGCTGCGTAACCGGTTCGTCCGCACCGTGAGGAGCCGGAGGTCCGCTCTCACCGGTGACGTCGCGGGTTTCTACCTGAGGGTCTGGAATCTGTTCCGGCGATTTGTCGCCAGGGAACTTATCAAAGGCGAGCTTGACGTCCCTGGTCAGGTCACGGCCGGTTTCCCACCAGTCGCTGCTCTTCGTCCAGTAGCGCAGCGTCAGCTTGGCACTGCCGGCATCGAATTCGGACACGTAGACGGTCGGCGCCGGATCCTTCAGCACCCGCCTGTCGCCGCTGGCGATCGCCATCAGTTTCGCCTGGGTCCGGCCGATGTCGCGGTCGGTGCCGATGCTGACCGAAATCTCGTTGCGGCGTGTTTTCAGCCGGCTGTAATTGGTGATCGGCACGTTCCACAACGTCGAGTTCGGCGCCAGCCGATAGACGCCATCGGCGGTCCGAAGTTCGGTCGCAAACAGTCCGACATCGACGATCGTGCCGGTGACGCTGCCAGTCTCGATGCTCTCCCCCACCCGGAACGGCCGCAGGACCAGGAGCATGATGCCCGCCGCGATGTTCTGCAGCGTACCCTGCAGCGCGAGGCCAACCGCAAGGCCGATCGCGCCGAGAGCCGCGAGCACTGATGCCGTCTGCACCCCGAACTGGCCGAGCACCATCACGACGACGAGAACCAGCATCGCATAACGGATGATATTGGAGAAGAATTGCGACAGCGTCGCGTCGATGCCGTGGATGCGCGACAGGCCGCGATGGGCCCAGCGGCTGATCAGGCCGGCGGCCATCCAGCCGAGAATGAGGAGAACGATCGCACCGACGGCGGAGAAGGAATATTGCACTGCCAGCGCGCTCAACTGAGCGAGTGCCGCCCTGGTAGCCACAACAAATTCCGACGCCTGGTCCATCCGGCGGTCTGCTCCCGATTTTTAGTTTCGCCGTTAATTGGCGCAGCAGGCCGCGAGGTCAAGATAAAAGTGGAGCTTTTTTGCTCCGAGCTAAACAATTAGGAAAATTCAACTTTCAGGTTCAAGGCGAGGTTTTTAGCGGCAAGATGAAGGAGGCTCGGCCATCAGTCTCGGTACCGCGGCCTATCCCCTTGATGGCAGCGATCAGCCGGCCGTTGCGGCCGAGCAACCGGTCGCCGATCTCGATCAGCCGCGTATTCGGCGTCGCATGCGGCGCGACGCTGCGAAGCCTCGCAGCCAGCGCGAAATCGTCCTCTTCCGGGTGCAGCGAGAGCGCGGCGATCACCGCTGCGGCAGGCGAACGGGAGACGCCCATCCAGCAATGGATGACGATCGGCGCCGACTGGTCCCAATCGCGCACGAAGCCGATCAGGCTTTCCACATGCGCCTCGCTCGGGGCGATCAGGCCTCCCGTGCCGGCAAAACCGATATCGTTCATCGCCAGCTTCAAGTGACGCTCGGCTGAAATCACGCCGGGCCGGTGAAAATCCTGGCGCTCGGCGACCAGGCTCACCATTTCGCGCGCCTTGTGCCGAACGGCTGTCTCAGCGATGGAGCCGAGCGGGCAGACGACGATCGCGGTCATGGCGTCTTGCCCACGGCGTTGCGCTCGGCCTCGATCTGATGGAACCGGTCGAGGAAAAGCTGTTGCGCCGTCAGCGCCGGCATCGGTTGGATCGTCAGCATGTCGGGGGTGATGCCACGCGGCTGGCCGAAAAATTTCCGAGCCTCGGTGACCGAGAAGCCGGCAAGTTCCGTGGCCTCGAAAAAGGCAGCGATCGTGTCGGCCTTCTTGATCAGCGCCTTGAGTTCGCGGCTCGGATGCGGCGGCAGGCCGAAACGCAGGTGGATCGCCGCCTCCAGCCGCTGCTCGACCGCCTTGTAGCCGCCGCCGACCACCGATTTGAACGGCGAGATCATGTCGCCGATCACATATTCCGGCGCATCGTGCAGCATCGTCATCTGCAGCGCGTCGGCCGTGCAGTCTTCGTTGCAGCGGCGAAAGATTTCCTCGACGACAAGGCAATGCTGGGCGACGGAAAAGGCATGGTCGCCGCGCGTCTGGCCATTCCAGCGGGCGACGCGGGCAAGCCCATGGGCGATATCGGAGATTTCGATGTCGAGCGGCGAGGGATCGAGCAGGTCGAGCCGGCGTCCCGACAGCATTCGTTGCCAGGCACGTGGTGCCGTCACCACTGGGCTCACGTCTCGGCCTCTTCAGCCTCGGCGGGGAAGGAGAGCCCGCTCCAGGCCGGAAGCGTCAGGCTGACCGCGACGTCGCCGGCTGAAAGCGCCACACCACGCGCCAAAGCGTCGCCGACGCGGTCGATGCGCACGATCGCCAGCCCCTTGTTTCCGAAAACGGATCCAAGCGCGCCGACCGGCTTGCCGCCGGCCACGATCTCGGTGCCGGAGGCGGGCAGGGCGGCTTCGCCCGAAACGATCACCACCCGCCGCCGCGCCGTGCCGCGATGCTGCATGCGGGAGACGACTTCCTGGCCGACATAGCAGCCCTTGCGGAAGGAAAGTCCGTCCGTCTGGTCGAGCAGCACGTCGTGCGGAAAGGCGTCCTGCAGCGCATAGTCGTGACCGGAGATCGAGATGCCGGCTTCGATTCGCAGCGCGTGATAAGCCTCTTCCGGCCCGTCATCCAGTTTGCCGGGAGCGCGGGCAAGGGGGATTCCGGCCTTGGCGAAGGCCGCATCCTTCACCGAGCCCTTGCCCGAATCATCACCCCAGAACACGGTGATACCGTCTTCCGGACCGGCGGCGATATCCACGGCTGCGCGCAGCTTGTACATCGTCAGCCGCCGCATCAGCGCCTCGCGTTGGGCCGTCTCGGTTTCGATGAGGAAACCATCTCCCTCCCGCCAGACCAGGAAATCGAACAGGATCTTACCCTGCGGCGTCAGCAGCGCACCCGGCCGAGCCTCACCTTCCGGCAGCGAATCGATGTCGGTGGTGATCAGCCCCTGCAGGAAATCCTGCACATCCTTGCCGGTGAGGCGGATCAGGCTTCGCGAGGGAAGAAAGGCGGCGGGCATGGCACGGGAATCCGGTTGTTCTGAGACTGAGAGTTAAGTCTTCGCAGGGACGGCGGCAAGGCATACCGGGCGGCAAATGCGGTGGCGGCCGATTATGCCGCCGCAGCCCCCTCTGCGGGCGCCGCCTGGCGTCCAATACGCTATGTTATTTTTGGGGACGTTATTGTGGGAGATGAACCCGATGCGGCAATCTCCCCATGATCTCCCCACTCGAGGGGGAGATGTCACGAAAGTGACAGAGGGGGGTGGCGACGGTTCGGCAAATGCACTGGTGGCGATTGACACAAAAACCGACAGGAGTCGCCGGCTCAGTCGCCGCCGGAGAAGAACTTCCATTTGCCGTCCGGGCTGATGCCGGCGCGGAAGAAGTTGTAGTTGCCGTTCTCTTCCATGCCGGCGAGGTCGCCGGCGGTCACGATGCGCAAAAGGTCGACCCGTTCGGGCGGCGTCAGCTTCGAAAGCTGCTTGCCGGCGAAATAGGGCCAGACATAGGCTTCTTCCGGCGTGCCGATGTCGAAATGCGCGGCACCGGTGGAAAGGATATCGAGCAGGATGGCGAGGATTTCCTGGCCGTCCGCATCGCCCGAAAAACTCTTCAGCGTTTCGATCGGATCCTCGAATTCGCCGTTCATCACCTGCGTCTGAGTAGCCCCTGTTCCCATCAGGTCGCGCAGGCGGGTGACATCGCCCGAGGCCGCGGCCTCGACGAGCTTTTCACGCATCTGCTTGACCGGCGCCGGCAGCTTTGTCATGTCGCGGATGATTTCCGCCGGCTTGTCGTCGTTCGGCGCGGGCTTGGCGGCGTTCGGGTTTGCCGGGGGAGCGGTCGTCTTGCTGCTGTCGCCGGCCTGTGCCGATCGATTGATCGCCGGACCCGGCTGCGGCAGGGTCGTGCCTTCGAAAGCCTGGACGATGGCGCGGCTCTGGCCACGCTCCGGTTCTTGTGGCTCGACGCTCGGGCGCAGCTCCGACAGCGCCAGGGCCTGGCCGCCGACCGCCATTGTCATGGCGGCACCAAGCACGATTGCCGCCGAAAGGCGGATGGAGAGTCTGGGCATCGTCGTTTCCGCCGCGTTTCGCACGGGAAACCTCTATCGTTTATTGAACAGTGCGCTCGGGGGAGAATTCGCCGGCGAGCATGCGGCTCTTGAGCGAATCAAGCATGGCTTCGGCGCCCATTTCTCCATGAATGCGGATGGTTTCCCGCATGGCAAGTACCAGAGCTGCGTCGGCAATGATTTCCGGCTCGATACCGTCGGCACGGCCGTCTGCCCATGCCTCGCTCTGATATTCCAAGGCAGCCTGCATCTTCTCATGCACAATCATGTCGTCGATGTCGTTGCGGCCTGTCTGCATTCTGTCGTCCTCGGTGCCCGTTTAATTACTAGCCCGTTAAAAACTTTATCAGCCTTTTATCAAAACGACACGGCCTCCCGCCAAAAGAGGTAAATAATCCTCTAATTTCCGAAGCGCGCCGCGATTTCTGTCGCAAGTGTTGCGCCTTCGATACGATAACGCTCCTCGGCTGTCCTGGCCGCATCCGTGCAGGACGTATGCACGGCTGCAAACGACCGATACCCCCGGTTGAAGGCCGCGGTCAACCTCTCGCGGCGCTTCGGCTCGGTGCCGCTATCGGCATCCAGCAACTGCTGCATCGAGGCCCGCCATTCGGATGTCGACGCGCCGCAGAGCGCGCGCAGATACTGGATGGAGCCGAGCACTTCCGCCAGCCGCGTCAGTTGCCCGTCATAGGGCGCCGGCTTTTCCTCGGCCGCCGGAGGAGGCGGTAGCGGTGCGGACGGCTGCTGTTTCGCCGACTGGGCGGCAAGCGGCGTCGCCGAGAGGATTGCCAGCAGTGTCAGGCAGCCAAGTCGCTGAATGAGCTTCATGAACGGGTCCCGATGTGGCGCGATTGCGCCTGTCTTAGCGAGCCTTCTTAGCGGGCATTGGTCTCCGCCGCCAGCCTCTCGGCGCATTCGAGCACGCTCGCCGGCACGGGCAGGCCGCGGATCTCCTCAAGCGTATACCAGCCGGCATCGGCCGCATCGTCGGCGGCGATCGCCTGGCTGGCGGGGTCGGCCTCCACGCGAAAGACCGACAGAAAGAAATGCTGCCCACCTTGCTTCTCGCTCTTCAGGTCGTAGGTGGCGAAGAGGACGGGATTGCGCACCGCAATGCCGGTCTCCTCGAAAAATTCCCGCACTGCCGTCTGGTCCGGCGTCTCGCCGGGCTCGGCCCGGCCGCCCGGAAACGCGAACAGATCCATCGACGGCGGGTTCATACGCCGAATCAGCAGAAACCGGCCGTCGCGTTCGAGAATGGCGGAGGACGCGGCCTGGGGGGATTGAGGCATATTACGGTCTTTGCGTCTTGTCTTATTAGGCGGCACTCAATGTCGGAATCTTGCTGACGTCCACCTCGCGTTCCGCATGCCAGGCGTCATAGGCGGCCTGCATGCGCAGCCAGATCGCGGCACCGTCGCCGAACATCTTGCCGAGTCGGGCCGCGACATTTGGGGAGATGGGCTTGCGCTCGCGCAGGATGTCATAGAGCTGCTGGCGGGAGATACCGAGCAGTTCGGCGATCTCGACCTTCGTCTTGCCTGTCGCGGGGATGATCTCATCAAGCAGCGCCCCGGGATGCGACGGGCAACGTTCAATCGGCCTTTTCACGTCATATTCCGCCATCGATCTCATCCCTAAACCGCCGCTTCAATGGTATTGCTCGAAATCAACACGGGCGGCGTCCTTGCCGTCGAATTCGAATGTGATGCACCACGGCCCGTTGACGTGAACGGTATAGCGGGTCGGATCAAGGCCATGCAGGGCATGAAAATCAAACCCCGGCAGGTTCATGTCCTCCGGGCGCTCGGCCGCTTCAAGACGGTCCAGCCGCACAAGGATGCGCTTGTGCATCTTCGCGTCGATTTTGCTCGTCTTGCCGCTCTGGAACAGGGCAGCCAGCGCCTTGTTCCTGAAGGATCTGATCATGCAGTATGTAAGTATATTGCTTACACGAGGTCAAGGCCGTAAGCAAATAATTTACATGTGGCCGTGCATGCCCGCGTTATGACGGGATCGCGCAGATTTCGGTTTCCATCGTTTCGATCATATGAAAACGTGCCCCAGATGCCATCTCCTTCAAGCCCACGTCTCCCATGAAAACTTACATCCTCTACTCCATCGCCGCGCTTGCCGAGATTGCCGGTTGTTTCGCCTTCTGGGCGTGGTTCAGGCTGGAAAAGCCGGTCTGGTGGCTGGTGCCAGGCGTTGTGTCGCTCATGGTCTTTGCCTGGCTGCTGGCGCTGGTGCCGAGCGAGGCGGCGGGGCGCACCTATGCGGCTTATGGCGCCATCTATATCCTCGCCTCGATCCTCTGGCTCTGGGCTATCGAGGCCCGGGTGCCGGACCGATGGGATGTTCTCGGCGTCACGGTGTGCCTCGTCGGCGGTGCGATCATCCTCTTCGGCCCCAGAAGCGCATGACGTCAGCGCCTGAGCATCAGCGCTTGACCCTTCCAAGGCCCGATGCCACATAGTCTGCATGTGCGGACGCTACGCCCTGACGGCGACTCCCAAGGATATTTCGGAATTCTTCAGCCTGGCGGATCTCGACGATTTCCCGGCCCGCTATAATATCGCCCCGACCCAGCCGATCCTCGTCGTCATGTCATCGGAAAAGCGTGAGCCGGGCAGCAACCTGCCGGAGCGCCGCGCCTTCCTCGCCCGCTGGGGCCTGATCCCCGGCTGGGTGAAGGACATGAAGGAGTTTCCGCTGCTGATCAACGCGCGCTCCGAAACGGCGATCGGCAAGGCGTCCTTCCGCGCCGCCATGCGCCATCGCCGCATCCTGATCCCCGCGACCGGCTTTTACGAATGGCGCCGGCCGCCGAAGGAAAGCGGCGTCAAGCCGCAGGCCTATTGGATCCGCCCGAAGCGCGGCGGCGTCGTCGCTTTTGCCGGCCTGATGGAGACCTGGTCCTCGGCCGATGGTTCCGAGGTGGATACCGCCGCGATCATGACGACGGCCGCGAATGGCGGCATTCGCCATATCCACGACCGCATGCCCGTCGTCATCGAGCCGGAGGACTTTTCCCGTTGGCTCGACTGCAAGACCCAGGAACCGCGCGAAGTGGCCGACTTGATGCGGCCGGTGCAGGAAGATTTCTTCGAGGCGCTGCCGGTTTCCGATCTCGTCAACAAGGTCGCCAACATGGGGCCGGACCTGCAGAAACCGGTTGCGGTCGCCCAGCCGGAAGAGGAACCGCCGAAAAAGCCGAAACCCGACTCGACCCAGATGTCGCTTTTCTGACCCCTCGGCTCTCTTCCTTCAGACGGACAATTTCATGAACCTGTTTTCCGCCGGCCTTTCCGGCCTCGCACTCGGTGCTTCGCTAATCATCGCCATCGGCGCCCAGAACGCCTTCATCCTGCGCCAGGGGCTGATCCGCTCCCATGTCTTCATCCTCTGCCTGATCTGCGCGCTGTCGGATGCGACGCTGATCGCCGCCGGCGTTGGCGGGCTCGGCACGATCGTTTCACGGTCGCCGGTGCTGATCTCGGTGGTGACGCTGGGCGGTGCGGTGTTTCTCGGAACCTACGCCTTCATGGCCTTCCGCCGGGCAGTCAAGCCTGGCGCGATGGTGGCAGGTGCGCCGGAACCGATGGGGCTGAAGGCGGCGGTCTTGACCTGCCTGGCCTTCACCTTCCTCAATCCGCATGTCTACCTGGATACGGTGTTGCTGCTCGGCAGCCTGTCTGCGGCCTTCGAAGGAGCGGAACGGGTGGCCTATGGCGCCGGTGCGGCGATTGCCTCGTTCGTCTGGTTCTTTGGGCTCGGTTACGGCGCGCGTTTCCTGGCGCCGTTGTTTGCCAGACCCGCCGCCTGGCGGGTTCTGGATGTCGTCATCGGCATCGTCATGGGCCTTCTCGCGCTGGGGCTCCTGTGGAGTTTTATCAGCGGCGAATGAAGCCGGTCAGCCGACTGATCAGCCGGCCGGGGTAAGCTTCGGCTTGCGGTTCAGCATCAGGGCTGCGGCAACCACCGCCTTCAGGCCGAGCGGACGGTAGGGTGTGGTCATTTCCGGTTTGGATTCAATCTTCTTCTCGGTGCTCATGGCTGTCTCCTCAACACGCGAATCTCTTGTTTGCATTTTGCGATCGCGGCTTTTCCCATAAAAGCGGGCGGAATCGTGGCCGGCAAGCTGGCACTGCCGCCCGGTATTCGTAGAACTGTCATCTTGTGGGAAACTGTTGCGCGGAAGTTGCAGCTTACCGAGTTCGAGCAGACTCAGACATGCGTACTGTCATCCTCGATTGTAATCGTGCCGTAGCGACGGTGCCAGGCGCGGGCGCTGAACGGCAGGACGAGGAGATAGGCAACGACGGTGGTCGACAGCACTTGCCAGGTATAGCTCATTAGCAGCGCTACATAGAGCACCACGGCGAGCATGATCGGCAGCATCAGGTCGCGGCGGATGCGGCTCGACTTGCCGGACCAGACCGGCAGGCGGGAGACGAGCAGGTAGCCGATCAGCACCGTATAGGCAACGCTTGCATAAACGAAGATCGGCGTCGCCTCGAGCCCGAGGAAGCCGAGATAGACCGGCAGCAATACCAGCATGGCGCCCATCGGCGCCGGCACGCCGACGAAGAATTCCGATTGCCAGTCCGCCTTGATGTTGCGGTCTTCCATGACGTTGAACCGGGCGAGGCGCAGGCCGGCGGCGATCGCATAGAGCAGGGCGGCGATCCAGCCGATCGAATGCGCCTGATCGAGCAGGAAGGCGTAGGAAACCAGCGCCGGAGCGACGCCGAAATTGATGATGTCGGCAAGCGAATCCATCTGCACGCCGAATTTCGAGGTGGCCTTCAGGAGCCGTGCCACGCGCCCGTCGATGCCGTCCAGGAAGGCCGCCAGCAGCACCATGGCGACCGCCAACTCGTAGCGCCCCTCGAAGGCGAGCCTGATGCCCGTCAGGCCGGCGCAGATGGCAAGCACCGTGATCAGGTTCGGCACCAGCAGCCGGAGCGGAATTTCGCGCAGGCGCGGCCCGCGGGCCTCTTCGTTCGGGCTGTTGTGTTCCGTGTGCGAATGAGGGGGCGAGGGCGGCGAGGCGGGCGTCTCCATCAGGCTCTAGCTCCCTTTACGTGCGGCGGCTGATGATCGGGCCCTTGGCGGAGCCGAATTCCGCAAGCACGGTTTCGCCGCCGATGGCGCGCTGGCCGACCGACACGCGCGGCTGGCCGCCGGCCGGCACGAACACGTCGAGCCGCGAGCCGAAGCGGATCAGGCCGAACCGTTCGCCGGCATTGACCGGTTCGGTAGTCTTCACCCAGCAGACGATACGCCGTGCCACCAGGCCGGCGATCTGCACCACGCCGACCTTGCCGTGGCGGGTGTCGATCACCAGGCCGTTGCGCTCGTTGTCGTCGCTCGCCTTGTCCAGTTCGGCATTGACGAACTGGCCGGGGCGATACTCGATGCGGGACACCTGGCCGCGCACCGGCGAGCGATTGATATGGCAGTCGAAGACGTTCATGAACACCGAGATGCGCAGCATCTGCTCGGAGCCCAGCTGCAGCTCGCTGGGCGGCACGACCATGGCGACATGGCTGACGCGTCCGTCGGCGGGGCTGAGGATCAGGTCGTCATCCTGGGGCACGGCCCTTTCCGGATCGCGGAAGAAATAAGCGCACCACAAAGTCAGCACCAGGCCGACCCAGAACAGCGGCTCGGCGATATAACCGAGGATCAACGAGGCGATGAAGAAGGCGGCGACGAAGATGTAACCTTCCTTATGGATCGGCACGAGCGTGTTGCGGATGGTGTCGAAGAGGTTGATCAACGTTTTCTCCCGTATGGTCAGGGTCACCTGACTACAGCGAAACCGTTTTTGCGGCAATGCGGTTCCAAGACCCAACTGACGGGTTCGGTCGCAATCGCTTTCGCGGTGATCGCGATTGTGTCGTTCCGCACGGCCGCCGGTGCCGGTTGTGGTGCGAAGCGAGCACACGAAATCGAGCTTTTTCCGAGAATACGACCTTAGAGAAGTTTCGCGCCCGATATCAATCTGTGGTTAAATGGCGAGCTCGTTCTTTTGATGATTCAATCTCAAGATGGTCTTTCAGCTGCCATGTCCTTTTCAGATTTCGTTTATCGCCCCTTCGAAACCCTGATCCGGCCCCTCGAAATCCCCCATGAACGTCTGCCCTCCCGCGGCCCCTTCGTGCTGCTCCTGCACTTCATTAGAATGTTCCGGGGGGTTCTGATTTCCATCTCCGTGTTTGCCATGCTGGTGGAATGCATCAACCTTTTCTTGATCTGGAGCCTGTCGATCATCGTTGACGGCGTCGCGGCAAACGGAGCCGCAGCCTTTCTCCACGATCGGTGGCGCCTGCTTGTGGCCATGGGAGTGCTGCTATTCCCGGTTCTGCCTGTCTTCGCATTTTTCGCCAATACGCTTGCCTCGCAAGCGGTCGCGGTCTGCATGCCGGTGGCAATCCAGTGGCAGGGGCATAAAGCTGTGGAGAGACAGGACCTCGGGTTCTTCCATGATCTTTTCGCCGGCCAGGTGGCCTCGCGCCTGTCTCAGGTCGCATCCGCGGTCCAGCAGCAGGTCGTCGTGGCCTTCCAGACGATCCCGCATTTCCTCGTGCAGTTTATCGGGTCGCTGTTCCTGCTCGGGACCGTGGCCTGGCCGCTCGCGCTGCCGGTTCTTATCTGGATTGCCGCCAGCGTTGTCGTTGCCGTTATAGCGGTCCCCCATTTCACCGAGCGCTCCCGCCGCTCGGCCCGCCAGCGCAGCCTGGTCGTGGGGTCGATGACCGATCTCTACAGCAATATTCAGATGGTGAAGCAATTCGCCGCGGAAGACAGCGAAGCCGGTGCCTTGCGCAACGTCTTCGCAAATGTCGTGGAAACCCAGCAGAAAGAACGGCGAATCTATCTGACCACCGACACCGGCATCACAACACTCAATGTGCTCCTGTGGTTTGCCATGCTCACCGTCGGTTTCTGGGGCATGATCGCCGGTTTTGTCAGCACCGGCCAGTTCGTCGTCTCGCTTTACATCACCCAGCGCCTGTCGGGAAATGCCCGCGCTTTTCTGCAGATGGGGCAGCAGATTTTCCAGGCCGTCGGCACCATCCGTGATGCCATGCCGGTGATGACAACGCCGCCAACCATCAACGACGCACCGGAGGCGCCGCCGCTGGTCGTTTCGCGCGGCGAGATCCGCTTCGAGAATGTCGGCTTTGCATATCGCGCCGACCGAAAGGTTCTCGATAGCCTGACCTTGAACGTTCAGGCAGGCGAGAAGGTAGGATTGGTCGGAGTTTCCGGGGCCGGAAAGACGACGTTGGTGAGCCTGCTTTTGCGATTTTATGACCTGACGAGCGGCTCGATCCTGATTGACGGCCAGGACATTCGCTCCGTCACCCAGGCAAGCCTCCGGGAAAAGATCGGAGTCATTTCACAGGATGTCGCCCTGCTGCATCGCTCGGTCGGAGACAACATCCGCTACGGAAGGCCGCCTGCGTCGCAGGAGGAAATAGAACAGGCGGCCAGGGCCGCCCAGGCCGACGGTTTCATCGCCGAACTGACCGACGGCGAAGGGCGCAAGGGATATGATGCCTTCGTCGGTGATCGCGGTGTCAAATTGTCCGGCGGCCAGCGGCAGCGCGTCGCCATCGCCAGGGTCCTTCTCAAGGACGCACCGATCCTCGTGCTCGACGAGGCGACCTCCGCGCTCGACAGCGAATCGGAGGCAGCCATTCAGGATAAGTTGGCCGTGCTGATGAACGGCAAGACGGTGATTGCCATCGCTCACCGGTTGTCGACGATCGCCAAAATGGATCGGATCATCGTTCTCGACAAAGGCCGTATCGTCGAGGAGGGAACGCCCGACGAACTGCTGACCCGCGATGGACTCTATGCCCGGCTCTGGAAGCGGCAGACCGGTGGTTACATCGCGGATGCTGATGATAGCTAGTGCATATGGGTGCACTGGAACGACGGCTCCGTGGGGCAAGCCGTCGTCAGGTATTGTCCAGGTTTAGTTGCGGTTGCGCCTGGTTACCGCCACCCCAGCCCCGGCGCCACGTGCTTCAAGATGCTCTCCAGCACATGTGCGTTATACTCGACGCCGAGCTGATTGGGCACGGTGAGCAGCAGCGTATCGGCCTCGGCGATCGCCTCGTCGGCCTTCAGTTGGTCGATCAGCCTGTCGGGTTCTGCGGCATAGGAGCGGCCGAAGATCGCCTGGGTCTGCGGGTCGATATTGCCGATCTGGTCCTGGCTTTCGCCGCTGCCGCCGAAATAGGCGCGGTCCGTGTCGTTCATCAGCGCGAAGATGCTGCGGCTGACGGAGACGCGCGGTTCGTGGGCGTGGCCGGCTTCCTTCCAGGCCTTGCGGTAGATGCGGATCTGCTCGGCCTGCTGGATGTGGAACGGCTTGCCGCTCTCGTCGGTCTTGAGCGTCGAGCTCTGCAGGTTCATGCCGAGCTTGGCGGCCCAGACGGCGGTCGCGTTGGAGCTCGAACCCCACCAGATGCGGTCGCGCAGGCCCGCCGAATGCGGCTCCAGGCGCAGCATGCCGGGCGGGTTGGGGAACATCGGCCGCGGATTGGGCTTGGCGAAACCTTCACCGCGCAGCACGTCGAAGAACACTTCCGCATGGCGCCGGCCAAGATCCGCGTCGGTCTCGCCTTCCGCCGGCTGGTAGCCGAAATAGCGGAAACCGTCGATCACCTGTTCCGGCGAGCCGCGGCTGATGCCGAGCTGCAGGCGTCCGCCGGAAATCAGGTCTGCGGCGCCTGCGTCTTCCACCATGTAGAGCGGGTTTTCATAACGCATGTCGATGACGGCGGTGCCGATCTCGATGCGCTTCGTGCGTGCACCGACGGCGGCAAGCAGAGGGAAGGGCGAGGCGAGCTGCCGCGCAAAATGGTGGACGCGGAAATAGGCGCCGTCGGCACCAAGTTCCTCGGCCGCTACCGCGAGGTCTATGGATTGCAGGAGGACATCGGATGCCGACCGCGCCTGCGACTGCGGCGAGGGGGTCCAGTGTCCGAAGGAGAGAAAGCCGATCTTTTTCATAATGTTACCACCGTGAATTTACTGTGTCTGAAGTTACACATTAGATGGCATCTCGACCGCGACATGAACAGTCGCCGCCCTGTGAACAGTGCGTCCGCTTACCGTGCCGCCTGCGGATCGACCCAGCCCATCCAGGTGGTGAAGGCAAGCAGCGGCGAGCCGAAGAAGATCAGCACCAGCATATAGGCGACAGCGACGCTGCCGAGGACGAGCATGCGGGGAGTGAGGTATCGTTTCATCGTTGAGATCTTCCTGCTTTGGAGTTCGTGCCCGCCACCGGCCTATTCCGCCGCCGGAACGCCGCGCAGGACGACGCCGAGGTCGTCGCTCTCGCGCACCTTGCGCAGCTGTTCTTCCGCCTGCACTGCCTCGCGCTGGCGGTTCCACATCGAGGCGTAGAGCCCGTTCTGTTCGAGCAGTGAACTGTGCGTGCCGCGCTCGGCGATCAGCCCGTCGCGCAGGACGATGATCTCGTCGGCGCCGATGACGGTGGAAAGCCGGTGGGCGATCACCAGCGTCGTGCGGTTCCTGGAGACCACGTCGAGTGCCGACTGGATCTCGTGCTCGGTCGTGGTGTCGAGCGCCGAGGTCGCCTCGTCGAGGATCAGGATCGGCGGGGCTTTCAGCACCGTGCGGGCGATCGCCACGCGCTGCTTCTCGCCGCCGGACAGTTTCAAGCCTCGCTCGCCGACCTTGGTTTCGAAACCGTCCGGCAGAGCGCTGATGAAGTGGCCGATCTGCGCCACGTCTGCGGCGGCCAGCACTTCTTCCTCGCTGGCGCTTGGCCGGCCGTAGCGGATGTTGTAGGCGATCGTGTCGTTGAACAGCACGGTATCCTGCGGCACCATGCCGATTGCCGCGCGCAGCGAATGCTGCGTCAGGTCGCGCACGTCCTGCCCGTCGATGGTGATCGAGCCGTCCTGGATGTCGTAGAACCGGTAGAGCAGGCGCGAAATGGTCGACTTGCCGGCGCCGGATGGCCCGACGATCGCCACCGTCTTGCCGGCCGGCACGTCGAAGGAGACGCCCTTCAGGATCGGCCGGGCCGCATCATAGGAGAAATGCACGTCCTTGAAGGAGATCGACCCTTGGGCGATGTCGAGCGGTTTGGCATCCGGCCGGTCGACGACCTCAGGCTGCACTTCCAGGAGTTCGAACATCTGCTCGATATCAGTGAGGCCCTGGCGGATTTCGCGGTAGACGAAACCGATGAAGTTGAGGGGCACGGAAAGCTGCAGCAGCAGAGCGTTGACGAACACGAAGTCGCCGATCGTCTGTTCGCCGCGCTGCACGGCAAGCGCCGACATCACCATCATCACGGTCGTGCCGAGGCCGAAGATCACGCCCTGGCCGAAGTTCAGCCAGCCGAGCGAGGTCCACACGTCGGTCGCAGCCTTCTCATAACGCGCCATCGACGAATCGAACCGCCTGGCTTCCATCTCCTCGTTGCCGAAATATTTGACCGTCTCGAAATTGAGGAGCGAATCGATCGCCTTGGTATTGGCGTCCGTGTCGCTGTCGTTCATCGAGCGGCGGATGGCGATGCGCCAGTCGCTGGCCTTCACCGTGAACCAGATGTAGAGCGCCACCGTGATCGCCGTCACCGCGACATACCAGAAGCCGTAGCTGACCCAGAAGATCACCGCCGTCAGCAGGAATTCGAGCAGTGTCGGCACGGTGTTGAGGATTGTGAAGCGGACGATCGTTTCGATGCCCTTGGTGCCGCGCTCGATGATCCGCGACAGGCCGCCGGTCTTGCGCTCCAGATGAAAACGCAGCGACAGCTGGTGCATGTGCACGAAGGTGCGGTAGGCGAGCTGGCGCACGGCATATTGCCCGACCGAAGCAAACAGCGCGTCGCGCAGCTGGTTCAAGCCGACCTGCAGGATACGGGTGAAATTGAGCGCGATGACCAGCACCACGGCGCCGAGCAGGAAGGCGGGCAGCACGCCCGCCATGTCCAGCTTGCCGTTCAGCGCATCCGTCGCCCATTTGAAGAAATAGGGTACCGTCAGAAGCACGAACTTGGCGAGGAACAGATAGAAGGTCGCCCAGATGACCCGGGCCTTCAGATCGGCGCGGCCTTCCGGCCACATATAGGGCCACAGGTTGACGAGCGTGCCGAGCGGATTGCTGGCATCCGCCGAAATGGTCTTCTTGGTATTCGCCATCGATGTCTCCGGAGCGGGCGCGGGTCAGCCGCATATGGAATTGCCTCTCGCTCCGACCCTCGGCACGAAAAGCCGCTGGCCTCAAGCGTCCCGCACCATCGCTGGGGGAAGCAGAAAGCCGGCGGCTTGCGTCCTTCTCCCGTTCAAATGGGAGGGGAGGATCCGCAGGACGCAGGCGGATGAGAGGCGTTCCCAAATACGACTGTCCCGATAACGGGCGCGTCAAAACGCCTCCCGCACATAAGGTTCGGCGGCGGATGTTGCAATGACGGTTTCGTGAAAGTTCAAAGGCCGGGCGGAAGACGGAAGGAAGGCCGGGCGGGATTTTCGCCCGGCCCTGGCCTGTCGTGTCACTTGGTGCTGGCGGAGGCGGCGGGCGTGGCGCCTGCGGCGGGCTTGGTGGTCGCTGCCGGCGTCGGCCAGGAAATGTAATAATAGGCCTCGCCGACCATGCCGAAATAGGAGCTGGCCCCGGTCGCCTTCTCGATATAGCTGCCGTCGGCGTTGCGCACGAACTTGCCGCCGTCGTCCCGCGTCAGGCGGTCCTTCAGGAATTGGGTCCAGTCGGACTTGTCGACCGAGGTGACGCCGGTCGAGGTCTGCTTGCCGTCGGTAATATCCCAGGCGGTGATCTGGTCGCCGGCGACCGCGTCGGTCAGCTTCAGTGTGCCGGCGTCGAGCGCTTTCTGCATCGCCTCGGCCATCGCCTTGCTGTCGGGGTTCGCCTTCAGCGCGTCCAGCTTCTCCTGCAACGCCTTCATGAATGCCTTGCTGGACATGTCGCCGACCGATCCGTCGCCGGCCGTCTCGTCTGGCGCGGTGCCGTTCATCGTCCGCTGCAGCGAGGCGATCAGCGCCGCGATCTTGTCGTCCTCATAGTCGTCTCCGCCGTTGCTGCCCGGGAACAGCATGTCGGCAAGCGACGAGGAGGACGAGCCGGACGTCGAGCTGCCCGGCGTCCTGTTGTCGGAGACATCTTTGAATGCGTTGAGAGCTGCCTGAGAGGACCAAATCCGAATGGAATTAATGCTGGAAACCATTTTATTCTCCTGTCCGCGCGGCATGGATCAGAGCCGGAGATAATATGCGAGCACGCCGCCTGACCACCGCGCTATTCCTCCTAACCTGCGCGAAGCTGGCCGAACCGGAGTCGGGGGCCGCTTTACCGCCCAAGGGCCTTTTGGGGAGGCTGGGATGGACGGGGACGTGAATGTGGCTAAGGGGCTGGGTCGTTTTCACGGGGCAGGGGAATCGCCCCCGGTTTCTTGGCAGGGAAGATGCGCTGGAAGAGTCTTTCGCTCCGCCGACGCGGCGCGGCTGGATTCCTGTGACGAGCACAGGAATGAGGGAGATAGGGGAGCTGTCCGCGATTATCTGCAACGCCTCAGACCTGGGTTCCTCTTTGCAAAAGCAACCTCGAAACTAGCTTCCGAAGACACATCGGATTTGGAGTGAAGGCTTGGGCCTAAACCACCCTCATTCCTGTGCTTGTCACAGGAATCCAGCGGCCGCGCGTCTGCGCGGCGGGGACTCTGCCCCAACGACTTCATAACGAATGCAGATGCGAGGCGACGTCCTCCCAATCCGGATTGCGTTCCTCGATCAGATTGAGTTTCCATTTCCGCGACCATTTCTTCATCGTCTTCTCGCGGGTGATCGCGTCGACAAGGAGGTCGTATTCCTCGAACCAGACGAGCGTCTTGACCCCGTATTTCGACGTGAAGCCGGGTGTGAGTTCGTTCTGGTGTTCGTAAAGGCGGCCGGGGAGATCGCGCGTCACGCCGATATACAGCGTACCATTGCGTTTAGAGGCGAGAATGTAGACGTAACCCTTCATGGTTGAAGTGTGGCGCCGG